>NZ_CP014691.1:1500000-1800000 GCF_002005465.1 Neoasaia chiangmaiensis | reverse complement strand
GCGTTTTCGCAGAACGATATCAACCCGATCAAGTGGACGTGATCCTAAAAGGCTGATTACACGAAAGGCGTTTCTTCGTCCTCAACGGCAGCCGGCCCCTGAAATGACACGTTTCCCGCGCATCGCACAGCTCTTGCGGGTCATTGGCACAAGTCCGGCTTTTCCGAAGGCCCATCTTATGAAATGCGCAAGGTTTCACGCAGTCGTCGAAATGTCTGCTCCAGAGAGGGGAAATCCAGATAGCCGGCCGCAGCTGTTGTGATGAGAACGGTTGCCTCATTCCAGTATGAAAGGGTGATCCACTGCGTGACGGTCATTTCCTCGAGGTCGCACCGCACGATCATCTCGCGCATCGAACGATCCAGCGAATTGGCCGGATCGGCCTCGACAACGACGTTTTCATACTCCCGCTTCAGATACCGAAGATGATGCTGGGCATAGAGCTCGAGGCCCTCGTATCCCATGCCGACGAAGTCCTCGGGGAGCGGCTCCCGCTGGGTGCCGAAGATGGGAGCGAACGGCATCCTCATGTCGATGACCGGTGCCTTGATGAGGATTGTCGACTCATCGCGCCAGCCTTCCGGAAGAGCGATCGAAAGATGATTGCGTGGGGCCTCCATCTTCAATGCGCCCCCGCAGGCGGCCATTTGCCTTCCGCGGCCAGGCGTACGACCTCCTTTGGGTGCGGTGCCGGGGAAGGGAAGCCTCGCTGGTGCAGGATTGCCCTGACGCGCTGCAAAGCCTGACCTTCGGGGCAGTCAGGTATAACGCGACTGCCTTCAGCATAGTCACCAACATTCATGCCAAATTTACTGTACGCCCAAATATTTGCTCCATATTCGATAAAAAATTCAACCAAATCCCATTGATCCGTTGCTGACGCCATGAGCAGAGGCGTTGAACCGGCGTATCTGTCGTATTTTTCTTCAAGACTTGCTCCAGACTTAACAAGATCCATAGCTTCCTTTCTTTCGCTCCCCATGATGGCGTCTATCAGTTCGCCATCATATGACTTCTTCTTTCCAAACCATCCCACGTCAATTTCCTCCATTCAGCAGGGATTCGAGACTTTCTATTTTCTCGCCGATCGCCTTCTTGATGTAGCCGCCCATGTGATAGAGGCCATTCTTCAATATGGGCATTTTTTCCGCCAGACTGGTCGTTTTTGTTCCCGGATCCAGTTCCCAGACCTTATCTGCCGCCGCCTTTGGCATTGGCAGGTGCCGTTGCAGCCAGGTCAGCGCATCCCCTTTCAGAGAGACGGCGTCGATCTGATTTCCCTGCATATAGGGCACCGTCCTGGCATGAAGTCCGGCCGCGTTGTAGGTGATCGCCGGGAGCCCCGTGGCCCGACTGGCAGCGGAGGCCATGCCGCCACCCAGAGAGTGCCCGACAAAAACAACATTACGACCGGCTGCATATCTTTGAATTTGCCCAGCTATAAATTGAGCCTGAGTGTAGTAAAAACTTTCCCGGCCGAGACCCTGCCTCAAATTTTGTGCTACATCCTGACCCAAAATATGCGGACTCCTAAGGGTTGGCCATTTCGTCCAGGACGTCGTTCCCTTAAAAGCGACAATCGCATCTCCCGTTTCCCGATGGATGAAGACGGCCGCGCGAAACTCTGTTTTCCTGCCTTTGTTGAGGGGATGCTCCAGCATATCTTCCCGTAAACCAAGGCTGTTCAAATCCTCCGCATTCGCATTTCGATATCCTGCAGGCGCTATACGCGTTTCGGGAGGCTGATACGCCGCTGATGCCGCTTCCAGTCCCGTCCGGAATTTTTCCCACTGCATAAGCTCTGCATGCTTTTCTGCCGTAACATCGGTCGTTTCAGGACGCTCTGCTGCGCAGGTGACGCAGGGTCCGTCCTCGCGTCTTGTGGAACTATTATCTGGTTTGCCGTTTTTCACGGTCGGCGACGGCGCCTTTTGCGTTGGCCCTGCGTCGGCTCCCGGATTGGCGCGTCCCGACTGCGACGCGGCTTGCCCCGCGCTCTTTCCGGTATCGACCGTTGAACTCTTCGTATCGCTCGGGACGGGTGGTGCCATCGAGCGGTTAAAAATATCGTTGCCTGTATTGATGGTTGCGTTCGAGCTGCCGCCGTCAACCGAAGAGTTCGCAGAACTGGCGAACGGGTGCACTCCAGGAGAGATATCGGGTTGTGTCACGCGACCGAAAAGACTTCCGTCCGTAGCCTGATACGTCGAAAGGCTGCTTGACGAGTTCAGGATCGTCAGTTTTGAAGTCGGAGCCGTGCCCTCGATCTTGCCCGAGACACTGGAAAGATTGCCTTCCGGCAGCCTATCGCTGCCGCTCATCGCTCAGCCCCCTTCCGGTCCCGCCGCATGACCTCCTGCATTATGGCGTGGGCCTGTTCGTCAGGAGCGGCCTGACCGTCAGTGATGAACGCTTTTACATCGTTCATCTCGAAGGCCTCTCCATTTGACCGGAGCCGGATCCATGCGAAGGCCTTAAAGCCTTTCTCGGTGGTCAAGCCCCAGTGGCGCGCAAGTCGCTCCGTTTCTTTGACGAAAAACAGAAGAACGTCGTCGGACGCATCGCTCGTGCTGCCAGGTGCTTCCCTTCTCAGAAATTCCATGACGTTGTGGCGGGATCGCGCGACCATGGCATCCGAGACCTGGTCCATTTGTGCCCGGCTGAAGGTGAGCGGTCCTTTTTCAGCATCTGGCCAATTATTGCGGCGACGTGCTTCAAGCGTGCCCTGCCGGCTCTGGGTATCCAAGAGCAAAGCGTGCGCGGGGCCGAACATGCGCGCCCTCTGCGTCGGCGTCATGACCGGCAGCGTCACCAGAACACTTGCGGGATCGAAGTGGCGAAATACGACCATACGCGTCTTTCTGCCGGACGATAGCTCGACAGTTGCCGGCGTCGGCAGTCGCGCCATGTTCAGCCCTCGCAGATGTCGGTAGAACGTCATGGCGTCACAGTTGGGGACATTCCAGAAAACACCGCCTTTTGTAACGTCGGGCAGTATCAGGAAGTCATCCAGACGCTCGCGCGGAAACACGACGGCATGTGGGCCGTCACGGCGCATCTTGGGGTCGGACTGCTCGATAAACAAAGGGCGGCTTTCGAAGTCGGCCCTCCGGAGCATATCGGGAAGATCATCAAAGAGTGCCCCATCCATGGCGACATGAACCGGGCCATCTCCCCATCGGGCAATCCTTTCTCGAATCGAGTCCAGGACGGACTTGACCGCGCTCGCGGCAGACTGGCTCAAGACGGTTCGTAGAACGGCGCCCCTGCGGCGGCGGCCTTGCGCGGGCAGGGAGCGCCGGGGAAGCTGCCGTTCCCAAAACTGACACCATCTCCGATGAGAACAGTCGGGCAGCCTCCGATGATGACGCCCCCGTGAGCCGTCATATCGCCCATACGGGCCGCAGGACGGCCATTGATGAATACCGTTGCCGATCCCTCAATAATAGCGTCTTCAGGTCCGACACACAGGCCCATATCGCCGATGCGCGCGGCTGGCAGTCCGCCGATGAAGACATTCGGAGAGCCTAGCATGATGGGGCCGCCAACATGCTCGGGACATTCGTGCATATCGGAAATCCGTGCCGCGGGTCTGGCGTCGGGCATGATGTGCTGACCTTTGCGTGTGTTACTCGGGATCGGTGAGCCGAAGACTTCCGAAGACGCTATTGGTCATGTTCAGTTGCGTCGACTGAAATTCTCCAGGGACGCTGATCGTCAGTATGATGCAGGTGCGTCCGTTGTCGACATAAACAATCCGTTGGCCCACCGTTTCATTGCCCCTGTCATAGGACGTTGCCGCAATCACGCTGGACCGACCCGAAAAGGAATGCGCCCGACGCCAATGTAGCGCGAAAGTGGAATCTCGACGTCCGCGTTCTGTCAGATCGGCGCTTGCCCAATCGGCCAGGGCAATCTCTGGCAAGCGAACTTGCCGGCGGATTGTAAGGCTTAAGGGGAGAACGTCCGGGACGGGTATCGTGAAAATCTGAACACTGTCATCACGAGTGCCTTCCGGGAGATCGATGGATCCTTCGTGGAAGAGATATTTCAGCATTGTCATACGATCAGTGGCATGGGGAGATTGGTCCGGGGAAAGCACGTTGACAGCGGGTGGTGCGAGATGTGTTCATCAGGACACCCGCGCGTGATTTTTTCCATTCTTTTGTCTGTACAAATTCCGTGGCTGTTCGTCTCCCTTGCCAGACCGAAGCTGATCTCGACGTCTAGGCGCTGTCTGCATTCAGCGTATCCAGATCATGGAGCATGCGAGATGGACGAAGCCCATGAAGGCGGTGAGCGTTTTCTCGCATCGCAAGGCGATTCTGCGGAAGCGTTTGAGTTTATTGAAGAAGCATTCGATCTGATGGCGCTCCTTGTAGAGGCTCCAGTTGATCGGAGGTATGCTGGCCCGGCTGGGATTGGCCTTGATCTGCGCGGTTGCGCCGAGATCATCAGCGATGAAGGCGCGTAGCGGGTCTGCGTCGTAAGGCGGCGTCGGCGATGACATGGCCGACGCCCTGCAGGCCGGACAGGAGAGCCTCGGCCTGGGGTCGGTCGCCGTATTGTCCCGGCGTCGGATGGAGCCGCAGCGGGAGGCCGATCGCATCGACGACAGCGTGCAGCCTGGTCGTCAGGCCGCCGCGCGAACGACCGATGGCGGCAACTTCAGCCCCCTTTTGCGCCCGTCGCATCGGCATGAACCTTCGAGATGGTGCTGTCGATCAGGACATATTCGAAGTCCGGCGTATCGGCCAGGGCATGGAAAAGTCTTTCCCAGACACCCGCGTGTGACCAACGTCGAAAACGAGCGTGGACCGCGGTCCATTTGCCGAACACGTCTGGCAGGTCGCGCCAGCGCGCCGCATTGCCGGCCATCCACAAGATCGCACCCACGAACAGTCGATTGTCAACGCCGCTCCGCCCGGGCGTTCCGAGCCGGCCGGGAAGATGGCCTTCGATCCGGCTCCATTGCTCGTCCGTCAGTGTCCGTCTGCTCAAGGCTTGCCCTGCCATGTCCATCCGCAGCTACGCAGACCTTGGTGCCAAAGCTTTCACGTGAGTGGCCAGGCGCCTCACGATCCCTGAGGCGTCCTCTGTATCCCCCTTTTTGGCGGCCCCGGCCGCCTTGTGATGGGCACGGATCGTCGTGCCATCGAGAAAGACCATGCCGAGAGCCTGATCCCTGTCTTTGAGCTTTTCAAAGAGGCGCTCCCACACACCGAGCTTCGACCGGCGAATGAACAACTGTGCGGCAATCCACCAGGGACCAAACTCAGACGGAAGGGCGCGCCATTTCGCGCCGTTCTGATGACGCCAGAAAATCGCGGAGATCGTCCGTCGAAGGTTTTTCGGTGGGGTCTTCCTCTTCGGACGCACTTCCTCGATTAAAGGCTCCCATATGGACCATGCGGTATCGGAAAAGACAGACTGCATCATGCTCATCATCAGCAGCTATGCAGTCCGTTCCGTTATTCAAGACCTAACAGGCCCTAGAACAGATATTTAGTGAGGCCCCTAGGTAATGGCCCGTCTGTGAGAGGGTAAGGGCTACCAGACGTTCAAGGGGCACTTCACACCCTTGGCACAAGCAGGGTAAAAAATCGGAGGATGACGGGATCAGGAGGCAGCGAACATGGCGTACCGCATTTTTGTACCATTGCTGTTTATATCTATTCTGGGGCCGACCACGGCAGGATGGGCAAATACCGGCCTCTGCGCCAGTCGGGAACGCGCGGTGTTCTCCTGCGAGACAGACAAGGGGGTCGTCTCTATCTGCGAGGACGGTGTGAAGTTGCATTACAGGTTCGGCAAACCGGGCAATGTCGAAATGTCCTATCCCGCTGATGACGATACGGCTTCACCCGCATTTAACGCCGATACGCTGACTTTTTCAGGCGGCGGGGGGGCCTATGTCACGTTCATCAGGAAAGGACTTCGCTACACCATCTTCCGCGCGAGCGGACGCTGGGGGCAGCATGATGAAACGACGCTCGTCGGTGGCGTTGCCGTGGCACGGGGCGATAAGGAGGTCACTAATCTGGCCTGCCACGGAGGCACATTATCCAGTCTTGGCCCCTCCCTTTTCCGGCGGGACGGTCTTCATGCTGAAACGCCACCTTACGACTTCGAGATACCTGATGGTTTCTTTCCTTAACCGAGGGTTAAGTATTGCCATGGCCGCCACAGCATATTCAGGAAATGTACTGCCCATACCGTTTCTGACCCTGCGTCGCATCATGCCGCATGCCCCGGTGCGCTATTTCGCTCCCCTGAATGCAGCCATGGGCGTTTATGCGATCAACACGTCCTTCAGGGCCGCGGCCTTTCTGTCGCAACTGGCTGTCGAAAGTTTCGAATTGCGACGCACGCATGAAGGCTGGACGAAACGCAAGGGTTTTCATCTGCCGGGTTCAGACAGACCCGCACATACTGCGACCTCACAACGCGACTACTTCGATTATTGGTACGGAAACCGGCGTGATCTGGGAAACAATACGGTAGGAGATGGATATAACTATCGCGGAAGGGGCGGAATTCAGATTACAGGAAGAGACAATTACAACAAGGTAGGCCAGGGCCTCGATCTGCCCCTGACTTCAAGACCATCAATTCTGGAGGACGATCCGGGAACAGACATGGACGTGGCGGCATTTTTCTTCGCCCGCCTTAAGCATCTCAACACCGTTGCGGATAGCCTGGATCCTGAGGATCCCTCAAGTATCGAACACGTCAACCGCCGTCTGACACGGGCGATCAATGGCGGTCACAATGCTCTGGCAGAAAGGTTGGCCTATTACCGCACGGCTCTGAATGCCTTGTCTGTCGCCTGATCGTGCCCAACCGATCGAAAGGCGTGATAAATCACACCCCCTTTTTGGCCTGCCGGCAGCCTGTCCCCGGCTCAGAGGCTGACGGTGCAGTCGACGATGTCGTCTCCTGACAGGACAATCACCTGAATGTTGGCGATCGGGTTATCCCGGTCATAGGTCGGGAAGAGCGCCATGACAGTCCCGTTGTCGGCGTCCGGCATTGCCGTGATCAGCCGAAGCGCCTGCATGACCTGGCCATGGGCGAAAACGACGATGAAGGCCTCGGACGCGTCCTGCAGTCGGGCGCGCAGGAGACGGACACGGGACAGGAACGCCGAGAAGCTCTCGGCGCCCGCTCCGTCCATGAAGGCCGGATCGCAGCGCCGCCAGTAGTCCTCCACCATCGGCCGACGCTGTGCCAACGATCGAAGGACCGATGCAGATGCCACGTCTCTGGACGGTCAAGTCATGCAATCAGATACGCTCACCGGGTTATTCATCCATACGTTGGGGCGCGTCCTGTGTGGCCGTCTCGATGCCGGGGATGGCGGGTGTGTCGTCAGGGGTGGGTTTTGGCCCAGACGACCTGGGGGTTGGTGAATTCGCGGAGGCCGAAATGGGATAGTTCCCGGCCGTAGCCGCTTTTCTTCACGCCGCCGACGGGGATGCGGGGATTTGAGGCGGAGAAGCCGTTGATGAAGACGCCGCCGGTTTCGAGACGGCGCGCGATCTGGCGGGCGGCGGCGATATCGGCTGTCCATATATTGCCGCTCAGGCCGTATTCGCTGGTATTGGCGAGTTCGATGGCGTGTTCGGTGTCGCGGGCGGTGGTGAGGGCGGCGACAGGGCCGAATGTTTCCTCGTCGAACGCGGCCATGCCGGGTTGCACGTCGGCCAGCACGGTGGGTTCGTAGAAATTGCCGATGCCGTCGATTTTCCGGCCGCCGAGCAGGAGGCGTGCGCCCGCGCCGAGCGTGCGTTCGACCTGATCGTGGAGTTCGTCGCGCAGGTCGCCGCGGGCCATCGGGCCGATGGTGGTGGCGGGGTCGAGCGGGTCGCCGGCTTTCACCTTTCTTGCGGCTTCGACGAATTTTCGGGTGAATTCCTCGGCGATCGGCTGTTCCAGGATGAAGCGCTTGGCGGCGAGGCAGACCTGGCCGGCGTTCTGGAAGCGGGCCTGGATGCCGACCTCGACGGCGCGTTCGATGTCGGCGTCGGCCAGGA
Source organism: Neoasaia chiangmaiensis (assembly GCF_002005465.1). Lineage (NCBI taxonomy): Bacteria > Pseudomonadati > Pseudomonadota > Alphaproteobacteria > Acetobacterales > Acetobacteraceae > Neoasaia > Neoasaia chiangmaiensis. Next base: position 1,791,964 of record NZ_CP014691.1, on the reverse strand, counting down.
CGATGAAGGCGTCCGTGCCGCCGAGTTCCAGGAGGCTTTTCTTGAGTGCCTTGCCGGCTGTCGATGCGACGGCCGAGCCGGCGCGCATGCTGCCTGTGACGGTGACGGCGGCGATCCGTGGGTCTTCGATGACCTGGGCGACGGTGTCGTTGGCGACGTTCAGGTTGGCGAACAGGCCTTTCGGGAAGCCGGCGGCCTCATAGGCGTCCTGAAGTGCGAAGGCCGATCCCATGGTGGTGTGGGCGTGTTTCAGGAGGAAGCCGTTGCCGGAGAGCATGATGGGGCCTGCGGCCCGGATGGCCTGCCACAGCGGGAAGTTCCAGGGCATGACGGCCAGGATCGTGCCGATGGGCAGGAAGGAGACGTAGACGGTGTCGTCGCCGTCGATGGGGGCGGGTTCGTCGGCCAGGATGGCGGGGCCGTTATCGGCGACCCAGTCGATGGTATCGGCGCATTTGCGGACTTCGGCGCGGCTGGCGTCGATCGTCTTGCCCATTTCGGCGGTAATGGTGGCGGCGAGGGCGTCCTGACGTTCGCGCAGGATGGTGGTCAGGCGGTGATAGGTTGCGACGCGCTCGTTCATGGGGGTATCGCGCCAGAGGGTGCGTGCTGCCGTGTTGTCGTCGAGCAGGCGGTCGATCTGCTGCGGGGTCTGGAAGGTGTATGTGGCGAGGGTTTCGCCAGTGGCGGGGTTGCGTGAGACGGCCGCGCCGTTCGTGTTCTGGTTCGACATCTGTGGCCTCCCTGACGCGTGCGGCGGGGTGGCGGCACGCTTGGCCGTTACAATGAAAGCATGTGGGCTGAAAGTATAGGCCCGCTTATCCGGCGTTGCGCCAGATCGTGATCCGGGCGGCGCCGAAGCGGCGGTCGGCGAGAGGGTTTTCGATGGCGAGGGGCGGCTCGTCCGTGCCAGTTTCGGCGACGATGAGGGCGTCTGGCGTGAGCCAGCCCTGTCGGGCGAGGGCGTCCAGGGCGCGCGGGACGAGATCCTGTGCGTAGGGTGGGTCGAGGAAGGCGATGGCGTGAGGCGTTGGGGCGCGGGGTGGGCGCGTGGCGTCGGCGTTGAGCAGGCGGGTGCGGGATTCCGCGCGATAGGCGGCGATGTTGGCGGCGATCGCGGCGCGGGCGGCGGGGTCTTTTTCCATGAACGTCGCGTGGGGGGCGCCGCGTGACAGGGCTTCCAGTCCCAGCGCTCCGGTGCCGGCGAAGACGTCCAGCACGGCGGCGTTGCCGAACAGGTCGCGGCCGCCCCATGGGGCGTGAAGCAGCATGTCGAACAGGGCCTGACGGGTGCGGTCGGCGGTGGGGCGGGTGGTGTGCCCGGCGGGGGCGCGGAGGGTGAGGCCGCGCCGTTCGCCGCCGACGATGCGCATCAGTCTTCCTGTGTGTCGGGGGTGGTGTCGGGCGTGATGCGTCTGGCGCGGGTGCGTGCGCGGGCCGGGGCGGCGAGGCCGGGGATCTGTTCGCGGAGGATCTTGCCGGGGACTTCCTCCAGTTCGCGTTTTTGCAGTGTGCCGAGCTGGAAGGGGCCGTAGGAGACGCGGATGAGGCGGCTGACATGCAGGTTGAGGCCGGTCATGACGCGGCGGATTTCGCGGTTCTTGCCTTCGCGGAGGGAGACGGTGAGCCAGGCGTTGTCGCCTTTTTTCGAATCCAGCCCGGCTTCGATCGGGCCGTACTGGATGCCGTCGAATTCCGAGCCCTTGGCGAGGGCGGCGAGGCGCCGTTCGTCCACGACGCCGAAGACGCGCACGCGGTAGCGGCGGACCCAGGCGTTGGACGGCAGTTCCAGGCGGCGGGCAAGGGCGCCGTCGTTGGTCAGAAGGAGCAGGCCTTCGGAGTTGATGTCCAGCCGGCCGACGCTGACGACGCGGGGCATGCCTTCGGGGAGGGATTCGAAGACGGTGGGGCGGCCTTGCGGGTCGCGGTGGGTTGTCATGAGGCCGTCGGGCTTATGGTAGCGCCAGACGCGGGTGTGTTCGGCCGCGCCGACGACCTTGCCGTCCACCTGCACGATGTCGCCCGGCTGGACGAAGGTGGCGGGGTGGGTGACGGGCTGGCCGTTGAGGCGGATGCGGCTTTCCTCGATCATGCGTTCGACGTCGCGCCGGCTGGCGGTGCCGGCGCGGGCGAGCCATTTCGCGATCCGCTCGCCTTTGTCGGCGGGGGCGTTGGATGGGGCGTCGTCGGTCATGATGGGTCCTGGTGCGGCTGCGTCGGCGGCTGGATAGCGGATTTCGGTGGCGGGTGCACGTGTGGAATGCCGCGTTCAGGCGGTGGATCGTGCGGTTTCGACGAGAGATGCGAAAATATTCCGGTCCGCGGGGTCGATAAGGAACTCGGGGTGCCATTGGACGCCGAGGCGGAAGGGGTGTTCGGGGTGTTCGACGGCTTCGATGATGCCGTCGGGGGCGTGGGCGCTGATACGCAGTGCGCCGGGGGTTCGGACGGCCTGATGATGGGAGGAGTTCACGCGCATCGTGGTGGCGTGGGTCATGGTGGCGAGGTGTGTGCCGGGGGTAATGGCGATGGTGTGGCCGGGTTCGTCGCGCGGGTTGGGTTGTTCGTGGGGCAGGGCGTTGGGGTGTGTGTCGGGGATGTGCTGGATCAGAGTGCCGCCGAAGGCGACGGCGAGGAGTTGCATGCCGCCGCAGATGCCCAGGATCGGCAGGTCGCGGGCGAGGGCGGCGCGCAGGAGGGCGCGTTCGGCGGTGGTTCGTTGTGGTTGGGGCGTGGTTTGGGGATGGGGTGCCTCGCCGTAGAGGGCGGGGTCGAGATCGAAGGCGCCGCCGGTGATGACGAGGCCGTCGAGCCGGGCCATGAGGGCTTCGGCGTGGTTGGGGTGGTGGCCAAGGGCGACGGGAATGCCGCCGGCGTGGGTGATGGCGTCCAGATAGTGTTGGCGCAGGGCGTAATAGGGGAAGCGCGAGAAGGCGCCGGGTGCGCCGGGTTCGGCGTCGAGCGTGACGCCGATGAGGGGTTTTTGCGCGGGCATGCGGTCGGGCCTAGTCGTGATGCGTCGGTTCGAGGAGGTGGATGGGGGTCATTAGTGCGGCTTCCGTGGCGGCGGCGTTCTGTTCGAGCCAGTGGCCGGCCTGTTGGCTGGTCTGCTGGATATCGCCGTAGAAGCGGTGTGAGTAGATGACGGATTTTCCGGTGCCGTCGACCAGCTGGAGTCGGGCGAAGACGATTTCGACGAAGTCGGGGGTTGAGAAGGTGACGGCGGCGAAATAGGCGGCTGGTTGTTCCGGGGTGGCGGGTCTGGCGTCGGTTTTCAGGATATGGCCGTTTTGCTGGTAGATTCCGAGCACCCTGTTCGCCACGGCTGCCATTGCTTCGGGCGTGTGGGTGTCGGGGTAGTTGTTGAAGGTCAGCATGTCTTGCCAGGTTGCGAGATCGCTTTGCTTCGGGGGTGTGTATTCGTGCTGATTTTCGGCGGACCAGCGATGAACATAATGCGTGTCCTGGAAATCGATGGCGTTGGTCATGGTCGTTCTCTCCGGCGGGGTCGTTGTTCTGGTCGTTGTTCCGTTGGCTGGCGGGGGCGGGCGGCGCGGGTCGATTTAGAAGGGTATTTTGCCGGATGTCGAATTCTGGCCTGGCGGGCGGCGTCGTGACGGTGGATTCGATGGGCCGGGCGCTGGCGGCGGCGCGGGCGGCGGCGGGGCGTGGCGAGGTGCCGGTGGGGGCGTTGGTGCTGGATGCCGGGGGGCGGATTCTGGCGATCCGCGGCAACGAGGTGGAGGCGCGGTGCGATGCGGCGGCGCATGCGGAGTTGCTGGCCATGCGCGAGGCGGCGGGGCGGCTGGGGGATGCGCGGCTGACGGGATGCACGGTGGTGGTGACGCTGGAGCCATGTCCGATGTGTGCGGCGGCGATGGTTCATTTCCGGGTTCGGCGGGTGGTTTTCGGTGCGTATGACCCGAAAGGTGGCGGGGTGGAGCACGGGCCGCGCATTTTCGAGCAGCCGCGTTGCCTGCATCGGCCGGAGGTGGTGGGCGGTGTTCGGGCCGGGGAGAGTGCGGTGTTGTTGCGCGGGTTTTTCGGTGGGTTGCGGGGGCGGTGAAGGGCGGTGAAACGTTTGACGAAAAATGTCTTACTGATCTTTCACGGGCGGTTATTTGGGGTTTGAGGGGAACCGCACCATATTGCCGAGCGATCAGCTTCGGTTGATTGCGGGCCTGTCCTGTTGACGGGGCCGTTCAGGTTTCATGCCGGTTCCCGGCTTTTATGCGGAAACACCATGCCCAACGTCTTTCGCCCGCGCACCGCGCCTTCGAAATTCCGTCGAGCTCTTGCTTTGGCGACCGTTCCGGCGCTTCTGGCCGGTCTGGGCCATGCGCCTGTCGCGCATGCGCAAGGTCCGATCAAGCCGCAGACGCAGGTTCAGACGCTGCCCAACTTCGTCAATCTGGTGAAGCAGGTGAAGCCGGCGGTGGTGTCGATCACCTCGCATATCCGTGCGGATGTGGCGGCGCAGGAGGAAGGTGGCGGTGGTGGCGGGATGCCGGACCAGGGGCAGCAGGGGATGCCGTTCCCGTTTCCCTTCCCGTTCCAGATGATGCCGCAGCAGCAGCCCAAGCGCACGGTCGAGGCGCGGGGTTCGGGCTTCATCATCTCCGGCGATGGCTACATCGTGACGAACAACCATGTGGTGAACGGGGCGACGCGTGTTTCCGTGACGCTGGACGATGGCACGACGTTGCCGGCGAAGGTGGTCGGGCGCGATCCGCAGACGGACGTGGCGCTGCTGAAGATCAAGCCGAATGGCACGTTGCCGTTCATCGAGCTGGGCGATTCCGATGCGGTGCAGCCGGGCGAGTGGGTGGTGGCCGTGGGCAATCCGTTCGGCCTGGGTGGCACGGTGACGGCGGGTATCGTCTCGGCGCGGGGGCGTAACCTCAATTCCGGTGCGTATGACGATTTCATCCAGACGGATGCGCCGATCAATCATGGCAATTCCGGTGGGCCGCTGTTCTCGCAGGATGGGAAGGTTGTCGGCGTGAACGCGGCGATTATTTCGCCGTCCGGCGGGTCGATCGGCATCGGGTTTGCGATACCGTCCAACACCGTGAAGAACGTGGTCGACCAGATTCGCAAGACGGGCCATGTGGTGCGTGGTTATCTGGGCCTGACGGACCAGAACATCTCGCCGACGATGGCGCAGGCGCTGGGGCTGAAGCCGAGCGCGCCGGGTGCGCCGCCGATGGGCGCGCTGGTGGCGAGTGTCAATCCGAAGGGGCCGGCGGACAAGGCGGGCGTGAAGAGTGGCGATGTGATCACCACGCTGAATGGCAAGCCGATCAAGGACGGGCATGATCTGGCGGTGCATGTGGTGTCCATGGCGCCGGGATCGAAGGCGACGCTGGGTGTTCTGCGGGCCAACAAGCCGACGACGATCGACGTGACGGTTGGCAACATGGCCAAGGGCAAGGGCGGTTCGGATAACGACAATGGGTCGGATGATTCGGATCAGGGCAATAGCGGGCGCATTGGCGTATCGCTGGCGCCGCTTTCGCCCGATCTGCGGCAGCAGCTGGGCGTGGACGAGACGGTGCATGGCGCGGTGGTGAGCGATGTGGCGCAGGGTTCGGCGGCGGAGCATGCCGGCATCCGGCCGGGCGACATCATTCAGGCGGTCGGCACCACGACGGTCGAGAATCCGCGGGCGGTGATGACGGCGGTACGGGGCGTGCTGAAGGCCAAGCAGCCGATCCTGCTGCGTGTTCTGCGCGATGGGCAGCAGTTGTTCATTGCGGTGTCGCCGAACGCGCCGGATGACGACAGCGATGATGGCGACGGGCAGTAATCTGTTGCATTAACGGTTTTGGGGAAGGGCGGTCTTCGGGCCGCCCTTTTTTTGGCGATTATACTGTTTGTGGATATGGCTGGTTACGCCTCATCTCTGCCGTTCAGATGGCCACGCTAATTTCCTCATTGCGGACATGATGGATTTAAAATTCAATTTCCATGTTGCACTATGTTTGTGCTGTGGCGCCCTTGTTTGGGCGCGGTCGATTGCGTCGCTTACGTGACCTAAGAGCCGCCGCATGCTTTTGGGGGCAACGTATCACCTTAAACCGTCCGTCCTGACAACCTATGTGGACGACTGCCGCGCCAAAGCTGCAATCCGGGCTATAATTTTGGACATCCATATGTATGAGCTTTTGCAAGATCAATAGGCGCGGAGTGTTTCCATCGGTTTTGGAAATGTGATTTACAGTGGGGCGTTGTTCTGTCTCTGGGGTGTCGTGTTGGCCATGAAACAGTGTCTGTACAACCAGACTACTAAACCGTGACCGTGCGCCCGATGCTCCCAAGCATCTTTTGTCTTATCAATCCGCTGACCGGACGTATCAGATACCAGTAAGGCGTAAATTTTCGCTTTGCCTCGACGTCAAGACAACAGATGCGCGTTTCGGTAGCGAGGCGCGTCCGGTTGTTACCAAGACATTCGACAGAAAAATTTAGAGCCAACTTGGCTGCACCATGAGCGTTAAAACGCATGAAATCTTCACTGTCTTGCAAAGGAACCTGTCCGTAGTCTGCTTGCCAGAAGCGGCCAGCGAGGCCCAGAACCACTTCGCGATCCTCTAAATGCTCCAGAATAGTAAAGTTTCTCAGACTGAATGGTCGTCTGGCCGGAAGTGAATTTCTTTTAATTCGATCAATGATCTTGTTGGGAAATTCCCGAATGACAATAGCAGCACGAATGATTGGATCATTATCTGGCTGATAATTTATGGCGGCCCGAAGCACATCAGAAGCTTGCGCGCTTATTTCCAGCGTGTGCCGTTCACGAAAATGAAAGCTCGGAACATATTTGTCTATAAGCATTATTTCGAAAATCTCTCGTTTGCGTGACGTACGCTCTCAGGAATGAGGATATTCCGTTTTTTTAAATGAGGAAAACCTTAGCATACGCTTCCGACTATTCTCTCAAAGGTTCTCATATCCGCTTGGGCCTCATAGCCAGAAGATGACGGTTGCAGCGAGGCAGCCGCCCGGTATAATCGCTGATCTGCCCCACAATCATGAAAATCAGCGGTCGTCCGTCCTGATCCCCTTTTTTAACCGCAGGCTCGAAGCCGTACGGTGCGCCTCGAGATACGTCGCATCAATCATGATGGTCTGAGGCTCTGCCTTTCAGGCAGCCAGTCAGTCCATCCTCCGGGTGAAGATCTCCGTGGTGCCCCAGTGCTTCCAGGGGTTGTACAGGGTCTTGTGTGGGCCGTATTTCCGAGGCGCATCACGCCATCGCAGACCTTTGCGGTTTGCAAAAATGATGCAGTTCAGCACACGGCGGTCATCAACGCGTGGTTTGTCGTAGCTCTTGGGAAAGAACAGCCGCAGACGCTCCATCTGCTCGTCCGTCAGCCAAAATAGATCGCTCATCTTCAGTCTCCTCACAGAGCCTGCATCAGATTTCCGCAATCAAATTAATAGGTCCTGAGCCTAAGAGCGGGACATTTGGCTACTACGGCATGATCAGGAGACTTGGTACACTCAAATAGTACATTCTTGGGCCTGTCGCTGCATGTCTGATAGGGCGATGACACAGAGACGTTCATAAACACACGCGGTGCCACTCGTTGCAGATTCTTCATATCGATTGTAGCCCCCGCCCTGATGGGCAAAGCCGCCTTGTTTCAGCGGGGATTGTCGCGGGGCTCTCTACGCTCTGGCCTGGAGTAACTGTGGTCATGCGCGATATCAGTACTCTTTCTCCTCCCGATGCAGACTATGCAACACTGCTCACCAGTCCCCCTAAAAGCAGTGAGAGTACGGCGCGGGGATCGACTGCGCTGTCCGATATTCTGATTCGGGAAGTCGAAACAGCCGATATCCTAGTGGTGGGTACGCCCGTACATAATTTTACAGTACCTGCTGCCCTCAAATCCTGGCTCGACCACGTAGTGCGCGTGAACCGGACCTTCACCGTGCGTCCCAGCGGCAAAGTGGGGCTCGTCAAAGATCGACCCGTACTTATCGGCGTTGCCGCCGGCGGCATGATCTTCGGTGACGGTGCACAGCAGCCCGATTTTTTTACCCCCTATCTAAAGGCGGTCCTGAATTGCATCGGGCTTTGTGATTTGCACTTTGTGCCTGTGCAAGGCACAGCTGTTCGTTGCAAATCCGAACAGCACGCAGAGCTCAAACAGGTTCTCTCAAACTTGAAGTTCGGTTTCTTTGCAAAACACCAAGCTCAACAGGCAAACCTCCAGGTTGGGGACAACGCATGAGGCTGTGTGTCTGACATGACCGAGCTATTCGCTCCGTTTGCGGCAATTACACTCAGCAGGCAGAGCGCACACTCCCTGAACGAACAGATCGCCCTGCACATTGAGAGAGCCATATCTTTGGGGGTTCTTCCTGCAGGCAGTCGTCTTCCATCCTGGCGTGACCTCGCAACCCAATTGGGCGTTGCGCGCGGGACGGTTCGCACAGCTTACGACAGATTGATTGATCGCGGGCTCCTTTGCGCCACAAAAGCTGCTGGGACGCGTGTGGTAGAAGTCCTCCCGATTTTAATGCCCATGCCTCCCGCAATCCAGCGCAATTCTGGTCCAAGTGGGGTGACCTCCATTGACGATGATGGTCCGCTGGCTTTATTCCAGCAACGAGCCGACCGTCCACTTGCTTTTCAAATGGGTGTTCCCGCGCATGACGCTTTTCCGGCTACTCTCTGGGCTCGGATGCACCGGCGAGGGGTACAGGCCTCGGCGCTGAATACTGGCGTGATGGATCCGTGTGGTCTGCCGGAATTACGGGCCGCGCTCGCCTCTCATCTTGCTCTTGCGCGGGGGGTGTACTGCTCGCCAGAGCAGATACTGATTACGACCGGGTTCAGGAGTGGGCTCGCCATGGTGCTGCGGGCCATCGATTCCGCTGGAAAGCAGGCATGGGTGGAAGACCCGGGTTTTCCGATCACGCGTCTGGCGCTCGAAAGCGCAGGTGTACACCCCGTGCCTGTAGCCGTGGATCGCGAGGGGCTGGATGTGGAACTTGGGCATACTATAGCGCCTGCAGCAGCTTTGGCGCTCGTCACACCTGGCCAGCAGGCCCCAACGGGTGTCTCACTGAGTCCCGAAAGACGCAGAGCTCTAATTGACTGGGCCAGGCAAAACAACAGCTGGATCATTGAGGATGACTATCTAGCTGAGCTTCACTTGGATGGCCAAGCGTCCCCAGCACTTGCTGCGGGCGACGGCGCCGACCGTGTCATCCATATCGGAACATTCAGTAAAACACTCGCTCCCATGATCGGACTTGGCTTTGTTGTCGCCCCCCAGGCACTCGTAAAGCGTTTGACCGAGACAGCCTGGTGGCTCGCGACGCCGCCTAACAACGCCGTGCAGATCGCCTTAACGCATTTCATGCGCGAAGGACATTATTTCAGGCATTTGCGCCGTACACGCCAAACTTACACCGAACGCCGTGATCTGCTACGCGATACTTTGCTTCGATGCGGCGCCTCGTTACCGCAAAGCGCTGGCCTGTCGCTTGTACTGCCTTTGCCCTCCGGCTTTGATGACGTTCAACTGGCGCATCAGGCACGGACTGTTTCTCTTGGGGTAACGCCTCTTTCCGCATGGTTTGCCAGGGGCTCACGAGCAAGATCTGGCGTGTTGCTTGGCGTTGCCAACGTTCGTTCGGAACGGGTCGAAGCCGATTGCCGACAACTTCTCACTTTGATGCACTCGACGCTTTAGCAGTTCCTTGCCAGCGATTGTTAAGGCGCTGTTTGCCACTCGCTATGTGTTCTCTCCAACAATGACACGGACCTCTCTCATGCCTGGTTTTCGATATGGACTTGTGGCTCTCGCAGCGCTTCTCATAACGTCTGCGCCTCACTCTGTATGGGCGAACACATCTCCCGCGCCAGACCCTGCAGCGTTCGTCGCTGAAGATCCGACCCTCTCTCAAATGATAGGTAAGTCTGTCCCTGGCCTGAGCTGGCAAACACTTGATGGCCAGACACTGGACCTTGTGAAACTGGCTCACAAAGGCCCGGTCTATCTCAAGCTTTGGGCGACCTATTGTATTCCCTGTCGGGCCCAGATGCCTGGGTTTGAGCGGCTCTACCAGCGTTATAAGTCACGCATGAGTATTGTTGCCGTGGATATCGGTTTTGGAGAAAAACATGACAAAATCGTCAGTTTTGTCAGAAAAGCAAGTCTAACCATGCCAGTTGTGGTCGATGACGGAAGGCTGAGCGACTGGCTCCATATCCGCGCCACGCCTCTGCACGTACTGATCGACCGTGATGGTCGACTGGCCTATCTCGGCCATCAGGATGGTGCAGCACTCGAGGCGGCACTTGAACGCGTTGTCGCCAAACCCCGTACAACAGCGCACCTTCAATTTGCGGATGTTACACCTACCCCGCCTCTGGCCGTTGGAGCCGAAGTACCAACTCTGGCACTGAGCGACGCTACGCAGGCTGCAGTGCCCTTACGTCCAGAGGGCGCAACACGGCCTCAGGTCGTTTTGTTTACCGCGCCTTGGTGTGAAAGCTATCTTTCTACCATGGATCCGCCGACCGCCCGAAACTGTGCCCGCACACGAGAAATTGCACAGAAACTTGTCACAAACTCCAGGCTCGACTGGAAGGTTATCGGCGCGAAACTCTGGACTGAACCAGCAGATATGGCTTCGTTCCGCACCCTGTTCGGTCCCGGATTTCGGATACTGCTGGATGAAAACAATCAAGCCTTTACGAGGTTCGGTATTCGACAGATCCCTGCTGTGGCATTGATAACCAAGGACGGACGGCTGGCCGAAATGCTCGATGGGTCCCGCCCTGATCTGGGCGCACAGATCGAAGCATTCGCTCGGAGAACGCCATGAACCGAATTAAGTGTACATGCTGGCCGTCATTTCTTCTCATCCATGCGGCTAGCCAAGTTCCTATTCTGCAATTTTAGTGTGGCTCGATAGGCGTAGGAAAATTCATGATTCCTGCAAGATCCGTATCACCTCCGGCCAGTAGTCTTATTGCTGAGCGCTTTCTGGTACACACTTGATCGACGCCTATCCAAGCAGAAGGTGTCTTCTTCAAAGAACTTAGGTTCGAGAAGCGCTGCTGCAATGGACGTCAGTTATCACGTTCATATAACTCGTTAGCTGATCGTCTCCTTTCCCCCCTAAACAGACATGTTTGCAAATGGTATAATCGCCAAAATGCGCCGATCGGGCTTATCCCTGTCGATGCGATCTACTCGCCGGTTCGTCGCGTCTCCTACAAGGTCGAGCAGACCCGCGTTTTTTCTGTTTCGTCGTCGGTGTGAGAACTTGTCTGTGGCGTGCGGGCCGATATCGGTTGATTGATGGCGGACATGGCGCATGGCCTTGACCTCAGCGGCGTCCAGCGCGTGCTGGTCGATGAGTTGGTGGGCGCGTTTGACGCCGACCTCGGTGCCGCCGCGATCGAATTTCCTGCGCAGTTCGAGGCCGTGTTTCGCCTGCTTTTGTTGCTTGACGATCAACGTGACGACGGTGTGCTTGTTTCCTGATGTGTTGGGATGAAAGGGATGATGGACATGCGCGCGGAAGACCTGATCGAACGTCTGGGATTGCAGCCGCACCCGGAGGGTGGGTGGTATCGTGAGACGTGGCGGGCGCCGTCGGCCGACGGTGGGCGTGGGGCGGGGACGGCGATCTATTATCTGCTGGCGCGCGGGCAGCGATCGCACTGGCATCGGGTGGATGCGTCGGAGATCTGGCTGCATCATGCGGGGGCGGCGTTGCGGTTGCTGACGGCGCGGGACGGTGTGATGCGGACGCGGCGGCTGGGGACGGACTGGGCGGCAGGGGAACTGCCGCAGGCCGTGGTGGCGCCCGGCGAATGGCAGGCGGCGGAAGTGGATGGGGATTGGGTGCTGGTGAGTTGCGTGGTGGCGCCGGCGTTTTCCTTCGACGGGTTCGAGATGGCGCCGCCGGGGTGGACGCCGGATGGGGTGTGAGGGGCGCGCCTGTGGTCAGTCCTCTGGTCAGTCCTCCACGCGGGCGCCGCCGTTGGGGGTGTCGTGGCGCCAGTAGCCGGCGGCGCGGATCTGGGTGCGGGGGATGGCTTCCTCGTGGATGAGGTGGTCGCGCAGGCGGCGGACGGTGTCGATCTCCGCGGCGATCCAGACATGCGTATCGGCTGAGGGCAGGATGATGCGGCGCAGGGTGCGGTCGAGTTCCGGCATGGTGTTGCTGTTTGCCGATGTGGGGCGGCAGCGGTGGATGCTGGCCTGGGCGGCGGTGTGCAGGGGGTAGTCCGTGTTGGTCGCCAGGGTTTCGACAAGGACGGTGACGGGTGTGCCGGGGGCCATTTCCGCGAGGCGACGGGCGATGGCGGGCAGGGCGGTGTCGTCGCCGATCAGGAGGTAATGGGTGTAGTCTTCCGGCACGATATAGGAGCCTTTGGGGCCGCCCATGCCGAGTGTCTGGCCCGGTCTGGCCTGGGCTGCCCAGCTTGTGGCGGGGCCGGCGTCGTGCAGGACGAAATCGATGGTGAGTTCGCGCGTTTCCGGGTCGAAACGGCGCGGGGTGTAGTCGCGGGCGATGACGCGGGGATCGGGTGTGGTGCGGCGATCGGCGCCGAGGTCCGGCAGGGTGAGATTTTGTGTGCCGGGTCGGGGGAAGAACAGTTTGACGTGGTCGTCCGCCGCGGCGGTGGCGAAGTCGTGCAGGTCGTCGCCCGTGAAGACGATGCGTTGCATGTTGCGGGACAGGGGGATGACGTGCGCGACGTGGATGCGGCGCAGGCGGAGCGGGTGGCGGACGCGCAGCGGCGTGCGGGCGATATGGTTCATCAATCGGGCTTTCCAAGGATTTCGGCGGTGGCGCGGTTGAGGATGTCGGTGATGCGTCGGGCTTCGACGGGGGTGCAGCCGCGCAGGCGGTAGAGCGCGCTCTTGAGAGCGTGGCGGGCCTTGTGGAGGCTGTCCGCGGCCTGTGGGTCGGCGTCGTGCAGGCCGGCGAAGGCGTCCCGTACGTCGGCCATGCGGCTGCCGATGCGGGCGAGGAGGTCGAGGATGGTTTCGGCCTGGGCCTGATGGGCTTTCAGGTGCGTGCGGCCTTCTTCCGTCAGGGTGTAGAGTTTGCGGGTGCCTTCCTGCGTGACGGCGGTCTGGCCGATTTCCTCCAGATAGGTGAGGGCGGGGTACACCATGCCGGGGCTAGGCTTGTAGAAGCCGTTGGAGCGTTCCTCCAGGCGGCGGATGATTTCGTAGCCGTGGGCCGGGCTTTCGGCGAGCAGGGCGAGGATGACGAGCTGGAGTTCCTCGGCGTTGAGTTTGCGACCGCCGGGGAAGTCGTCCCCGTGGCGTTTGCCGAAGCGGCCGCCGAAGCGGCGACCGAAGCCGTCGCCGAAGCCGCCGTGGCGACCGATGGCGTGGCGGATGTGGTGGTGGAAGTGCATGTGTGCTCTCCTTCGATATATCTTATGAGTGTACTATCTTAAGATACATCGCAAGACTTTTCCTCATCGGTCGCACGGAGTTGTGTATTACACCGTGTTAATTGTCGCGTTATGAATCGCGACCGTTCCGGGCGGCTGTGGCTGGCGAAGGCCACGGCGAAGACGTTGGATACCGCCCGACGATCAAGGGAAATCGCAGCTTATGTGGATTGTGCGGCTCGCCCTCGATCGGCCCTATACGTTCATCGTTCTGGCGATTTTACTGGCGATACTGGGGCCGTATGCGGTTCTGGGCATGGGGACGGATATTTTTCCGGCCATCACGATACCGGTCGTGGGGGTGATCTGGACCTATAATGGTTTGCCGCCGCAGGAGATGGGCGGTCGCATTACCAGTGTGTTCGAGCGTGCCTGTCTGGTGGCGGTTAACGATGTCGACCATATCGAGTCGCAGTCGCTGACGGGTGTGGCGGTCGTCAAGATTTTCTTCCACGAAGGGGCGAATGTCGATCTGTCGATGAGCCAGGTGACGGCGGTGGCGCAGACGATGCTGCGGCAGTTGCCGCCGGGCATTACGCCGCCTTTCGTGCTGGCGTACAATGCGTCCAGCGTGCCGATCATTCAGCTGGCGCTGTCGAGCCGGACGATTCCCGATCAGGGGCTGTACGATCTGGCGAATAATTTCGTGCGGACGCAGCTGGCGGGGGTGCCGGGTGCGTCGATCCCGTTTCCGTATGGTGGCAAGACGCGCCAGATCCAGGTGGATCTGGACCAGCCGAAGATGCAGGCGCGGGGTGTGAGTGCGCAGGATGTGGTGGCGGCGGTCAATGCGCAGAACCTGATCATTCCCTCCGGCACCGAGAAGGTGGGGGAATTCGAATACAATGTGCGGCTGAACGGCAGTGCGGTGGATGCGGCGGAGGTGAATGATTTTCCGGTGCGGGCATCGGATGGGACGATCACCTATATCCGCGATATCGGGCATGCGCGGGATGGTTTTGCGCCGCAGACGAATGTGGTGCGGGTGGATGGGCGCAATGCGACGTTGATGACGGTGCAGAAGACCGGCAATGCGTCCACGCTCGATATCATCAGCGATCTGAAGGCGCGGTTGCCGTCGATCCGGGCGGCGTCGCCGAAGGCGCTGACGATTGCGCCGATCGGCGATCAGTCGTTGTTCGTCAAGGCGGCGATTTCCGGCGTGGTGCGCGAGGGGGTGATTGCCGCGGCGCTGACGGGGCTGATGATCCTGCTGTTCCTGGGCAGTTGGCGGAGCACGGTGATTATCGTGATCTCCATCCCGCTTTCGGTGATCTGCGCGATTCTGGGGCTGTATGCGCTGGGCCAGACGATCAGCATCATGACGTTGGGCGGGCTGGCGCTGGCGGTGGGCATTCTGGTGGATGATGCGACGGTCGCCATCGAGAACATCAATGCGCATCTGGAAGAGGGCGAGGAGGTCGAGGACGCGATCCTGAATGGTGCGCAGGAGATTGCGGTGCCGGCGCTGGTGGCGACGTTGTGCATCTGCATCGTGTTCATGCCGATGTTCTTCCTGAGCGGGGTGGCGCGTTATCTGTTCGTGCCGCTGGCGGAGGCGATCAGTTTCGCGATGCTGGCCTCCTATTTCCTGTCGCGCACGCTGGTGCCGACGTTGGCGAAATACTGGTTGCGCAAGCATGAGAAGCGGGAGGACCGGGCGCCGTCGCGTAATCCGCTGACGAGGGCGCAGGAGCGTTTCGAGCATGGGTTCGAGGCGGTTCGGGAGCGGTATCGGCAGGTGCTGGAGGGGGTGCTTGCGCGGCGCGGGCGGGTGTTGCTGGCGGTGGTTCTGGGTGTTGGGGTATCGCTCTCGCTTTTCCCGTGGCTGGGGAGCGATTTCTTTCCGTCCGTCGATAGTGGGCAGATCAAGCTGCATCTGCGCGCGCATGCGGGGTTGCGCGTGGAGGAGACGGCACGGCTTTGCGATGAGGTGGAGCGGGCCGTGCACCGGGTGATTCCGGGCGGCGAGGTGGAGAATATCGTCGATAATATCGGCTTGCCGGTCAGCGGGATCAATCTGACCTACAGCACCTCCGCGCCGACGACGGCGGCAGATGCGGATGTGATGATTACGTTGAAGCCCGATCATCGTCCGACGGCCGATTATATCCGGCGTTTGCGGGTGGAGTTGCCGCGTGCGTTTCCCGGTGTGACGTTTGCGTTCCTGCCGGCGGATATCGTCACGCAGATTCTGAATTTCGGCATTCCGTCGCCGATTGATGTGCAGGTGAGCGGGTTCGATCTGCCGGGGAATTTTGCTTTCGCGCAGAAATTGCTGAAGCGGGTGAGTCATGTGCCGGGGATTGCGGATGCGCATTTGCAGCAGGCGGAGGATTATCCGGAATTCGATGTGCGGGTGGATCGTTCGCGCGTGCAGGAGATCGGGCTGACGCAGCGCGATATCGCCAACGACATGCTGGCGTCCCTGAGCGGGAGTTTCCAGACCAGTCCGTCGTTCTGGCTCAGTCCGAAAAATGGCGTGTCGTATCCGCTGGTGGTGCAGACGCCGCAATATCAGCTCAATTCGCTCGATCGCCTGCGCAATATTCCCGTCGTGACGGCCGATGGCCGGCAGCGGCAGATTCTGGGGGCTTTTTCCACGATCCGGCGCAATGTCGGGCCGTCTATGGAGACGCATTACAATGTGGCGCCGGCGATCGACATCTATGCGACGACGCAGGATCGGGATCTGGGTGCGGTGGCGGCGGATGTGCGGCGGATCGTGGATGAGATGCGCGACGAGTTGCCCCGGGGCGCGCATATCGCGGTGCGGGGGCAGGTTCAGACGATGGGCACGGCGTTTCATGCCCTGTTTGCCGGATTGGCTTTCGCGACGTTGCTGGTGCTGTTGCTGATCGTGGTGAATTTCCAGTCCTGGACGGATGCGCTGATTATTATCTCCGCGTTGCCGGCGGCGTTGGCCGGGATTGTGTGGATGCTGTTCCTGACGCGCACGCCGGTGAGCGTGCCGGCGTTGACGGGGGCGATCATGAGCATCGGCGTGGCGACGGCCAACAGTATCCTGGTGGTGAGTTTCGCGCGGGACTACATGGCCGAGGCGAAGGTGGGCGCGGCGGAGGCGGCGGCGGAGGCGGGGTTCCGGCGGTTCCGGCCGGTGTTGATGACGGCGCTGGCGATGATGATCGGCATGTTGCCGATGGCGTTGGGTCTTGGCGAGGGTGGCGAGCAGAATGCGCCGCTAGGCCGGGCGGTGATTGGCGGGTTGCTGTTCGCGACGACGGCGACGCTGATGTTCGTGCCGCTGGTGTTCAGTCTGGTGCATGGACGTCGGGAAGGGGCGGCGCATTCGGCGCCGGCGGGAGGGCGGTCATGAGACGCGGGCGCTTTTGGCTGGTTGTGATGGTGGTTGTGGTGCTCGGGCTGGCGGTCTGGGGCATTGGTGCGCGGCTGGCGGCGCATCGGCAATTGCAGCATTCGGCGGATGCGGCGGCCGTTCCGAGCGTGGTGACGGTGAAGGCCGACAAGGCGCCGGATGTGGAGGAGATCGTCCTGCCGGGGAGTGTGAGTCCGGCCTATGATGCGACGATTTATGCGCGGACCAACGGGTATCTGAAGGTGTGGCATGTCGATATCGGCGATCATGTTCGTGCCGGGCAGGTTCTGGCGGAGATCGATTCCCCGGAGGTTGACCAGCAATTGTTGCAGGCGCGGGCCGATTTGACGGGGGCGCAGGCCAACAGCCGGATTGCCGGGGTTCTGGCGCATCGGACGCAGGCGCTGGTGGGCATGAGCGCGGTATCGCAGCAGGAGACGGATCAGGCGCGCAGTGATGCGTCCGCGCGGGCGTCCACCGTGAATTCGAATCAGGCGAATGTGCAGCGTCTGGAGCAGTTGGTGGGATTCGAGAAGATCAAGTCGCCCTTCGACGGTGTGGTGACGGCGCGCAACACGGATATCGGGCGGTTGATTGCCGCCGGGGACAGCAGCGGGCCGCCGTTGTTCCGTGTGGCGGATGTCAGCTGGTTGCGGGTTTATGTGCAGGTGCCGCAGAGTTATGCGGCGGCGATCCGGCCGGGGGTGCAGGTGATGCTGCGTTTTCCGGAATATCCCGGGCGTGATTTTCCGGCGCGGTTGTTGAGCACGGCGGATGCGTTGACGGCGGATACGCGGACGTTGCTGGTTCAGTTACGGATCGACAACGACAAGGGCGAGTTGTTCCCCGGCGGGTATGTCGAAGTGCATTTCGGGGTGCGGGCGGCGACCGAGGGGGTGCGGATTCCGGCGAATGCCCTGTTATTCCGATCGGAAGGGCAGCGGGTGGCGACGGTGATGCCGGACGGGCATGTGAAGTTGCATACGATCACGGCGGGGCGGGATTTCGGCACGGTTCTGGAGGTGCTGAAGGGGATTGAGCCGGGGGATATGGTGGTGATCAATCCGCCGGCGTCGCTGGAGGATGGCGAGCGGGTCGAGCTGGCGCGGGGGAAGTAGGGGGAACCGGGGTTCCCGGTTGCCGAAACGGCGTGATGGGGCGACGCCACCGGACGGGCCCCGGAGTCGGTCGGGTTGAAATTCCGGAACTGGGCGAGACGGACCAGTTCTTTCCTGGCGTGGTAAATGACGCTGAGGTTTTCCGTAAATCATATAATATTAATCAGCAATATGATGATGATTGGCCTTGGTGCCGTGATTACATTTTGTTTGATGCGTTATTAACGTAATATTCGAATATTAATTCATTAATAACGGGACGGAAAATGTCCCGTTACATATCAATGCTGCGCAAGCACTCTGCTCGACGAGCCGTGATTTTCGCCGATTTGCGAGTGCGCATTCGTTTCCCTCAGGATGGCGCGCGTATCGATGACATATTGGAATGGGTCGGTTTCCGACGATTTTTACAATGCGGAAAACTGGTCGGGTGGGGCTGTGCCGCAGGGTGATACCTGCCAGGAAGCCAATGTTTCCGGGACGGCGGACCAGCCGGGTGTGGCGGTGGCGAATGCACCTGCTTACGGGCAGATTCATTCGCTGACGATCGGCGATTATGGCACGCTGAAGATCACCGCGACCGGCGATCAGGACAGTGCGGGCTATGTGTTCTCCGCGGAGTCTTTCCAGATTTTCCAGACGGGGCAGTTGATCGTCGATACGGCGTCTCCGGTGGAGCTGGGGCAGTTCACGGAGATGTCCGGGACGCTGACCATCCGGAACAATGACGGCCATGTCGTGCTCGACGGCAATCGTCTGAGCGGGAACGGTTCGCTCAACCTGATCAATTCGACGCTTGGCAGTGAAGCCAACCCGGTGAACATCGATGAGTCGATGCATGTGACGATGCAGGGTGGCAGCACGCTGTATGCCGGGTTCTATGCCGATGGCGCGTCTGTGACGTTCGATCCGGCGAGCCAGAACACGATCGTTCTGAACGGTTATGAATCGACGATCAACACGGCGTTCAGCGGCGTTTCCGAGAACACGCATTTCGCGATCAATGGCGCGCATGGTGTCGTGCCGGTGAAGGCGACGTTTCAGGCGGGGTCGAATGACGGGTATGAACTCGTCATCGATCTGTCGGGCGGCAAGACGCTGACGCTGTCGCAGATCAGCGTGGCGGATGGTTTTGTGCCGGGTGCGGCGACGATCGGGCGCGATGCCGCCGGCGATTATGTAATCACGGACACGAATGCCGCGGCGACGCCGGCGAATTATGCGCAGTCGGATATTCATGCGCAGTTGCAGAATATCGTGACCGGCCTGGTGCAGGCGGGCGGCGATCCGGCGCAGTATTCGACGAATGGTTACAGCAACCACAATGCCAGTGCCGCGAATCATTTCACGGGTGCGGGCACGGCGAGCCAGCCGGCGGAATGGGGCGACGACAAGAACTGGTCGCTTGGCAACACGCCGCAGGAGCAGGTTTGCGAGCAGGGTGTGTTGCAGGGCACGGCGTCGCAGCCGCTGTATGTCGTGGCCGACCAGCCGGACATCCGGCAGTTCACGAGCCTGTCGATCTATGACAACGCGACCCTGACCGTTACGGCGCCGGCGGGGCAGAATTCCGACAGCTATGTGTTTGCGACGCAGGGTGTGGAAATTCGTGGCAATGGCGCGCTGGTGATCGATACGGCGGCGCGTGTCGAACTCGGTGGCGTGACGGAAATCGAAGGTACGCTGACGATCCGCAACAATGACGGGAATGTCGTGCTTGACGGTTCGCGCCTTTCCGGAAGCGGGACGCTCGATCTCGATCATTCGACGCTGGGCACGCCGGGCACGCCGGGCGCGCCGGTGCGCGTCGACATGTCGGCCGTGAATTTGTCGAATGACAGCACGCTGTATGCGGGTTTCTATGCGACGGGGAACACGGTTGATTTCGATGGTTCCCATAATACGGTTGTGCTGACGGGTTATGAGAATTCGATCGGCACGGCGTTCAACAATGTCGGGCCGAACACGGCGTTCGGCATTAATGTCACGGCGGGCGAGAAGCCGGTTTCCGCTGTTTATTCGGCCAATCAGGATGGCGGCTATACGCTGACCATTACGCTCGACAACGGCAAGACTCTGAGCCTGACGAATATTCATACGGCCGATGGTTTCGTGCCCGAGCATACGTCCTTCTCGACGGATGCGAATGGTGACTGGCTGATCGACACGACGGGGACGGAGACGTGCTTCCTGGAGGGCACGCTGATTCGCACCGAGCGTGGGAATGTGGCGGTCGAGGCGCTGGTGGTCGGGGATCGGCTGGCGGTTGCGGGTGCCGGGACGGATTACCGTACGGTGGTCTGGGTCGGGCACCGGGATGTCGAGGTGGCGGCGGGGCGTGCCGATGCGGTCTATCCGGTGCGGATCGTGCGGGGAGCCTTTGCCGAGAACGTGCCGAGCCGCGATCTTCTGGTGACGCCGGAGCATTGCCTTTATGTCGATGGCGGCTTCGTGCCGGTGCGCATGCTGGTCAATGGCGGCAGTATTTTCCACGACACCACGATCGCGTCCTATCGTTATTTCCATGTCGAGGCCGAGGTTCATAGCGTGATCTTCGCCGAGGATCTGCCGACGGAGAGCTATCTGGATACGGGCAACCGGCGGGCGTTCTCCTCCGGCGGCGTGGTCTCGATCGTCTCGCGCGGGATGAGCTGGGCGGATGCGGCGGCGCCGCTGGTGACGGATGTCGCGGTCGTGGGGGATGTGCATCGGCGTCTGGTGGCGCGGGCGGCCTCTCTCGGGCTGGATTGCGATGCCGGCGTCGTGACGACGGACGATCCCGATCTGGTGGCGACGGCGGAGAATGGCGCGGTGCTGCGCCGGGTGCGGCAGCAGGGCGGGCAGGTCGTGTTCGAATTGCCGGCTGGCGTGACGCGCGTGCGGCTGTTCTCCCGTGCCGATCGCCCGGCGGATGCGGTTGGAGCGTTCTGCGACGACCGACGGATGCTGGGTGTTCTCGTCGGGCAGGTGACGCTGTGGGATCCGCGCGAGACGCGGAGCATCCGTTCCCATCTGGAGGATGCGTCTTTGCCGGGCTGGCATGCGATCGAGCATTCGGCGATGCGCTGGACGGATGGTGCGGCGGTGCTGGAACTCGGGGCGCGGTCGTCCGGCGATGCGGGTGTGTTGTCGGTCCAGATCGTGACGGCGGGGCCGTATCGCATGCAGGATGTGCCGGCGGTTGCGCGCCGGGCGTAAGGTCGGCGCTTCTTTCGGGCATTTTCGATCCGCATGGTGGTGACGCCATGCGGATTTTTGTTTTCAGGGGCTGTTTGTCAGAGGCTGGCGAGCAGGGCGTCCACATCCGTCTGTTCCGTGGCGTAGTGCGTGACGAGGCGGATGAGCGTGCCGTCGACGCCGGCTGGGGTGGGCCAGCGGTAGAAGACGTAGCCTGCGGCTTCCAGTTGGGTAACGAGGGGCTCGGGCAGGACGACGAAGACTTCGTTGCCCTGGACCTCGAACGGGAGTTTGGCGCCGGGCTGGCGGCGGAGGCCGTGGGCGAGGCGTTGGGCCATGGCGTTGGCCTGTCGGGCGTGTTTCAGCCAGAGGTTGTCGTGCAGGAGCGGCAGGAGCTGGGCGCTGAGATAGCGTTGTTTGGACCAGAGGTGGCCGCCGCGCTTGATGCGGCGGATGAAATCCTCCGCCAGGGCGGTGTTGAAGAACAGGACGGCCTCGGCGGCGATGGCGCCGTTCTTGGTGCCGCCGAAGCTGAGCACGTCGATGCCGAGTTTCCAGGTGATGTCGGCGAGGGAGCAGTCGAGATGGGCGACGGCGTTGGCGAGGCGTGCGCCGTCCATATGCACCGGCAGGTTGTTCTGGCGGGCGATGGCGGTGAGTTCGCGCAGCCGGGCGAGGCTGTAGACGGTGCCCCATTCCGTGGCCTGGGTGAGGGAGAGGGCGCGGGCCGGGGTGGACTGGATGCCGCCTTCGCGGTTCAGTTCGATGGTGGTTTGCAGGGCGTCCGGCAGCATGCGGCCGTCGTCCGAGGGGATGGTGATGAGTTTGGCGCCGTGGGTGAAGAATTCCGGCGCGCCGCCTTCGTCGTTCGCGATATGGGCGCTCTGGTCGCACAGCACGGCGCCGTAGGGCGGCACGAGAGCGGCGAGGGCGAGGCTGTTGGCGGCGGTGCCGGTGGCGATGGGGAAGCAGCGCAGGTCGTGTTCGAAGAGTTCGGCGAAGCGGGCTTCGAGTGTTGTGGACTGTTCGTCGCCGCCATAGGCGGGGGCGGGGCCGGAATTGGCCCTTATCATGGCGTCCATCACTTCCGGGCAGGCCGGTGCGATGTTGTCACTGGCGAAGTTCTTGCGTATTGCCTCGCTCACGTTGGTTCCCCGTTCGATCTTGGATGTCGGTTGATGTTGCATCATCGTCGTCCTGCTTTCCATCCGAGGACTTATGACAGATTCGCCAGCTTCTTTCGGAAATCTTATCGACGGCAAGGGTATTGCGCGCCGTTTGACCGACCGGGTGAAGGCGGAGGTCGAGGTGCTGCGCGAGCGCACGGGCGGGTTGCCCGGTCTGGCCGTGGTGCTGGTGGGCAACGATCCGGCCAGTGAGGTGTATGTGCGCAACAAGGCGTTGCAGACGCACCGGGCCGGGATGCGTTCGTTCATGCACATGCTGCCGGAGTCCACGCCGCAGGATGAGTTGCTGGATCTGGTGGCGCGGTTGAACGCCGATCCGCAGATTCACGGGATTCTGGTGCAGTTGCCGCTGCCGAGGCAGATCGATCCGGTGGCGGTGACCAATGCCATTGCGCCGTCCAAGGATGTGGATGGTCTGGGCGAGGTGAATGCCGGGCGGTTGAGTCTGGGGGTGCCGGGGCTGGTGCCCTGCACGCCGCTGGGCTGCCTGTTGTTGTTGCAGGAGACGCTGTCGGTGTTGCGCGGGTTGCATGCGGTGGTGATCGGGGCGTCCAATCTGGTGGGCAAGCCGATGGCGCAGTTGCTGCTGCGTGAGGGGTGCACGGTCTCCATCGGGCATATCGATACGCGCGATACGCGTGGGCTGGCGCGGGAGGGTGATATCCTGGTCGTGGCGACGGGCAAGCATGGGCTGGTGCGTGGCGACTGGATCAAGCCGGGTGCGACGGTGATCGACGTGGGGATTACGCGCGTGCCGACCGAGGGTGGCAAGACGAAGCTGGTGGGTGATGTGGCGTTCGACGAGGCGCGGCAGGTGGCGGGGCATATCACGCCGGTGCCGGGTGGCGTGGGGCCGATGACCATTGCCTGTCTGTTGCACAACACGTTGCAGGCGGCGCGGGCGCAGCTGGATGTGCCGGCATGAGGCGGCTTGCGGTCGAGTTGATTCCGCGGGATCGGGCGCGGTTGCTGGACGATTATGCCGCGGCGCGGGAGGCGCTGCCGGAGATGACGGATGTCAATCTGCCGGATTTGCTGCGGATGCCGTTGCGGTCCTGGGAAGGGGCGTCGGCCCTGCGTTCGGCGGGGGCTTCGGGGGTGATTCCGCACATCCGCGCGACCGACATCGCGCCGGATGGGCCGTTGCCGGGGGCTGGGGAGCCGGAACTGCGCGAGATTCTCGTGGTGGCGGGCGATCCGCCGCCGGATGAGACGCATCGGACCTATCCGAACACGAGTATCGAGATCATTGCGCGGTATCGGCGGGAGGCGCCGCACCTGAAGGTGTATGCGGCGTTCGATCCGTATCGGCGGGCGCCGTATCTTGAGCTGGAGGAAGTGCAGCGCAAGCGAGACGCCGGTGCGGCGGGATTTTTCACGCAGCCGCTTTTCGACCGGCGGATGCTGGAGTTGAGCGCCGAGTGGCTGGCGGATGACACGGTGTTCTGGGGGGTATCGCCCGTGGTGGGGCCGAAGTCCCGCGCGTATTGGGAGCGGGTCAATCACGTGGTGTTTCCGCGTGACTTCGATACGGGGCTCGATGCCAATGTGGCGTTCGCGCGCGAAGTTTTGAACTTTGCGAAGGTGCGGGGGGACAATGCCTATCTGATGCCGTTGCGGGTCGATCTGGCGGCTTATCTGGGGCCTTTGCGCGACGTTTTCTTCTGATGGCGCGGCGGGTTGCCGCGATCACAATCCGGTTGCTGTCCCTTGCGCGCGCGGGTGGACGCGCCCCTTATCCGTGGCGTTGAAAAATGGACGGATGGAGAGACGACGATGGGCAGCGACCGGCATGAATTCGGCGATGGGCGGTTGACGGCGACCGTCACGGCGGCGGGCGCGGAACTGGTGGCGCTGGATGTCGTGGGGGATGGGGCGCGGTCGTTGCTATGGGCGGGGGTGGACCCCTGGCCGCGCCATTCGCCGGTGCTGTTTCCGATCGTCGGGCGGATTCCGGATGACCGCCTGCCCTGGGGCGACAGGGAGGTTCGGCTCAAGCAGCATGGTTTCGCGCGCGACCGCGTGTTTCAGTGGGTCGAGCGGACGGATGACGGTTGTGTGCTGGAGCTTGCCGACGATGAGGCGAGCCGGGCCATTTTCCCGGCGGCGTTCCGGCTGCGGCTGAATTATCGGGTGACGGATGGCCGGCTGCATGTCGGTTATGCGCTGCACAATCCGGATGGGGAAGCGGTGTTGCATGCCTCGGTCGGGGCGCATCCGGCCTTTGCCTGGCCGCAGGAGGCCGGGGCGGCGCGTGAGGCGCACAGGCTGATTTTCGACAGGGCGGAGGTTGCGCCGATCCGGCGTGTCGAGGGTGGGCTGATGCGTGCCGAGGCCGAGCCGACGCCGGTGGTCGGGCGGGAGCTGGCACTGTCCGACGCGCTGTTCGAGGACGATGCGGTGATTTTCAAGCCGATCCTGAGTGACAGCGTGCGGTTCGTGGGGCCGAAGGGCACGGGGATCGAGGTGGGTTGGCAGGGCTTTCCGGAGCTGGGTGTCTGGACGAAGGTGGGGGCTGCGTTCCTGTGTATCGAGCCGTGGCATGGCTATGCGACGCCGCAGGGTTTCGCCGGTGATTTTGCGGCGAAACCGGGGAATATCCATCTGCGCCCCGGAAAGACGTGGGAGGCCAGCTGGACGGTGAGGGCGGTGGAGGGCGACTGATCGCCGTCAGGCGGTGGCCCAGCGGTTCCGGCCGAGTGATTTGGCGCGGTAGAGGGCGCGGTCGGCATCTTCGATGAGGTGGGTGTAGTCGGGGTGGCCGTCGAAGGTGGCCACGCCGATGGAGGCGGTGACGCGGACGGGTGCGTCGCCGAGGCCGAGAATGGGGCTTTCCTCGATGCGGGCGCGCAGGCGCTCGGCGGTGAGTTCGGCGTCGTGGCCGCTGGTTTCGACGAGGGCGATGAGAAATTCTTCCCCGCCGTAGCGGAACACGAAATCGTTGCCGCGACTACAGGTGACGACGAGTTCGGCGATGTGGCGCAGGACGGTGTCACCGCTGGTGTGGCCGAAGCGGTCGTTGATGGTCTTGAAGTGGTCGATATCCAGCAGCAGCAGGCTGAAGGGCGTGTTGCGGTGGAAGGCGGATGTGACTTCGCGGCCGAGGATGCTGGGCAGGAAGCGCCGGCTGAGCACGCGGGTCAGCGGGTCGCGGCCGTTTTCGAGTGCTTCGTGTTTTCTGAAGAGTTCGTCCAGCAGGAAGCGGATTTCATCGAGGGCGGCCTGGAGATCCTTGACCTTGTCGAGTGACGGGGGTGTTTCGGCGGTGATGCCGGGGAGGAGGGTCCGGTCGATGTGGCGGACGTTGGACTGGATCTGGCGCAGGCCGGCATTGGCCGGGAACAGCAGGCTGCCCTTGTGGTTGAGCCACAGGCCGAACGGCGCGTTTTCGAGCGACTGGATGGGGCCTGTCGCGGCGCCGAAGATGCCGAGGACGGCTTTCTGTCCCCATTCGAGGAGGGCGCCGCGCTGGGTTTCGCGTTCCAGGGCCACGTCCTGGCTGAGGGTGATGAGGCGGTAGGCTTCGTCGTCCTCGATCTCCTTCGTGAGGTCGAGGACGTATTCCTGGCTCATGACCTCGATGGCCAGGTCCATCATCGTCTCCGTATAGTCGATGGCGGCGGAGAGTGTCTGCGGTGGGAGCTGGCGTGCGAAGAGGTGGTGGCGCAGTTCGTATTTCAGCAGGCGCGCGCCGTGGAGGATCACGTGGATGGGCACGCGCGTGCGGGCATGGACCAGGCCGATGTGGCGCTGGATCCTGATGAGCGTGTCGAGATCGGGTGCACTCTCGGGGAAGAGGGTCCTGAGCCAATTGGTCAGGGCGTGGTGAAGCTGGACGTTGATGACGTCGTGCGACAGGAATGTGGCGGCGTCCGGGTGCCGAAGCAGGGTCTTGTAGAAAATATCGGCGCAGCGTTCGGCGTGGCGGGTGACGGTTGTGGCCACTTCGGCGCGGACGGCCGGGGCGACGGTGTCGAGGATGGCTTGCCATTCGTCGCGGTCGGCGGGGAAGGCGTTTTCGGGAGGATGACCTGCGAGGACGTTTTGATCGGTCATGGGCCTGCTTATCGGACGGGGAGTGGGCTTGGGTTGGTGGCCGGGTCGCGGTTGTGGCGGCACGTGGCGACTGGCGCCTGGGATGGGCGATATCTAGTGGTTATGGCGAAAATTATCAAAACGCGCTGGAGGGGGCTGAAAACGCCGGGGGGATTAGGGACTTGCGGTGCGATGTGCTAGTCTGGATGCCTCTGTCGCGCGGTTGTTGAAGCGTGACGTTACAAGACTGATGGACCTGCCTTGACCGATTTGACCGATCAGCCCAATCCGCTTGAACCGATCGACCAGATGCCTGTGACGATCGAGGAGGAAATGCGTTCCTCCTACCTCGCTTATGCGATGTCGGTAATTGTCTCGCGTGCGTTGCCGGATGTGCGCGATGGGCTGAAGCCGGTGCATCGGCGCATCCTGTATGCGATGCGCGAGAGCGGGTTCACGGCGGACAAGCCCTATCGCAAGTCGGCCCGCGCGGTGGGTGACGTGATGGGTAAATACCATCCGCATGGCGACAGTTCGATCTATGATGCCATGGTGCGTATGGCGCAGTCTTGGTCGATGCGGGTGCGGCTGATCGACGGGCAGGGGAATTTCGGTTCGGTCGACGGCGATAGCCCGGCGGCGATGCGTTATACGGAAGCCCGGCTGGCCAGGGCGTCGTCGTTCCTGCTGGACGATATCGACCGTGATACGGTGGATTTCCAGCCGAACTACGATGAGAGCGAGAGCGAGCCGAAGGTGTTGCCGGCGGCGTTCCCGAACCTGCTGGTCAATGGTGCGTCGGGTATCGCGGTTGGCATGGCGACCAACATTCCCACGCATAATCCGGGCGAGATCGTGGATGCCACGCTGGCGCTGATCGAGAATCCGGAGATGACGCTCGATGAGCTGATGGCGATCGTTCCGGGGCCAGATTTTCCGACGGGTGGCATCATCATGGGGCGCCGCGGCATCCGGCAGGCGTTCGAGACGGGGCGCGGGTCGATCCCGATGCGGGCGCGGGCGGAGATCGAGGACATCCGCAAGGATCGTCAGGCGATCATCGTGACGGAAATTCCGTATCAGGTGAACAAGGCGACGTTGCAGGAGAAGATCGCGGATCTGGTGCGGGCGAAGGAGATCGAGGGGATTTCCGACATTCGCGACGAGAGCGATCGTTCGGGGATGCGGATCGTCATCGAGCTCAAGCGCGATGCGACGCCGGAAGTGGTGTTGAACCAGCTTTATCGTTTCACGCAGTTGCAGACGTCGTTCGCGGTGAACTGTCTGGCACTGGATGATGGCAAGCCGCGCACGATGGGGTTGAAGGACGTTCTGGAGGCGTTCATCCGCTTCCGCGAGGACGTGATTCTGCGCCGGTCGCGCTTCGACCTGAACAAGGCGCGCGATCGGGGGCATCTGCTGGTGGGTCTGGTGTTGGCGGTGGCCAATATCGATGCGGTGATTGCGTTGATCCGCGGTGCGCCGGATGCGGCGACGGCGCGTGAATCGCTGATGGCGCGGCAGTGGGATGCGGCGGATGTGTTGCCGTTGCTGGAGCTGATCCATGACGAGGGCAATATTGTCGAGGATGGCAAGGTCCGGCTGACCGAGGCGCAGGCGCGCGGCATTCTGGAACTTCGCCTGCAACGCCTGACCGGGCTGGAGCGTGAGAAGATCCAGGGCGAGTTGAGCGAGGTCGCGGCCAAGATCAACGAGTTGCTGGAGATCATCGGCAGCCGCATTCGCCGCATGGAAGTGATGCGAAATGAGCTGGTGGCGGTGCGGGCGGAGATTGCGACGCCGCGCATGACCGAGATTTCCGATGCGCTGGGCGATCAGTCCGATGAGAGCCTGATCGAGCCGGGGCAGATGGTGGTGACCATCACGCGCGATGGCTTCATCAAGCGTACGCCGCTGGACATCTTCCGGGCGCAGAACCGTGGTGGGCGTGGGCGCACGGCGGCGGGACGTCGGGGTGACGATGTGGTGGTGCGCAGCTTCAATGCGCATACGCATCAGTGGGTGTTGTTCTTCTCCTCCGGTGGCAAGGCGTATCGTGAGAAGGTGTGGCGTTTGCCGGAGGCGAGCCCGACGGCGAAGGGGCGCGCGCTGGTGAATCTGTTGCCGGATCTGGGGACGGATTCGATCACCGCCGTGTTGCCGTTGCCGCAGGACGAGACGTTGTGGGAGCCGTTGCATCTCGTCTTCGCGACGGCGAGTGGCAATGTGCGGCGTAACCGGTTGAGCGATTTCCGCAACATTCGTGCTTCGGGGCTGATTGCCATGAAGCTTGACGAGGGGGACAGCCTGATCGGCGTGGCGACGTGTCGCGAGGGGCAGGATGTTTTCCTGGCGACGCGGAAGGCGCGCTGCATCCGCTTCCAGATTCTCGACGATACGCTGCGCGTGTTTGCCGGGCGTGACAGTTCGGGCGTGCGCGGTATCCGTTTGCAGTCGGGTGACGAGGTGAATTCGCTGTGCGTGCTGAACCATGTCGAGGCGAGTGTCGAGGAGCGGGCGGCCTATCTGAAGGCGGCGAATGCGAAGCGGCGGGCCCTGGCGGCGCAGTCCGACGAGGGTGAGGAGATTGAGGAGGTTGCGGCGGATGATTCGGGTGAGAACCTGGAGATCGGCGGCGATCTGACGGCGGAGCGTTTCGAGGAGCTGGAGCGGCAGGAGGAGATTCTGCTGACGGTGACGGATGGCGGCTTCGGGCGGCGGTCTTCGGCCTATGATTATCGTGTCAGCGGGCGCGGTGGGCAGGGCATCGCGAACATGACGCTGACCAATCCGAAGCGCGGTCGGGCCGTGGTGGCGACGCTGCCGGTTCTGGATGGCGAGGACATCATGATGGTGACCGATGTGGGCCGTCTGATCCGGACGCCGGTGGCGCAGATCCGCGTGATGGCGCGGCAGGCCAGCGGTGTGACGCTGTGCCGCGTGGGCGACGAGGAGCGCCTGACCAGCGTGTTTCCGGTGATGGAGGCCGAGGGCGAGGAGGGTGACGACGCGCTGCTGCCCGATGGGCCGGCGACCGAAGGTGACGCGGCGGTGGGTGAGGGCGATACGCCGAACGGGGTGCCTGACGCGGCCCCGGACGCTGTGCCGGGTGCTGCGCCGGAAGGCGGTCCGGCGGGCGAGGTCTGATCTCTTGCGGGTCGGGTTTTATCCGGGGACGTTCGATCCGGTCACGTTCGGGCATCTGGACATCATCGTGCGGGCGTCGGCGTTGTTTGACCGTCTGGTGGTGGGGGTGGCGGTCAATGAGGGCAAGCGACCGCTGCTGACGCTTGACGAGCGGATCGGGACCGTGCGGCAGGAGACGGCCGGGTTGTCCCGTGGGGCGGCGATCGAGGTTGTGGGATTCGATACGCTGCTGGTGCGGGCGGTTCGGGACCATGGTGCGACGTGCATCGTGCGTGGTTTGCGGGCGGTGAGCGATTTCGACTTCGAGGCGCAGCTTTCGGGGGCGAACCGGCGTCTGGCACCGGAGATCGAGACGATTTTCCTGTTGGCGAGCGAGGAGCAGCGGACCACGGCGTCCCGGATCGTCAAGGAGATCGCGCGGCTGGGCGGCGCGATTGATAAGTTTGTGCCGCGGAATACTGCATCGCTTGTCTTGTCCAAGTTGCGGGATGGCGCGACATAGGGGGTAGAGGGTTCGATGTTCGGGCCTGTTTTGTTTGAAGGTTGATATTGCGATGTCCGAGACAGCAGATCGTCTGGTGATGAAGCTCAAGACGGGTGATGTGGTAATCAAGCTGCGTCCCGATCTGGCGCCGCTGGCGGCGGAGCGTCTGCGCACGTTGTCCGCGCAGGGCTTTTATGACGGGGTGAAGTTTCATCGCGTGATCGAAGGGTTCATGGCGCAGGGTGGCGATCCGAGCGGCACCGGCACGGGTGGCAGCGACCTGCCGGACCTGAAGGCGGAGTTCACGCGTGAGGCGAAGTTCGAGCGTGGTACGCTGGGCATGGCGCGCACGATGAATCCGGATTCGGCGAACAGCCAGTTTTTCATCATGTTCGAGAAGGTGCCGTCGCTCGACGGGCAGTACACCATTGCGGGCGAGGTGGTCGAAGGCATGGAGCATATCGACCAGATCAAGCGTGGATCGGGTTCGTCGGGCATGGTGAAGGACCCGGACGTGATCGTGTCCATGCGTCCCGAGGCCTGATTATCTGCGCTTTGTCGGTTGACGTGGCGGGGCCTGTGCGATACCGAGGCCCCGCGTTGAACCGGTAGCTCAGCCGGTAGAGCATTCGACTTTTAATCGAATGGTCGTGGGTTCGAGTCCCACCCGGTTCACCACGGCATTCTGCTTTCCCTGATTTCCAGATATTTTGCGGCCTGTCGGGATTGAGGCGATCCACGATGTGGCCTGCGGTTGTCCTGATGAGATGCCATCGGGATCGATTGCGTGTTTGTCTCGCAACTATCGTGCGTGATCTGGCTTGAGTCTTCTCACCATGGAGGCCGACATGCCGGAACCCAAGAATCCTGCCTCGCCTGATAATGACAAACCTTTCGAGCCGTATCCCGATACCAGTCCGCAGCAGGATGAGGCGCCGGAGAAGGGGAATGAACCGGATAATGGAAAAACCGGGCAATAGGGTGCCGTGCCGGATTGCTTTCCGTGAGGGGAGCCGGTGGCCGACCTGATTGATCGTTGGTGATTGATTTAGGGATGCCGCGCGTGAGCGGGTGGCTGTTTCCCGGATGGTGTTTTGCGAAGCGTGATGCCCGCTGAAGCTGGGCATCACGCTTTTTTTGTCTGTCAGGTTGGGAAGCCGGTCGAGCGGGAGAGGTCGTTCCAGCGGGTGATGTCGTCCTGCATGGCGTTGAGTTTTGCCGTGACGAGATCGAGTGCGTCTTCGCCGAGGAAGAGGCGCGTTGGTGGATTGTCGGCAGCGAGGAGTTGCAGCAGGGCCTGTGCGGCGCGTGCGGGATCGCCGGGCTGGTTGCCGCTTTTGGCCTGCCGGGCGGCGCGCAGGGGGGTCATGACGGTGTCGTAGTCCGGGATGCTGCGGGGTGAGCGGTCCATCGAGCGTCCGGCCCAGTCCGTGCGGAACTGTCCGGGTGCGAGGGCGGTGATGTGGATGTTGAAGGGGGCGACTTCCTTGCCCAGGGCTTCCGAGATGCCTTCGAGGGCGAATTTACTGCCGCAATAGAAGCTCAGGCCGGGCATGGTGATGAAGCCGCCCATTGAGGTGACGTTGATGATGCGGCCACGCCGCTGTTCGCGCATGCCGGGCAGGACGGCCTGCATCATGGCCACCGCGCCGAAGACGTTGGCGTCGAATTGCCGGCGCAGGTCATCGAGCGAGGATTCCTCGAGCGCGCCTTCGTGGCCGTAGCCGGCGTTGTTGACGAGGGCGTCGATGGGGCCGAGCGTATGTTGCAGGTGGGTGATTGTTCGCGGGATGGTGTCGAAGGCGGTGACGTCGAGTTCGACGGCGTGGGCGCGTTCGGGTGCGAGGGCTTTGAAGCTTTCGGCATCCTGCGGGCGGCGGACCGTGCCGATCACGCGGTGGCCGGCGGCGAGGGCGGCGGTTGCGAAGGCGCGGCCGAGGCCGGAACTGACGCCGGTGATGAGGATGGTCAGGGAGGATGTATCGGACATGGTTTCTGGTTTCGTGACGTTGAAATTATATCATGATATAAAAACGGCATGACGAATATCAAGTCAATTTCCGCGCATGGTCGTGTGGCGACGCGTGACCGGATTCTGGATGCTGCCGAGCAGTTGCTTCGTTCCGGTGAGACGGCGGATTTTTCCATGCGGGATCTGGCTGGTGCGGCGGGGGTCAGCTTTGCGACGCCGTTCAATTATTTCGGGTCCAAGGCGGCGATCATGCAGGCGTTGTCGGCGCGGCGTATCGGGGAGATGGAGCGGCGTTGCGCGGCGATGACGATGCCGGGCGATGCGGTGGGCGATGCGGCGGCGTGCGTGTTGTCGGCGGTTGGCGTGGCGGTTGCGGTTCTGCTGGAGGAGCCTGTGGTTAACCGGCATGTCATTGGGTCGTTGGGCGGACCGCAGGTGGAGGTTGGGCATGTCGCCGAGCGATCGCGGGCGTTGTGGGCGGCGGCGCTGGGGGATTTCGATGGGGTGCGGCCGGCGCTGATGGCGGTCGCGCGGGCGCATTTGCCGGATTATCTCGCGTTGGGTTTTCGTGGTTGCATCTCGTTCTGGGTGGCGGGGGAGATTGGCGATGCGGATTTGCCGGGGCGGGCGCGGGCGATGGCGGCGGCGGTGTTGCTGGGTTTTGTGCGGGATGAGGGGCGCGCAGGGCTACTGACGGCCATTGGGTTGTGAGGGGCCTGCGTTTTTTGCGGTCGTTCCCTTTTTCCTGTCGTCTTCGGGGGAGGCGGTGCGGCATGATGGGGCGAAGGAGAATGATGCGATGACGAAGCGGGTGCGGGCGCGTTTTTTGCTGGGGATCGTGGCGGCGGCGCTGCTGGTATCCTGCGGGCCGGATTATGGCGAGACGGGATCGCGGCAGTTCCGGGGCGACGGGTTCGGGAATGTGGGGTTTGGCAAGGGCAGCTACGGCTATGACGGGCCGGGTTGAGGCTGCGGCCGATGTGCGGGCCTGAATGGGAAAAGGCGGCCGGGAGGCCGCCTTTTTTATGGCATCGTGTTGGTGTTGATGGGGCGTAACTGTTGGCCGGTGGCGGCTGCCGGGGTTGTTGGCGCCGGGTTGGCGAGGTTTTCGAAATTCTCCGGGTGTTGGGAGATATCGACGCCGCCGACCGGGGCCGGGTGGTGGAGACTGTCGTATTGCAGCGGGTCCATGGACAGGGTCTGGTCCATCGTCGGCAGGGATTTGACGTTCCAGCCGCCGCCGAGGGCGCGGATCAGGTTCACATCGGCCTGATAGAGGCGGGTTGCGATCTCGATCTGGTGGATGCGGGTTTCCAGCGTCTGGACCTGGGCGAAGATGGCTTCCAGATAGGTGCCGACGCCGCCCTGATAGAGGGTCATGGTCATTTGCTGGGTGGCCAGCGTGGCGTCCACGGCTTTTTCGAGCGCCTGGTTTTCCTTGTTCAGGCGATCGGTGCGGGACAGGCCGTCTTCGACTTCGCGGAAGGCGGCGAGGACTGTGCCGCGGTATTCGTCGCGCGTTTCGCGATAGGCGGACCAGGAGCGTTGCAGTTCGGCGCGACGCAGGCCGCCTTCGAAGATCGGCAGTTCGAAGGACGCGCCGTAGGTCCATAGCGAGTTGGCGAGATTGGCGAGGTCGAAGCCGTTCTGGGCGAAGCCGCCGCCGGCCATGATCGAGACGTGGGGGTAGAAGGCGGCGCGGGCGATGCCGATTTCGCGGTTGGCCTGGGCCATGTTGCGTTCGGCGGAGGCGATGTCCGGACGGCGTTGCAGCAGTTCGGAGGGCAGGCCGGTGGGGATATGGGGCTGGGAGAAGCCCATGACCTGGGTCGGGGCGATATGGAAGCTGGAGGGTGCGGCGTTGGTGAGCACGGCGATGGCGTGCTCCGTGACCTCGCGGGCGGCTTCGATATCGAGTTCCGAGGCCTGCGTGCTGTAGAGTTGCGCCTGGGCGCGGGCCACGTCGAGGCGTGGCGCGGCCTGGTTCTGCAGCTGGTTCTGCGTGATTTGCAGGGCTTTCTGGTAGTAGCCGATCGATTGTTTGTAGATGGCGATCTGGGCGTCGTAGCCGCGCAGTTCGACGTAGTCCGAGGCCAGTTCGGCTTGCAGGCTGAGGCGGGACATTGCGAAGTCGGCAGCTTTCTGCTGCGCGTATTGCTTGCGCTCGCGGACGTGGTTGCGGATTTCCGACCAGAAGTCCGGCTCCCAGTTGGCGAGGCCGTGATATTCCTCGTCCGTCTCGGTGATGTTGCCCTTGTAGCGGAACAGGCGATCGGCGGACTGTTTGTTATCGGTTGCGCCGGCGCCCAGCCCGAAATGCGGCAGCAGGGCGGAGCGTGCCTTCACGACGAGGGCGCGGGCCTGGATGAAGCGTTCGGCGGCGGCCTGCAGGTCCGGGTTTTCGGATGTCAGTCTGGCTTCCATGTCGTTCAGCAGCGGGTCGCGCAGGACGGTCCACCAGTTGGTGGGGAGCACGTTGTCGGCGGGCGTTGCCGGCTGGAATGGGGCCTGTCCGTGCCAGCTTGCCGGGACGACGAAGGTGGGCGGGTGGTAGGCGGGGGCGAGATCGCAGGCGGAGAGGCCCAGCACGGAGAGTGCCGAGCCGCAGGCCAGGATGCCGCGCCGGAGGGATGGCAGGGTCATTTCGAATCACCGAATCCGGATTGGTTGTAGCCGCGTTCGGGCTGGACGACGTTGACCTTGTCGCCTTCCAGCAGGTCGGCGGGCGGGTTGTCGATGACGCGGTCTTCCGGTGTGATGCCGCCCTGGATTTCGGTTGAGCTGTCGGCCATGCGACCGACGACGACGTGTTTGTAATGCACGTGGCTGTCGGATGTGAGGGTTGCGACCTGCATGCCCTTTTCCTGGAAGACGAGGGCGCTGGAGGGCAGTTCGTAGAGGTGCGAATGTTCGTTGTTGGCCTTCAGCGCGACGGAGGCGAAGGTGCCGGGCCAGAGTTCCTGATTGGCGTTGTCCATCGTGAATTCGGTGATGGCGGTGCGGGTGTTGGGGTCGAAGCCGCGTGCGGTGGTCAGGAACTGGGCCGTGAATTTGCGGTCCGGGTATTGGGGGACGCTGACTTCGGCGGTGATGTCGGGTTGCAGGACGTAGGCGAAGACTTCCGGCACCGAGACGAACAGGCGCAGGCGGTGGGTGTCGGCCACGGTGAAGAGTTCCGATGCGCCGCCGGTGGCGTTGAGGTTGCCGCCGCCGCTGCTGACGTAGTCGCCCACGCTGACGCCGCGTGCGGTGACGATGCCATCGAACGGGGCGACGATGGTCTTGAACTTCTCCAGGGCTTCGAAGTGGTCGACATTGCGCTGGGCGGCGTCGACTTCAGCCTTGGCGGATTGTTCGTTGGCATTGGAGACCGACACCGACTGTCCGGAGACGGATTGCGAGCGGCCCATGGCGCGCCAGCGTTCGGCGGTGACGGAGGCGAGGTTGTATTTTGCCATGACGGAGGCGAGGTCGGCCTTGGCCTGGGCGTATTGTGCGTCCAGGGCGGGGGCGTTGATCTCGGCCAGCACGTCGCCGGCTTTCACGTGGGCGCCGTAGTCCTTGTACCACATTTTCACGTAGCCGGAGACCTGTGGGTAGATCGGGGCCTGGTACCAGGCGTCGATCGTGCCGGGCAGGTTGAGGGCGACTTTCGAAGGCGATTGTCTGGGCGTGATGAGGGACACGTCCGGGACGGCGTTGGTGTCCGTCTCCGCGGCGAGGGTGGCGGCGGCGTGGGTTTTCTCCACGACGATGAAACCGACGTAGAGCGCGAGGATGCAGCCTCCCGCAACGGCGATGAGTTTAGGGGAGGTGGCCATCAGATGACTTCCTTCTGACGCGAAGAGCGGTTGTGGAGGATAGCGTAGACACAGGGGACGAACAGCAGCGTGGAGATCGTGGCGACGATCAGGCCGCCGATGACGGCCTTGCCGAGCGGTGCGTTCGTGGAGTTGGAGGTGGCCATCGGCACCATGCCGACGATCATGGCGAGTGCTGTCATGATGACGGGGCGGATGCGGCCGAAGCCGGCCTCGACGGCGGCTTTCAGCGCGTCTCCGTGGATTTCGATCCGTTCACGGGCGAAGGAGACCACGAGGATGGAGTTGGCCGTTGCCGTGCCCATGCACATGATGGCGCCGGTGAGGGCCGGGACCGACAGGCGGGTACCGGTCAGGAACAGTGCCCATGCGATGCCGGCGAGAGCGCCTGGCAGGGCGGTGATGATGATGAACGGGTCCAGCCAGGACTGGAAGTTCACCACGATGAGCAGGTAGATCAGCACGACGGAGACGGCGAGGCCGAAGACGAGCTGGCTGTAGGCGCTGTGCATTGTGGTGGCCTGGCCGTGCACGGTGACGTCCGAGCTGCGCGGCACGTTCTTGTGGTCGCGGGCGAGGACATCGTTGACGCCGTTGAGGACGGAGCCGAGGTCCGTGCCTTCGGCGGAGACGTAGATGTCGATCTCCGACATGGAGTTGAAGTGGGAGACCTCGCCCGGGGTGCCGGTGGCGAGGACGTCCGCGATGGCGCCCAGGAGCTGGGTCTGGTCCGTCGGGTCGCCGTCGCCCTTGTCCACCGGGATCGTGTAGAGGTCGTTGAGGTGGGTGAGCTGGTCCTGCGACGTATAGACGTTTAGCGGGAAGGTGACGTTGTCTTCCGGGTCGAGCCAGAACTGCGGGTCCACGACGGAGGAGCCGGAGAGGGTCAGCAGTTCGTTGGTGGCGAGATCGTTTTCGGTGATGCCGGTGGCCTGGCTGAAGGTTCGGTTGCCGTTCACCATGAGGGTTGGTGTTTCCATCGTCTGCTGGATGGTGACGTCGGCGGCGCCGGGCACGCGGCGGATCTGGCCGATGATGTGCTTGGCGTAGCCGTAGTTGTCCGATGCGCTGGGGCCGGCGATCTGGATGTCGATCGGCGAGGGCGAGCCGAAGTTCAGGATCTTGGCGGTCAGGTCGGCGGGCTGGAAGGTGAAGACCGTGCCGGGGAAGCGCGCGGAGAGATCCTTGCGCAGCAGGGCGCGGTAGTTCCAGACGGGTGACTGTTCATCCTTCAGGGCGATCGTGAGATCGCAGTCCTGCGTGCCGATCGTGGGTGTCGGCATGAAGGCCTGGTTATGCGGGCCTTCGGGCAGGCCGCAGTTGGAGATGATGTTGTCGACCTTGTTCGGGAGGTCCTGACGGATGCGGTCGTCCACCAGCGCGGCGATGCGGCCTGCGACCTCGATACGGGTGCCGAGCGGGGCGCGGAAATGCATTTGCAGGGCGCCGGATTTCGTTTCCGGGAAGAAGTCGCGGCCTGCGAAGGCGTAGAGTGTCAGGGAGGCCAGCGAGCAGAGCAGGAAGATGCCGACGAACATGCCGCGCCGTTCGATGCAGCGGGTGAGGACGTTGTTGTAGCCGTCACGGAAGTTGTTGAAGCGGATTTCGAAGCCTTGCTGGAAGCGGCCGAAGAAGCCGCGTTTCGGGGCGTGGATGGCTTCGTGTTCGTGGCCGTGTTCGCCGGTATGGACGTGGCCGGCGAGCAGGTATTTCGCCATGGTGGGCACGAGGGTTCGCGACAGGATGAACGAGGCGATCATCGCGAAGATGATGGCTTCGGCCATGGGCATGAACAGGAAGCCGGAGACGCCGCTGAGTTCGAACAGGGGCAGCCACACGATGCAGATGCAGGTGGTGGAGACGAAGGTCGGGATGACGATCTGGTTGGCGGCATCGATGATGGCGAGTTCGAGGTCCTTGCCCATTTCGAGATGGGTATCGATGTTCTCGATCATGACGGTGGCGTCATCGACCAGGATGCCGACGGCGAGCGCGAGGCCGCCGAGGGTCATGACGTTGATCGACTGGCCGGCCCAGCCCAGCCCGATGACCGAGCACAGGATGGCGAGGGGGATGGAGGTGGCGATGATGACGGTCGAGCGCCACGAGCCGAGGAAGAGCAGGACCACGATGCCGGTCAGGATGGCGGCGGTGATCATTTCCTGCACGACGTCCTTGATCTGGTCCTTCACCATGACGGAGGCGTCCGTCAGGATCGAGACGTTGACGTCCGGCGGGAGGATGGCGCGCAGGCGGGGCAGCAGGGCCTTGGTGGCGGAGACGACGTCCAGCGTGGAGGCGGTGCCGCCTTTCTGGGTAATCATCTCGACGCCCTGGCGGCCTTTGACGAGGACCAGGTTGGTCTGTGGATGGCCGCCGCGATACACTTCCGCGACGTCGCGGATGTAGATCACGGCGTTGCCGACGCGTTTGACCGGGATGTTGGCGATGTCGTCCATCGATTCGGGGGCGGCGTTGGTCTGCACCATCCAGTCGGTCTGGTCGATCTTCTGGTCGCCGGCGGGGAGGACGATGTTCTGGTCGCGCATGGCCTGCTGCACGTCCGCGGCCGAGAGGTGGTGGGCGCGGAGCTGGTCCTGGTTCAGCGCGATCATCACGAAGCTGTCCATGCCGCCGTTCGGGTGGGCGACGACGGCGCCGGGGACGGTGGCGAGCAGCGGGCGGATGGCGATGACGCCGAGTTTGAACAGGTCGGACGGCGTTTGTTTCTGCGATGTGACCTGTAGGGCGATGACGGGAACCTGCGAGGGGTTCAGGGCCATGATCATCGGTGCGGGCACTTTGGGGGGCAGGCCGAGGAGGACGGTCTGGGAGATGGCCGTGACCTCGGCTTCCGCCGTGCCGACGTTGGTGCCGGGCTGGAAGTAGATGTTGACGATCGAACGCCCGTAATAGGAGTTCGACTCCATATGTTCGATACCCTGGACCGTTGTGGTGACGGCCAGTTCGAAGTTGTAGGTGATGCGGCCGGCGAACTGGTCCGGCAGCAGGCCCGGATAGGTCCAGACGACGGCGACGACCGGCACGTTGATGTTGGGGAAGACGTCCGTCGGGGTTTTGAAGATCGACATGATGCCGAACATCAGGATGAGAATCGACAGAACGACGAATGTCAGCGGGCGCCGGAGCGCTGTAACGACGATGGCGTTCATTGGTGACGGTGTCCGTGATTACATGAGGATTTCATGTATGGTCTTACCCCTTGCTGCGAATGGGAAATTACGTTCGCAGCTTCATGTTCTGTTGATGTGATTCTCAGGGTGCCGTTCCGGAAACGGCGGTGGTT
Source organism: Neoasaia chiangmaiensis (assembly GCF_002005465.1). Classification (NCBI taxonomy): domain Bacteria; kingdom Pseudomonadati; phylum Pseudomonadota; class Alphaproteobacteria; order Acetobacterales; family Acetobacteraceae; genus Neoasaia; species Neoasaia chiangmaiensis. The sequence continues at coordinate 1,752,929 of NZ_CP014691.1, read as the reverse complement.
TTACTTTGATGTGCAGAAGTTTGGACGCAAATCTACCGCCGCAGACACACAATGTCGCATAAATGTTGTTTTATATTATGGCGTTGTCGTAACGCTGGCGGGAACCTTTGCCGGGAAGGCGCAAACTGTGTGTCGGGCATTGGCAAATAGCCATATTTGCAACTTGACTCCATGGCACAGTGCCATTAATAAAACGTTAATCGCGGAAAATGCCTTATCGATTTTTCGTGATGAATGAATGGCTAACATCTGATTAGAAGAGCAGGGGCTGCGGAAAGTGAAACGACATGCAACACCATGTTCCAAGTTTAGTTCTTGTTTTGTTCTTGATTTTGGAACGATGAAGCGTTAGATGTTGGTCAGGCGATTGGGGGGAGTGTGATCCCAGATGGGTATCGAAGACGGTTCGTTCAGTGGAGGTCCCCATTTGGTCTCTTGGTCGGCGCAGGCATGTCGAAAGGCGTGTTTTTGCCCGTGTGAGGCGCCTTGTCTTGCTGCTGGAGCACCAACTCTGGGTGCAGGGCGGCCAGTCGCAGGGCCAGTTCCTCGTCCGTTCGTCCGTTCAGAACGCCTTTTAGAAGGAAATCGGTCGAGACGCGGAGGCGGTTCGACAAAGCGGCAATGAGGAAGACGCTGGGCGCGCGGTCTCCCTTCTCGATCTTGTTCAGCGTCGATGCGTCGACGCCGAGCAGGCGGGCGCACTCGCTTTGGTTGGGCATGACGAGTTCTCTTGCCCAGGAGATTCGCATGCCGATGGCACGCTGAAGCGTGGCGAGGGAGTCAGGACGCTTGTGTTTGGCCATATGGCATTCATAGCAATGGCTTTATGCCAAATCCAGCATGAAGTTTTGTTTAAGGTATTGGCATTTTGCCACTTTTTGGCGGTTGGGTGGAGTTGAGGGCGATGGGCTCGAGAAATGTGAGAACCGGGACTGGCCGCGTATCGGCCGAAGCGGTGGCGGCGTTGCTGGCGGCGGATTGGTTGCTGGCGGTCAGGCGGGAGGGACGGGCCCTGACGAATCGGCCGCCGGCCTGCGAGCGGGAGAGCGCCGAGCCGTTGCCGGCGGGGCATCCGGTCAGTTGGTCGGCGCTGTGGGGGACGGATGAAGCGGCCCGGCGACCGGTGCCGCGTTTCCCCGGGCTGCCGCCGATCGGGGCGCTGGAGGCGCGTCGTTCCCGGCTGGATAACGAGGGTTGAGGACGGGGTTCGATTTTTACGTCGGGCGGGGGATGGTTTGATGATGACATTGCGGGATGATCGATGTGAAGCGCCCGGGACGTCGCCGGTCGGGACGTCGCCGGTCGAGACGTCGCCGGTTGGGCCGACGCCGGAGCGGCGGCGGCGGGATGTGTTTCGCCAGGCGGGTGATGCGCTGAGGGTGCTGGGGACGGTGCAGGTTTTGCGCGATGCCGGTGATATCGGCGACGACGAGGTGACGGCGGCGGATCGTTGGAACCGCGAATATGTGTTCGCCACGTTGGGTGTCGTGGATCGTCCGATCCAGGTTCGTGACGATTCGGTGCGTGGTGATGTGCATACGTGGATGTTGAGCCGTGGCAAGTGTGCGGCGCGGGTGAGTGAGATACGCGAGACGTTGGGGCTTGGGGCGCATGTGCGTCTGGAGATGATGCTGGGGCGTGAGATGTCGTTCTCTGCGATGGCGCGGCATCTTTATCCGGATCTTTCGGAGGCGCGGGCCCGGATGAAGGTTTCGGCGCAATGCGCTTTCCTGCTGGAGCAGTTGGCATATTTTTATCGTAATGCGCAGAAAAAAAGGAAAACATAGAAATTGCTCTTGATTTATGCGCTCTGATAAAGTATAGATTCATCATAATGAAATACATATGAAAGCCGCCTCGCAAGGGCGGCTTTTTTTATGTCTGGAGACGTGGGTTATGTCGAATACGGATGATCTTGCTGTGGGAGATATCATATTTTCGACCAAGCAGTACATGATGATTATTTCTGTTGACGGTCGATATCTGACGGCGTGTCCTTTTGTGCCGGAAGGCGAGTTGCGACATCGGGCGGATATGGCGTTGGCGTGGTTCGAGCTGGCCGAGGCGGGATTGCCGCATGCGGATATGCGGTTGCGTACGATTCCGTGCCGACGGGAGAAGCGCGGGATCAGGCGGATTGGTTGTGTGGCGGAAGGTGTGTGGCGTCGGGCGCTGATGGCTTCGGCGCGGGAGGCGCATATGCGGCGGCGCGAGGTGGGGTCGTTCGGCGGGCCTGTGTCGCGGGCTGGCGTTGCCGGGCGGGAGAGTGTGCCGCGCGCCATGATGTTTTGAACGGCAGGACGACGAGGGCTCGGAGAGGTAGGGAGCATGGAGGCGGGACAGACGGCGGGTGAGCGGTTGCGTGCGTCGTGGGTGCGGCGGGCGAAACGGATTTTTCTGGATCATCTGGCGTTGACGGCGAATGTGACGGCGTCCGCGCGGGTTGCGGGTGTGGTGCGCGGCACGATTTATCTGTGGCGCGAGACGGACGAGGATTTTGCGCGGGGCTGGGCGGATGCGCTGGAGGCGGCTGTCGACGCGCTGGAAGGCGAGGCGCGGCGGCGGGCATTGAGCGGTTATGAGGAGCCGGTTCTGTCGGGTGGGAAGCTGGTTGTCGACGATCATGGATCGCCGATGATGCGGCGTCGTTACAGCGATGGGTTGATGCGTTTTCTGCTTCGGGCGCATCGGCCGTCGCTGTTCCGGGATGTGCCGCGCGAGGGTGACAAGGCGGTGACGATCAGGATCGGGCGGGATGACGACGCCCTTTAGGCTGAACGCGGCGCAGGTTGAGGCGAACCGTCTGTTGGGTGGTGAGGCGCGGCATATACTCCTGCGTGGCGGGTCGCGTTCGGGGAAGACGTTTGTCCTGCTGCGGGCGCTGGTCGTGCGGGCGTTGAAGGCGCCGGGGAGTCGGCATGGTGTTTTCCGCTTCCGGCTGACGGCGCTCAGGAGCACGATCCTGCGCGATACGTTTCCGAAGGTGATGAGGCTTTGTTTTCCGGCGGTCCGGTATCGGTTCGACCGGCAGGATTGCGTTGTGGCGTTCGGGAACGGATCGTCGATTTATTTTGGCGGTCTGGACGATGCGCAACGGACCGAGAAAATCCTGGGGCTGGAATTTGCGACGGTTTATCTGAATGAGGCAAGCCAGATCAGTTTCGGTGCGCGGAATATGTTGTTGACGCGACTGGCGCAGCGTTGCGGGCTGGTGGTGCGGGAATATATCGATGCCAATCCGCCTGCAACGGACCATTGGCTTTACGGATTGTTCGAGATGGGTATCGATCCGAAATCCGGAGAGCCGCTGAAGGATCGATCGGCGTATGCGACGATGATCCTGAATCCCGGGACGAACCGGGAGAATCTGAGCGAGGATTATCTCGCGCGTCTTGAAACGCTGCCGGAACGTGAACGGCGGCGTTTTTTATTGGGGGAATATCAGGCGGCTGTCGATGGGGCGTTGTGGCGACTAGAGATTTTCCAGCGTCGACCTGAAGTGACGGCGATGACGCGCGAGGATGTGGCGCGGCGCATGCGGCGGATTGTCGTGGCGGTGGATCCTTCCGGGGCATCCGGGCCGGACGATGTGCGGTCCGATGAGATTGGCATTGTGGTGTGCGGTGTGGATGCGGAGGGTCTGGGGCATGTTCTGGAGGATGCGTCCGTTCGGGAAGGGCCGGCGGGTTGGGCGGCGCGGGCGTTGAAGGCGTTCGACGAATGGGGCGCCGAGCGGATTATCGCGGAGCGCAATTTCGGCGGTGCGCTGGTGGAGGCGACCATTCGCAGCGTCCGGGCGCAGGCCGCGGTGAAGACGGTGTCGGCGGCGCGCGGCAAGGTGGCGCGGGCGGAGCCGGTGGCGGCACTTTATGAGACGGGGCGGGTTTTCCATCATGGTCGGTTCGTGGCGCTTGAGGATCAGCTTTGTCGCTTTTCGGTGCAGGGTTATCGCGGCGCGCGGTCGCCTGACCGGGCGGATGCGTTGGTCTGGGGGTTGAGCACCTTGATGCTGGAGGCGCGCCCGGCGGCGGCCTGGGGGGAGAACATGATTTTCGCGCGCTGAGGGCGGCGGGGTCGCATATTTTTCGTTCTTTGACATTGGGATGATCGAATGGATTGGCTGTCGTTGCAGCGCCAGTATGCGACGCCGCCGGGTTTGCCGGCGCGGGCGGGGCGGTTGCTGTCGCTGTCGCGTGTTCTGTGGGGCACGCAATATGATGTCTTGCCGAATCCGTTCGCGCGCGAGCGATCCGGAGCGGGTGAATATATTCCGTTATCGCAACGCAGGCCGTCGGTTCGGACGAATTTATGTCGGACGGTGGTCGATGAGTCGGTTTCGCTGTTGTTCGGCGATACGCATTGGCCGTCGGTTGTCTGTTCGGACGGGCGGACGGCGACGTGCCTGACGGATTTCGCGCGTGATGTCGGATTGGCGTCGTTGATGACGGATGCGGCGATACGGGGGTCGGTCGGGTCGGTGGCGATCCTGTTCGAGGTTGCCGGGCATGTGCCGCGTCTTTCCGTTCTGGACACGGCGTATCTGACGCCGCGCTGGGATGCGTTGCGAGGCACGTTGTGCGAGGTGGTCGAACGATATCAGGTGCAGGGTCGGGATCTGGCGGCGCAGGGTTATGCGATCGCGCCGGACACGCTGGGGGCCTGGTTCTGGTGGCAGCGTGTCTGGACGGACGATGAGTGCATTGTTTTTCGTCCTTCGGCGGTCGGGGAGGTTGCCGAGGGGCGGGATGCGGCGCGGTCGGTTCGGCATGGGCTTGGTTTCGTGCCGATTGTCTGGATCCGTAATCTGGCCTCTGGCGGGATGGGTGAGCCGGATGGGGAGTGTACGTTCGAGCGGGCGATCGATACGGTGATCGAGGCGGATTACCTGCTGTCCCAGGCGGGGCGGGGTTTGAAATACGGTTCCGATCCGACGCTGGTGTTGAAGACGGGTGGTTTTTCGGATGGTGCCGTGCGGCAGGGGGGTGCGGCTTCGGCGCTGACCCTGCCGCCGGAGGGTGATGCGAAGTTGCTGGAGATCAACGGCAATGCGGCCGGGGCTGTGCTTTCGCATTACCGGGAGTTGCGTCAGCTGGTTCTGGAGCAGTTGCATGGCAATCGGGCGCATGGCGACCGGGTGAGTGCCGGGCAATCGGGGCGGGCGATGGAGATGATGTGCCAGCCGTTGATCTGGCTGGCGGATCGGCTGCGGCATGCCTATGGCGAGGGCGGACTGTTGCCGCTCTATCGGATGGTGTGCCGGTTTTCCGCCGCTCTGGACGGTGGGTTGCGGCTTGGTGGGGTGTTGGTCCGGGATCTGGATCCGGGTGGCCTGTCGCTGCACTGGCCGCCGTGGTTTGCGCCGTCCGAGCCGGAATTGCTGTCTCTGGCGCAGGGGCTGGTTGCGGCCTGGCGGGGCGGCATTTTGAGTCGTGAGACGGCGGCGCGTCTTTACGCGAATGCGACGGGCAATCCCGACCCGGCGGCGGAATGGCGACGGGTTTGTGCGTCCATGCCCGAGGGGGCGGTGATGGACGATGAGCGGGGTGAGAATGAATGAGTGACGATGTGGAGGCCTTGCGCCAGTTCCTGACGGCGGCGCAGGCGGAACTGGCGAGCATGCGTGAGGCGCATGAGGCGGCGATGACCCGTTTGCAGGCGGAGAACGATCAGGTGCTCATCGCATCGGCGTTGCGGGCGGAGGCGATGCGGCTGGGGGCGCATAATCCGGACGATGTGGTGCGGTTGATGGACCGTGGCGATGTGGTGCGGGGGGAGGATGGGCAGGTGACTGGCGCGTCGGCGGCGCTGGAGCGTGTGCGGCGGGAGCGCGGTTATCTGTTTGCGGCGCAGGTGGTGCCGGGGACGGCGAGCGGCAGCACGATCGGGGCGGTGGCGCCGCGGCCGGGCGAGGCGGCGCCGTTCGATGCGCGCAAGGCGACGGATGCGGATTATGCCGCGCGGAAATGGCAGTTGCTGGCCGGAAAATAATTTCGGTTTTTGATTTTTGACCGGCCGACAGGTCGGGTGTTCTTTTATAATTAAATCGGAACGAAACATATGGGTATCGAAAATTTCCCGGTTCAGCTTCAGGCGGCGATCCAGCAGGGTTTTCTGGCGCGTGAGTTCGAGAACGGGTTGCGCTCGCGTCTTGGTTTTCGGCAGGTGGCGGATCGGGAGGTTTTTCCCAATGCCATCGGTGAGACGCTGACCAAGACGCGCAAGAGCCTGAAGGCGCCGGTGACGACGCCGATGTTGCTGAGTGGGAATACGAATTTCGATAATGGGCTGTCGCCGAGTGGCTGGTCCGTCGAGCAATATACGCTGTCGATCAACCAGTATGGCGATACGATCGATCTGAACATGGTGACGTCGGGCGTGGGGATTGCCTCGCAGTTTCTGGCGAACGCGAGCACGAACGGCATTCAGGCGATGCAGTCGCTCGACCGGTTGGCGCGCAATACGCTGTTTGGCGGTGCGGCGAATGGTGTTGGCGGGTATCTGGGTGGCAACACGCGGGTGACGGCGACGCTGGGTTCGGCGGGGAGTGCGGTTTCGGTCGATGATGTGCGGGGTTTCCAGAACGTCATCGAGAATGGGCAGGTGAGGGGTGTCGGGGCCAGCGCGGGCATGACGGTGACCGTGGGCTCTGGCGTTTATACGCTTGTGGCGGTCGTGGCGGATGCGACGAATGTCTCCACCGCGCCGGGGGGTGTTTCCGGACAGTTGACGTTCGACGGATCGGTTTCCGTTTCTGACGGCACCGAGGGCAATGCGGTCGTGGCGGCGACGGCGCCGCTGGTTTTGCGTCCGAACGGGCGTTTGACGACGGCTGCGTTGCAGACGGCGAGTGCGGCCGGGGCGGCGGATACGCTGGGTATCCAGAATGTTCTGGCGGGCGTTGCGGCGTTGCGGCGCAACAACGTGCCGATGATCGATGGTGCGTATCACTGTTATCTGGACGATTTGCAGTTGCTGTCGCTCTTCCGGGATGCGGATTTCAAATATCTGTATCGGGGGGCTTATGGTTCGGAGGAATATCGTTCGGGTCAGGTGATCGAGCTTCTGGGCGTGCGTTTCATTCCGACGACGGAGGCGCCGCAGCAGGCGTCGCTGGGTGCGGGGACGATCCATCGTGCGTTGTTGCTGGGGCAGGGGGCGCTGATCGAGGGCGATTGTGCGTGTGTCGGGCATTCGGACATTCCGGATGCGGATCGTGCGCTGATCGAGATGGTTGATGGTGTGGCGATGGTGACGCGGGAGCCGCTGGATCGTCTGCGGCAGATCATTGCGCAGTCCTGGTACTGGATCGGTGGATTTGCGTTGCCGACGGATGTGACGGCGGATGCGGCGATTATTCCGACGGCGACGAATGCCTATCTGAAGCGTGGCGTGGTGATCGAGAGTCTGGGGACTGACGCGCTGGGGCTGGTGAATTAAAAAGAGGGAGTGACGGCGTGTCCGGGACGGTGGGTTTTTCGGATGCGCCGCTGGCGGAAGCGGAGAAGACGGATCTGCGCCGCTTTTGCGGTTATCCGGCGATCGGTGCTGCGGCCAGCGGCGAGGGTTCGTGGCGGTTTTTTACGGCTTATGGTTCGTTCGAATGGCGGATGAACAATCTGTCCGTCAGTGAACTGGTGCAGACGCGGCAATATCTTTCCCAGATTTATCCGCTGGAGACGGCTTTGCTGAATGTTTCGGCCGGTCTGGATACGGCCGAGGCGGCGGTGTGGCGGCGCAATCCGGACGAGATGCGGGAGCGGGCGGCATTGTTCGCGATGTGGCGCCGACGGTTATGTGGCTTTCTGGGCGTGCCGGCGGGGCCGGATCTGGGCGATGTTTCCCGGGTTGTGATCTGAGATGGTGGCGGGAGTGGATCTGGCATGGACGCCACGACGATCGGGCAGCGGGTATCGGCGGGGTTTGGGCGGGCGGCCGCGCATCTCGGGGTAGCGGGGGTGCAGTATCGGCCTTCCGATGCGCTGTCGCCGATGGGCGCGGTGCATGCGACGCCCATGATGGCGTTCGATACGGCGGATTTCGGTTTTTCGAAACCGGCGGTCTGGGGTGTGCCGTCTCGTTATGCGTTGCTGGATACGGGTGATGTGCGGGCCGGGGATATCCTGACATGTGGCGCGGATGATTATTTCGTGGCGCGCGTGGAGGCGATGCGACCGCCGTTTTGCATTTTGTGCAACCGGGTTGTTTCGGTCAGTGGCGTGGCGGGGACGGCTGGGCTGGTCGTGGCGGGTTGTCCGGCGTCGATAGGGCTGAAGTCGCGTGGGGAAAGCGAGGGCAGCGGGATGCCGGGGTCGTTGCGGCCGGGGCAGTTCGCGATGTTCCTGCCGCTGCTGCCGGGCGTGGCGCTGTTGCCGTATATGACGGTGACGACGGATCTGGGCACGTCCTACACGATGAATGCGGTGGAGACGTCGGATTTCGGTTTTCGGTGCACTATTTCGCTACAGCAGGTGTGAGGGGCGATGACGGATGTTTCGCATGTCTCGCTGGCGCTGGCCTATCGTTGCGCGGGGCTGATCTATCCCGATGGCATGGCGGCGCCGTCGGTGACCGGGCGGCAAACGATCGTTCGACGCGGGGGGCTTTTGCCGAGCGATCTGTTTTCGGCGCAATCGGTTCGCAACAGTGTGGATTACGTCACGGTGGCGGCGTCGATGGACGGTTATCGGGCGTGTCCCGAGCCGTTGGGGCGCCCGTGGTCCGTGGGGCGGCGGATTGCGCCGACGGTGGGGGTGTCGTGCAGTGGCGCGGTGGCGACGGTGAGTGTGCCGTTGTCGGGGGTGATCTGCGGCGTTGTCGGGTTGCGGTGGTCGGGCGGTTCGGCGGTTTCGGCGACGGCGGCCTATGCGGCGTCCGGCGGTGAGACGGCGGCTGATATTGCGGCGGGTCTGGCGCAGGGGTTGTCCGGTGCGCGTGCGGAAGGGGGGCGGGTCATTGTGCCGTCCGGTTGTCTGGACGGGCAGGTGGCGGGTTATGGCGAGTCCTTTCGGGTGACGCGTCGGCAGAGCCAGCGGTTGCGTGTCTCGATCTGGACGACGAGTGCGGCGGCCCGGGATTTGCTGGGTGGTGTTCTGGATACCTCCCTGGCGGCATTGAGCTGGTTGCCGATGGTGGATGGCGGGCAGGCGCAGCTGTCGTTCGAGGGGGCGGGCGATGTCGATAACATGCAGACGCAGGCGGTTTATCGGCGGGACATGGTGTTCCGGACGGTATTCGACACGCGCCAGACGGCATGGTCGGCGCAGATGATGTTCGGTGTGGGCGATGTTGCCGGTCCGGGCTGGGATGTCGGTTTTGGCGATGCGATGGCGCGACCGGCGGGGCAGGGCGATGTGGCGGCGTTGGCGGCGCAGGGGATGGGGCCGGTCGATGCCTATCCGGGTTTGACGATTGATGCGTTCGGGACCGTGCAGGCGGTCTGAATGAATTTTTGCGCAATGGCGCAGGGCAATAAGGAAATTCGATGTCGCGTATTTATCAGGCGGGGGCGCTGAATACGACGGCGCTGACCGTGCCGGATTTGTATGTGCAGATCGCGCAGCCGCAGTCGCTGACGTTATCGGGCGCATCTTCCGGGGTGATGGGAATTGTCGGCACGGCGGCCTGGGGGCCGGTCGGGATGCCGGTGCCGGTCGGGAGCATGGGCGATTATCGTGCGGCGTTCGGGGCGAAGCAGGCGCTGGCGACGGATGCGGGTCTGGCGGTCGATATCGCGCTGATGCAGGGCGCGCGTGCTTTTCGCGTGGTGCGTGTCACGGACGGGACGGACAAGGCGGCGGTTGGCGGGCTTGGCGGTGTGACGCTGACGGCTGTCTGCACGGGTTCGGCGGGGAACCGGATCGTTGCGACGGTGAGTGCGACGGGGCAGGGTTTTGCGCTGGTTGTCTCGCATCCTGTTCTGGGTGTGATGACGTATGCGGGGGCGAACTGGGTGGCGTTGGCCGCGGCGGTGACGGCGGATGGTTCGGCGTTGGTGACGGTGGCGTTGCCGGATGACGTGCCGGCGCTGGTGGCGGGATCGGTGACGCTGGCGGGTGGCGTGGATGGTGGTGTGCCGTCGACGGCGGCGTTCGTCGGGAGCGATGCGATTCCGCGCACCGGCATGTATGCGCTGCGTGGGCAGGGATGTTCGCTGGCGGTGTTGCATGGCGTGACGGATGCGTCCTGCTGGACGGTGCAGGCGGCGTTCGGTCTGGGCGAAGGCATTTACATGATGGCCTGTGGCCCGGCGGGCGACACGCTGGGCAATGCGGTGTCCGCCAAGGCGGCGTCCGGTCTTGATTCCTACGTCGTCAAGGTGATGTTCGGCGACTGGATCTGGTGGAACGACGACACCAATGGCCTGATGCTGGTGAGTCCGCAGGCTTTCGCGGCGGGTATTCTGGCGGCGCTGTCGCCGGAGCGTTCGAGTCTGAACAAGCCGCTGGCGGGGATTGTCGGCAGCCAGAAGGCGGGGTTGAGCGGCGGGAGTGCCGCGTATTCGACGGCGGATCTGGCTGTGCTGTTCGAGGCCGGGATCGATGTGATCTGCAATCCGGCGCCGGGGGGTGCGTATTGGGCCGTGCGTTGCGGGCATAATTCTTCCGGCAATGTAGCGGTTTGTGGGGATAATTATACACGGCTGACCAATTATCTGGCGCGGTCGCTGGCGGGCGGCATGGGTTCCTATGTTGGCAGTGTGATTAACGACACGTTGTTTGGCGATATTCGCGCGACGCTGCTGGGATTTTTGTCGTCCCTGCTTTCGCAGGGGATTCTGGGTGTGACGGATGGTGTCCTGCCGTATGCGGTGGTGTGCGATTCCAGCAATAACAGTGCCGGGCGGATCGCGCTGGGTTATGTGCAGGCGGATATTCAGGTTCGCTATCAGGGCATCAACGAGAAATTCATCGTGAACTTGCAGGGTGGCACGTCCGTGAGCGTGGCGACGTCGAGCGGGAGCGTCTGAATATGGTCAATCCGTATAGTATCGGGCGGGATTGCCGCATCACCTTGCTGTGGAACGGACAGCGGGTGGATTTGCGGGATGTGACCGGGTTCCAGGCGCTGCAGCTGACGCGGGTGCAGCGGGCGGAGCCTTTGAATGGCGTGCCGGTGGAGTTCAATACGCCTAACGGGTGGCGGGGCACGTTTTCGGTCGCGCGGGCGAATGCGAATCTGGACAATCTGGTGGCGGCGGTCGAGGCGGCGTTCTGGAATGCCGGGACGATCGGGAGTGGGACGATCTATCAGTATGTCAGCGAGCCGGACGGTACGACGAGCACGTGGGAATATGCGGGTGTGTCGATGACGCTGGAGACCGATCGCTGGCAGGCGGAGGGGATGGTCCATCACAATGTGCATTTCTTCGCATCGACGCGGGTGAAGATTTCATGAGCGGGTTGCCGGGTGAGATTGCGACGGCGGCGGGGCGTCGTCTGACGCTGCGCGAGATCGATCCGGGCGATATGCTGGATCTGATCGAGGCGGCGGGGTCGGCCATGAACGGGGCTTCGGCCTCGGCGTGGTTGAGTTATGCGCAGATGGTGTGTTCCGTCACGGCGATCGACGGTGTGCCGGTGCAGATGCCGGCGAGCAAGGCTGAAGTGAAGGAACTGGCGCGGCGGATCGGGAATGATGGTGTGGCCGTGCTGCATCCGCTGTTCGGCGATGAAGCGGACGGACACGCGGCGCACGGGAACGAAACGGCGCGTTCGGCAAAAAACTGAGTCGGCACCCCCTGTTCCGGGAGATGTTGTATCTGCTCCGCCATGGGGTGCCTTGGGAGGTCATGCGCGGTTGGTCCACGGCCAGGCGCATGGCGGCTTGTGTTGCGATCGCCGAGCAGGATGGCGCTGTGTTCGATTGGGGAACGATGCGATATCGTTCCGAATAGCGGGGAGTTCCGGTTGATGCGGATGGTGACTGTGCCGGGTCGTCGGCTGGAATGGCTTGTACGTTTGCAGCGCTTGCGTGGGTGGGATGTGGTTCCCGGCAGGCGTGTTGCGGCGGGGTTCGTGGCCGCGGCATCGGCGAAGGATGGTTCGGCAATATCCGGCCATCGCGGGGCAATGGGTCGGGCGGCGACGGCTGTGTGGCGGAGGGCTGAGCGGGCGGCCGCGGAGGCGGCGACGCTTCGTGTCCCGCAGCGTGTTGCCGGATGTCCGAGTCCTGTTGTTGCCGGGCGGCGGGCGGTGTTTGCGCGCGTTGCGGTTGGCGGCGCGGTTCGGCGTTTTGTGAAGCGGGTGGCGGTGAAAGAGTCGTTGCGGCGGGCGGATTTGCCGGTGGGCGGACGGGATGTCGGGGCGGGAGGATTTGCGCGATCTGTGCCGGTCAGGATGCGGCGGATGGCGGCTTCCGTTCCGGTTTCGCGGATGTGGCGCGGTGCGGTCGGGGCTGTTGCAGTGGCGACCATGGGGCGTTTTTCAGGTCAGGCCGGGGTGGTGCCGCCGCCGGTTTTGGCGCGGCGTGCCAAGGCGGGAAGTGCTGCGAGCGCGGGCGTAGCGGAAGTGTCGGGCGCGGAGATGTTGCAGCGTGCCGATGGCCGTGTGTCTTTCGTGTCTGACGGGGGTGTGGCTGCCGATGTCTGGACGGTTGATCGGCGATTTCGACAGGACGGACGGCTGTCGTTGCGCAGCCGGTCCGGTGGTGTCGATGAACTGGCGCAGGCGCAATATGCGGGTTGCAGTATCGGGTTTTGATCAGCGGGCGAATGGGTGACGCGTGGGACTGGGATTGACGGCGGTCGAGACTGCGATCGGGTCCGTGGGGCGGCTGGGCGCGTCCTCGCCGGTCGTGATTGGCGGGATGGTTCTGACGGGGCTGGAGGTACCGGACGAACTGGTATTCGGCGGTCGGCAGGAGCTGGTGGTGCATCGGCTGCTGGGCGGTGGGCGTGTTGTGGACGCGGTGGGCAACGATCCGGAGCGTCTGACGCTGAAGGGGCGTTTTGTCGGGCCGGAAGCGCAGGCGCGGGCGATGGTTCTGGCGCGGATGCGGGAAGCTGGCGCGCCGGTTTCTTTTGCGGCGGCCGGGATTTCCTGCACCGTGTGGATTGCGCAGTTTCGTTTCGCCTATCAGGCGAAGGGGGCGGTGTGTTCCTATTCGCTGGTGTTGGAGCGGGCGACGGCGCCGATGGCTGCTGGTGCGGAGGGCGCGCAGGCGGGCGGGCAGGTCGGTGATGACGTGCGTGCGGGGTTGTCCATGATCGGGACGGCCTCCAGTGCGGCTTATGTGGTGGCGGGGCAGGTGGGGACGATCGCGGGGCAGGTGACGCCGCTGGCGGTGATGTTGGGCGGCGGTGGGCTGTGGCGAGGGTGACGAATGCCCTGGGCGTGGTGAACGGTGTTGCGCAGGGGGGCGTCAATCTGGCGGCCTCGCCAGCGGCGGTTGGTGCGATGCTGGGGGGGCTGACGCAGGCCGGAAGCGGTTTGACGGATGTTCTGGGCCAGACGGGAGCGAACCTGGAGAACGCGTCTCTGGCGCATGGTGACGGGTTGGCGGCGCTGACGGCGAATGCCGGGCTGGCGAGTGCTGCGGCCGATACGGGTGGACTGGTGAATCGTGCGGCGGCTCTTGTGGCGCAGGCGGGCGGCGTTGCGGCGTCGGGGCCGTTGGTGAGCGCCTGAGCCTTCATATTTTTGGCTGGGGGTCTGATGATGGCGGTTCAGGTGACGGCGGCGGATGTTTCCCTTTTCCATCTGGCGGCGGTTTATTTGGGGGATGCGACGCAGTGGTGGCGGATTGCGCAGTTGAACGGGCTGGGTGATCCGGATCTGTCCGGGCTGGTGGCGCCGGTCTGGCTGGAGATGCCGCTTCCCGCACCGATGCTGACGGATGGCCTGCCGGAACTCTCCGCATGAGTGGCGCGGCGGGATGGGCGGTGCGGCTGCTGGTGAATGGTGTGGAGCCTTTGGGCACGCCGGTGTTGCGATTCGCGGTGCGGGCCAGTCGTTATGCCTGTTGCGACACGGCGGAGATCGATCTGGCTGTGGATCGTTCCGCCTTGGGAGGGAGTGATGTCTGGTTCGATGGACGGACTGTGGCGCGCATTGATCTTCAGTTGCAGGTGCGGCGGGGGGATGATGCGTGGACGACGCTTTTTCATGGTCTGGCCGATGAGGTGGAGTGGCAGCCGGAAGCGTATCGGGCCACGTTGCTATGCCGGGATTATCTGTCGTTGCTGCTGGATGCGCGGGTTCAGGAAGCGTGGCTGAACCGGACGGGGGCGGAACTGGTGTCCGCTCTGGTTGAGGGGGTTGGATTGCGTGCCGATATTGCTTTCGGCGATGGCGCGTCGGGGATGACCGGGCAGTTCTGGCAGATCGAGCACAAGAGATTTTCAGCGTTGGCGCAACACCGGTTCCAGACGGCGTTCGACCTGGCGTTTTTTGTCGCGCGGGAGGCGAATGCCGATCTTTACGCGGACGGACAGACGATTGTGGGGCGGCCGGTATTTTTGGCAACGGATGTGGACGCGGTCGTGCATGACGTGGCGGGGGCGATGCTGGCGCGCACATGTCGGCGGGATCTGACGATGGATAATGGTGTGGTGGTGCATGTGGCGTCCTGGGACAGTCGGCAGCGTAGCCGGACGGAGATTTATTATGACGGCCGGGATTTTTCGGCGGTGGCGCCGTCGGGCGGCGGGCCGGTGCATCATTTTCGGGTTCCGGGGCGACGTCTGGACGATGTGAAGGCGATTGCGCTCGGCAAATATCATCGCATCGCGGCGCATCGGGGAGATATCCGGCTGCGCATTCCGGGGCGGGTTGCGCTTCGACCGCGGCATTTTCTGGCCAGTGGTTCGGGGGTGGCGGGATGGCCGGCGGCGCTGTCCGTCGATGAGGTGATTTCGAGCGGATCGGTGACGGGTGGGTTCGTGCAGGAGGTGGTCTTGCGTGATCGTTCCGTCGGGAGGGCGGCATGAGCGAGCGTTATGTGTCGGCGGCGGTGGTGAACCGTGTGGCGCATGTGGTGCATGGGATCGTTTCCGCCGTGGACCCGGCCAATCATGCGGTGAAGGTGCGTTTGCAGCCGGAGGATGTAGAGACCGGGTGGATTGCCGATGCGGCGATGGCGCAGGTGGGCGATTTGCGCGTGGCCTGTCCGAGCGCGGTGGGGACGCATGTCGTGTTGCAGCCGATCGAGGGTGATGGCGAGCACTGGGTGGTGAGCGGGGTTGTCTACGACACGGTGATGACGCCTGTGGTGTCGCCGGCGACCGGGCTTGTGGCGCAACCGGGCGAGCTTCTGGTGATGGCGGGATGTGGAACGCCGCCGGGTGAGGCGGAAGGCGTGGCGGGTGCTGCGACGACGGGCGGTGGTTGGTGGCATGTGACGCGGCAGGGTGTTTTCTGCGGTGCGGGGGACGCCGTGCAGGTTGTGCGGGACGGTTCCGTATCCTGGTCGGTCGGGGGTGTTCGGGCGGTGCTTTCGGCATCGGGGCTGACGGTCTCCGGTGGGGATGTCCGGACGGATGCGCATTCGCTGGACGGGCATGTGCATCCGGTGGGCGATGAGATGACGGGGCGACCGGTGGGATGAACGCGATTGCGCATGTGATGGGGGCGGATCTGACCTTGGGAGCGGCTGGCGGGCTGGCGGTCGTATCCGGCGCGGAGGCGGTCCGGCAGCGGTTGCTGCGGCGTTTATGCACGAATGCGGGCGATTACATCTGGCAGATGGATTATGGCGCCGGTTTGCCGTCCATGGTGGGTGATCCGGCTGTTGTCGCCATGATTCGGGGTGTGGTCGTGGCGCAGATGGCGCTTGAGGATGGTGTGGATCGGACGAGGCCTGTGGATGTGACGGTCGTGCCGGACGCGGACAGGATCGTGCGTTGTTCGATCGTCTATACGGATGTGGCGACGCAGGAAGAGCAGAGCATGGATATCGCGTTCTGACGCCCGAATGAAATTTCACGGATGGATTGAATGAAAGCGCCTGTTCGGGCGCTTTTCTTATTTTGGGTGCATGAATGCCTCTTACACTTCGATCTTTCGCCACGACCGTTTCGACGTCGGTGGCGACGGCGCAGGCGTCTTGCGCCCGGTTACTGGACATGGCGGTGGGCTCGCCCGGTCGGGCGCTCATGGAGGCGGTGGGCGGCGTGGGGCTGTGGCTTCAGTTCCTGTGTTTGCAGGTATTGTCCCGCACGCGGCTGGCGACGTCGAGCGGGGTGGACTGCGACAGTTTCGTCAATGATTTCGGCATGACGCGCCTGCCGGGTACGGCGGCGGGTGGCCGGGTGACGATGACGTGTTTTTCCTCGGTCGGGCAATCGGCGGTCGTGCCGCCGGGTGTGACGGTGCGGACCGTTTCCGCCGTGACGTTCACGGTTGTGGAGGACAGTGCGGACCCGAACTGGTCGGCGCGGGTTGGTGGTTATGTGCGTTCGGCCGGGGTGGGGTCGATTGCCGTGCCGGTGCAGGCGGTGGTGAGCGGAAGCGGCGGCAATGTGGCGGCTGGTGCGATCTGCCTGATGGGGACGTCGGTGGCGGGTATCGACGCCGTGACGAATCTGACGGCGTTCTCCAATGGTTCGGACACGGAAACGGATGCGCAGTTGCGGGGGCGTTTTCCCTTGTGGCTGGCGGCGAAGGCGACCGGCTGTGCGGCGGCGATCGGCAATGCGATCGGTGGGGTGCAGACGAACATGACCAGTGCGCT
This sequence comes from Neoasaia chiangmaiensis, assembly GCF_002005465.1. Taxonomy (NCBI): domain Bacteria; kingdom Pseudomonadati; phylum Pseudomonadota; class Alphaproteobacteria; order Acetobacterales; family Acetobacteraceae; genus Neoasaia; species Neoasaia chiangmaiensis. The sequence goes on along the minus strand of NZ_CP014691.1, from coordinate 1,736,261 downwards.
GATGGATGGGCAGGCGCCGGATGGCGTGGCGCGTGCGGGCTATTTCACGGCGGTGATCGATGACGGGACGGGCGCGCCGTCGGATGCGCTGGTCGCGGAGGTTTATGCGGCGGTGGATGCCGTGCGGGCGTGTGGCGTGGGCTTTGCCGTGCAGAGGCCCGGGGTGCTGGCGCTGGATGTTTCCATGACCGTGACGGTCGCGGCCAGTGCTGACGTGGCGCAGGTTCAGGGCACATTGCAGGCGGCGATCGCGGCGGACATCGCGGGGTGCGGTGTTGGCAGCGGCTACGCGTATGGGCGGCTGTCCTATCTTGCCTATGCCGGGGCGGGGGTTCCGGTCCTGTCGGTGACGCAGGTGCTGTTGAACGGCGGGCAGGAGGATGTTCCCGCGCAGACGCGTCAGGCGATCGTGCCTGGTGCGATTACGGTTCAAGTCATTCAGGGGGCATGATGCCTGCATTCAATAGCTATCCCAGGCTGGTGTCGGTCTCGGGGGATGAGGTTCTGGTCGTGGCGGATGCATCGGGGGTGCAGACGCTGAATGTGACGCTCAGCGACGTGGCGGGCGCTCCGGCGATATCGGCGCCGAGCGGGGCGTTCTATGCCGATGAGGGCGGCAAGATCGACCGTCGTGGCGACAGGCTGTTCGTGGGTGCCGCATCCGAATATCCGGCGGAACGTTCCCGCGACGTTACGCCGCAGGACTGGCTTTCGACGTTGATGGCCGGGACGTCGATCGGGCCGTGGGCGATGCAGAATGCGCAGAGTGCGTCGCTGGCGCGGTATGGCACGAGTGGGTTTGTTGCGGGATCGCGCACGTCCGACGCGCGGACGGCGAGTGCGATGCTGGGTTATGTGCCGAGTTCGATCGGGATCGCATCCTGGGGCGTGGCGGATGAGACGGCCAATCCGACGACGGTGACGGCCTATGCGTTTTATGGCGAGGGATGGCGTCTGGCGGGGGTCGATTACCAGCCGACGTTCTGCATGGAACTGGAGGCGGTCAATTTTGGTGGGGGGGCGCCCGGCTCCTCGACGCCGTATCATCCGAATTGCGGTGGCGGGACGTACGGCATCCAGTTGGGGGCGGGTGGCGGACAGACATCCGGCACGGCGGATGCCGAGGCGGGGATCGTGTTCGTCAACAATCCGGATGCTTTCAGGACGGGTATTATTTTCGGCGCGGATGCGCTGAGCGGTACCGATGGTACGGATGCGGGATATGGCGCGGCCATCTCCATGGCGCGGAATCACGGTATCCAGTGGCAGACGCCGGAGACGGAGCAGAACGTTCAGGGCATCCGGACGGGTGCGATGGTCTATTCGACGGTATCGAGTGCCGATGCCGGGTCGCGTATCCAGTTCCTGGATAATGTGCTGGCCGTGGAGGATGCGCAGGGCAATGCGGTCTTTACGGTCGGGATTAATGAAAACCCGACCAACACCTTGCAGGTGCAGGCGGGAACCGGGCAGCAGGCGGCGGGACTTTATGTTCAGGCTGGCGCGGAGGGTTCGGCCAATCTGGGGCTTTATCCGGCGGCGGGTGGCGCGTTGCAGATGTCTTCGCCTGTTTCCAATGCCGGTGGGGCGATTGCCGGGACGGCCGGGGGTGGCTTTCTTCACATCAATATCAACGGCAGCGAATTTCGCATTCCGTTGCTGTTGCCGACGCAGGCGGGCGGGTGATGGCCTTCCTGAAGGACAATAATGCCTGTGTATTGCAGGCGACGGACCGAAAGCCGCTTTGGGATACCGGTGTCGTGCCGGGATCAGCACAGGATTTCGCGGGGCGTTTGCGGCGGCTGTTGCCGAATGGCTGGTTTCCGCCTGCCCCGCAGGATGACGAGGTGGAAACCGCGCCGGTGCTGGCAGGTGTTCTCCTGGGCTTTGGCTCGGTGTTTGCCGCGATATGGACGTTGCTGGGCCAGGTCGTGTCCCAGACGCGACTGGCGACGATGGATGGCACGTTTCTGGACATGGCGGCGGCGGATTATTTCGGTGGCGCCGTTTTCCGTGATGATTCCGAAACGGATGCATCGTTTCGACGGCGTATTGCCGCCGATCTGGTGGCGCCGCGTAATACGCGGGCGTCGGTCTTGGCGGCGGTGACTGCGGTGACCGGTGCTGCGCCGCGGGTCATCGAGCCGATGAATGCGGCGGATTGCCATGCGCTGGGGCGGATCGGTGTTCCGGGTTGTGGCGGTGGTTACGGATATGGGTCGGCGGGTTTGCGATATGGCAGCCTGCTCGGCGGGCAGTTTTTTATCGAGACGGCGTTGGGCAAGGCGAGCGTTGCGTCGGTTGGCGCGGCGGTCGGGCGTGTGAAGGCGGCGGGCGTTTCGGCATGGTTGAGGGTTGAGGGCTGATGGATCGTGCAATCGTCTATGCGGGTGCCATTCCGATGGATACCGATATGTTGCGCGTGGGGCGTTATGTGAAGGATGGCCTGGGGCGTCTTGCGGAGATGCTGTTCGGCGTCGGCGCGATGGCCGCGAGCGGGCTGGATTGTTCCGTGTCCTCAACGGGTTTGAGTGTGACGATCGGGGCTGGTTCGATCCTTGCGCCGGGCGTGATGGATGCCGCGGATATCGGCGGGGCCGGGGGTGGTTTGCCGGCCGATCCGACGGCCATTGCCGTGCAGTATGTCAACGATGCGCCGCAGGTTGTCTCCATGCCTGCGGCGGGCGTGACGTGCACGATCTATGCGCTTTGCGCGGAGAGCGATGTCGACGAGACGGTTTTACCGTTCTTCAACGTTGATGATCCGGACCGGACCCTGGCGGGCCTGGGAAATAACGGTGCGGGTCTGCCTACACGTCGACAGGGGGGCATGCAGTTCGTGGCGGCGACGGCGCCGCCGGCTGCGCCGGCAGGTGGTACGGTGGTGCCGCTCTACACGCTGACGATTTTGGCGAATGCACGCAGTCTTGCGGGTGTCGTGCCGGTGCCGGGCAAGGTGTTCTGGCCGACGATTCCGGAACTGGCGACACTGACAACGCTACGGGCGGCGACGGCGCCGATGGCGTTGATGGATGTCGGCGGAACGTTGAATGTGCCGGCCTGGGCCAGCCGGGTTGAGTTGCGTGCGATCGGTGGTGGCGGTGGTGGTTCGACATCGAATGCGGCGACACCGACGGGCGGGTCGTTTTCCGGTTCGGGTGGCGGTTCGGGCGGCGATGCCTGGGGGGTTTATGATGTGAGTGCCGCGACGCCGGGTGGTCTGGACGTGACGGTTGGCGCGGGCGGCGCGGCGTTGGCGACAGGTGGGACGACGCTCGTCAGTTATGGCGGGCAGACGCTTCTTCAGGCGGCGGGCGGTGCGCCGGGATCGTTCTTCTCCAGTCAGGGGTCGGCCGGTGGGGGCGGCGGTGCGGCGAGCGGCGGGACGATCTGGAACCTGAGTGGCGGCTGGGGCGGAGATGGCCAGAGCGGGGAGAGCACGTTCGCGGGTTATGGCGCGGATGGCCCCTGGGGTGGTGGCGGCCGCTGCGGCGCGGATGCCGGCATGCCCGCCACCAAATATGGTGCCGGCGGCGGGGGGGCTTATGCGGTTTCGGCGACCGGGGCGGTGTCGCCCGGTGGTGCCGGGTATCGTGGCTGCGTGCTGTATCGCTTCCTGCCGTAAGCGATACAGCGTCGGGGGTTGTCAGTTGAGCGGAATCGGCGGGTTTTTCAGCACGGGCGTCGGTGCGGATTTCGCCAGTTTCGCGACGGTGGCGGCATCGACCTCGGCGGCGTTATTGCCCCAGGCGTGGCGGATGAAGGTCACCACGTCGGCGATCTGCTGGTTCGTCAGGTTGCGGCTGAAGGAGGGCATGACGAACGAGGAGGGCGCTTTCTCCATGCCGGGGAGTGCCGCGCCGCTTTGCACGATATGAACGAGCGAGTCGGGTGCATCGCTCATGACGACGGGATTGCCGGCCAGTGGCGGGAATGTCGGCGCGTAGCCATGACCGTCGGAGCGGTGGCAGGCTTCGCAATGGTCCACATAGACGCGCGCGCCGCGGGCACTGGCGTCGCCATGTTGCAGGGCGTCGGCGGCGGCTTTGTCGTATGTCCAGGCGGCCGCGTTCGGCTGGCGTGGCGTGAGGGTCAGGAGGTATTTGGCGATGGCGTGCAGGTCGGCATCGCTCAGATGCTGCGTGCCGTGCTCGATGGCCTCGCTCATGCTGCCGAAGGACTCTCCCTGACGATTGCGGCCGGTGGCGAGGAAGGCGACGATATCGTCTTCCGTCCAGCGGCCCAGACCAGTGCGGTTGTCCTGGCGGAGGTTGACGGGAATGAAGCCGTCCACGGTGTCGCCGCCGGACAGGAAGATGTTGCCATCCGCGTTGGAGAGGGCTTTTTCCTGCATCGTGACGGCGCGTGGCGTGTGGCAGGCGCCGCAATGGGCGGGACCTTCGACCAGATAGGCGCCGCGGGCCGTGGCGGAATCCTCGAATTCACGCTGGACGTTGAGCTGCGCCTTGCGCACGTCCGGCGAGAACATGGAACGCCAGATCGTCATGGGCCAGCGCATGGACAGCGGCCATGAAATGCCGTTCGCGGGCGGGCTGCTGGCGACGGGGGCGACGCCGTGCTGGAAATAGACGTAGAGGGCGTGGATGTCGCGATCCGTCATGCGGGCGTAGGATGGATACGGCATGGCCGGGTAGAGGCTGCTGCCGTCACGCCGGACGCCCTCACGCAGCGCGCGGGAGAACTCGGCTTCCGTATAGGCGCCGATGCCGTGTTCGCGATCTGGTGTGATGTTCGGGGCGTAGATGGTGCCGATCGGCAGTTTGAACGCCGTGCCGCCGGCATAGGACATGCCGCCCTTGAGGGTATGGCAGGCCGAGCAGTCGGCGGCGGCTGCGATATACTGGCCCTGCGCGACGAGGTCGTTATCTGCCGGCGGTTGGGTTTGCGCATGCGCGGCGGTGGCGATGAGGGCGATCGCGCTGCCGAGCAGCGAGAGGGTCTTTTTCATGCCTGCACCATCGGGCCGGGATTTTTGAGATAGGTGGTGCGGATATGATAGGCGGCCCAATAGGCCAGCGCTGCGACCATGCCGGTTGGATTATATCCCATGCCTTGCGGGAAGGCGCTGGCACCGATGACGAAGACGTTCGAGACGTCCCAGCTTTGCAGGTAGCGGTTGACGGCGCTGGTTCTGGGATCGGCGCCCATGATGGCGCCCCCGCCCAGATGGGTGGTCTGGTAACGGCGCGTATCGAACACTTCGTTATTCGCCATCTTGCCGAGCGAGTAACGCGTGGCGCCGATCTCCTTCATGATCGGTTCGATCTTGCTGACGACATACTGGTTCATGCGGATGTCGTTATCCTTCCATGTGAACGTCATGCGCAGCAGCGGCTGGCCGTAGGCGTCCTTCCAGGTTGGATCGAGATCGAGATAGACGTCGCGATAGGCCATGTTGCTGCCATGCGCATCCATCGTCAGCGAGTGGCGGTAGGTGTCGATCATGGCTTCCTTGAAGCCTGCGCCCCAGCGTGGTGCGTGACCGCCCGCGCCGCCTGTTGCGGCGGCGATCGGCTTGACGCCGGCCTGATTGACCCAGATCGGCGAACCGCCGACGAAGCCGAGCGGGCCGTGATCGAAATTCAGGCTGTTGAAGTCGTCGATCGCGACGCCCGCGCCGCCTGCGCCGACGAAGGTGTTCGTATATTGCTGCGGCGACAGCCAGGCGCGCGAGGTGGTGATGGTCTGGTAGACGAAATTGCGGCCGACGGTGCCGGTATTCTTCACGGGATCGTAAGGCTCTCCGATGCCGGAGAGCAGCATCAGGTGAACGTTGTGGAACTGGAATGCACCGACGATCACCAGATCGGCGTCCAGTGAGACCTCCTTGTTGGTTTCGAGGTCGAGATAGGTGACGCCGGTGGCTTTTTTCCTGTCGCTGTCCAGATTGACGCGCAGTACATGGGCCTTCGTGATCAGGGTGAAATTCGGATCGCGCCGCAGTGCCGGCAGGATATTCACGTTCGGCGAGGCTTTGGAATACATGTAGCAGTCATAGCCGCTACAGAAGCCGCAGAAGTTGCATGGCCCCATCTGCACGCCATAGGGGTTGGTGTATTGCGCCGAGGCATTGGCGGCCGGCAGGGAATAGGGATGATAACCTGCTGCCGTTGCTGCCTTGCGGAAAAGACTGGCGGAATAGACGTCCTTCATCGGAGGTAGGGGAAATTTGTCCGAGCGTGACGGTGCGAAGACGTTGCCGTTACCCGCGACCTGACCGTTGATCTTGTACGGTTCGCCCGACGTGCCGAAAACCTTTTCCGCCTTGTCGAAAAACGGCTCGAGTTCCTCGTACGTGACGCCGTAATCCTGAAGGTTCATGCCTTCGGGAATGAATTTCTCGCCATAGCGCGCCACGACATTGCTGCGGAGTGCCAGGTCGTCCGGTGCGACGCGGAAATGCACGCCTGACCAGTGCAGTCCGGCGCCGCCGACGCCTTCGCCCGGCAGGAAGGCGGCGAGTTGACGATAGGGCAGTGCCGTCTGATCGACCGTGTTACGGATGGTGACGGTGGATTTCGCGACGTTCTGGAACAGCCGGTGGCGGATGGCGCCGCGCAATTCATCGATCGAGTTCGGGTAGTCGCCTTCATCCGCCGTGCTGCGGTCGGGGCCACGTTCCAGCATGGTGACGGAGAGGCCGGCTTCCGTGAGTTCCTTGGCGAGGATCGAGCCGGCCCAGCCGGCGCCGATGACGATGGCGTCCGCTTTTTTTGCGCTCATTTTTTTCTTGTTCCTTACGCCGTCTCGCCTGAGATGGAGACCGCACCGAACGGATAGGCAGCGCCGTCCTGATTGACCCAGTCCATGAAATCGGCGCGCGCGCCGGGGAAGCCGAGCATCGTCCAACCGCCCAGGCCGCGGTTGCCGCCGTGGATCGGGTCGGAGAAGGCGCCTTCCATGGTGTTCTTGCGCAACTGCTCGAAGAAGGTGCGCGCCGAGAGCTGATTGAAGTGGACCGCACCGCCCTCGAAGGCGGTCAGGAGTTCGACCTGCGCCTGGCTCTCCAGATCCGCGAAGTCATGACCGCGCTGTTGCCGGGCATAGGCATTGGCGCCGGCGATGCCCTGGCGATAGAGATCGCGGGGCGGCAGGGATAATTGATAGCCGAGATTGGCGGGGCCTTCCTGGAACGGGCCGGACATGTACCAGAGTTCGCCACGTCCGTAGGGGGTGTCCATCTGCCGGTCTATGAATTCGGGCACGCCGAGTGCATGCGCGCCGGGGCCGTGTTCGTCCTGCGGGAAAATGCGTTCGCAGGCGGCTTCCAGAAATGCCCATTCCGCATCGGTGAAATATTGCGGTGTGTAGGGCGCCTGTGTTCCGGCCGCGAGGGCATGGGCCCAGTGCTGATGGCCGCCAACCAGCCAGAATGACGTCGTGCCGAGCAGACCTTTGACAAAGGTTCGACGTGAAGGAGGTTGAAGCGACAAGCGGGTCTCCAAACAGCTTGATCGACAATGCGACCGTTTCAGGTAGGCAGATGGAACGCAACCGTTCCGAAGACGCGGTCATGTGGACCAGATTTGGCGGATTCGTCCAGAGACGTCTTGTCGGAGCAGGCGAATGGGGAGTTGTTGCAACACCGTATGTATTACAATATTTCTGCGGCGTTTGTTGTATTCGCGAGAATATGGCCTCGAAAAGCGCATGGGAATGGTTTTCGAGGAAAGTTCTCAATGTGACATTCTATTTCTGTCACTTTTATGTGAAAAATTGTCAGTTCCGGCTGTGCGGAAGCTGAAGGACGCCTGCTTTCGGCGAATGAACCTGCGGTGCCGCGACGGGTGTTACGTCATCGCCGCCGGTGGGGAAAATGGCATCCGGTTGTGAGGGCGCTGCCGGTGGCGTGGTGGGTGGCGTGGCTGCTGGCGTCGCGGTCGTCGGCGTGCCGCTGTCGGGTTGCGGGGCATTGGCCTGCTCGACGGCGGTACCGGAAACCCCGGCATCCACGGGCGGTGCAAGGGTGGCGGCATCGCTGGCGGGTGGCGTGGGGGGGGCGGTGCCTGGCCCGCCGGTCAGGCTTTGCTGCTGGACCGCATTGTTGAGCGGAGCGCCGCCTGCATCGACGAGCCAGTCGCTCAGCGATTTCTTGATCTGGTATTCCAGCTCGACATTCATGTCCTGCATCATCTGCGAGGTCAGGGAATAGAGCACACTGCGCGACTCCGGGTCCTGATCGCCGGGGTTCAGCGTCCGGCTGACATGGGCCTGTGCATAGCCGGAATGCTGGCCATTGGGTGTCAGGACGTCGATATGCACATCCATGTCGCCCTGGAGCGTGCCGCCGGGTTCATGAAGGATGGTGGCGCGGGTGATGGTGAACGTGGCGTTGCCGTCTTCACCGCTGGCGACCAGCCGGTCGCGGGCCATTTCCTGAAGGGCCTGATCGGGTGGCGTGGGTGCGCGGCCGGAGATGTCGCCCGGCGTGGAACCGGCAGGTGCCTGATCGACGATATCGATATGGGCGACGTTCAGATGAAGCTGGGAAAGCGCGGTGTAGGTCAGCGGCGGGAAATTCTGCGGCGAATCGTCACCGGCGCAGGCCGTCAGCATGATCGGCAAGCCCAGTGCGCAGGCAGCGGCGGCCTTCCGCCATCCCGAGATGTTCCACATCGATTCTCTCTCCATCTCTCTGACAGGCGTCGGTGACTAGTCGCGTTTCATGAAGGCGCGAAGACGTTTGAAAAGTCCAGACGGCGCGGCGGTCGTCTCCCCTGTCTTCTCCTGCCGTGGCGGCGGATCGTCCGGCAGGCGGGCGGGTTTTCCCGCGGCCGAGGCCGCAAGGAACGACCATGCCTCGGACTGAGAGCGCACTGCCTGGACGGGGACCTCCGGCGTTTCGGGCGCGTCGGATATGTCCATCAGTCCGGAAGCGCGGCCCAGCCCGTAATCCGTTGCCTGGAAATCCGTCGCTTCCTCGATGTCGCGCACGTGGTCGGGATGCATCAGATACCAGGCCAGAATCCGGCCCGGCAGCAGGCCCGCCTGTGGCTGGTCGGAGACGATCAACTGGGCGCGGGGACAGTAGAAGGCCGGTTTCTGGTCATCCGTCCGGCTGACCGGCCAGATCAGATAGAAGGCGGCGTCCTGATCCGCGGCATAGAAGCGATGGATCGTCAGGCCGGCGGTCTCGATGATTGTCTGGGCCCGGAGCGGCGCGGCATCGAACGGCGATGCCACGACCAGCGGTCCCTCTCCGACACGGGAGTCCAGCAGGCGCCGCATGTTGCGGTCGTCCAGTACCAGTCCGCCGGGGCCGGAAAGCGTGCCGTCCGCTTCCGCCCGGCTGATCGGCACGATGGACACCGCATGCAGGTTGCGCACGGCCCATGCGCCGGCCAGTTGCTCCGCCAGCAGCGCGGGCATCGGGGGTACGGGCGCGATCGGCGTCTGCGGCCTGCCGGCGAGGCTGTATTGCGCCAGTTCCGCCAGGGCCGGGGCGACGGGCGCCAGGACGTCGTCGGCGCTGATGCGGTTCAGTGCCTCGATATGCGGACCGAGATAGGCGCGACCGGCATCGAGATACCAGAGCGACAGGCGATCCGAATCCGCGTCGCGGAGCAATACGCATGTCACGTCCCGCGACAGGGGCACGGAGGAGACCGGCATCCAGCGGTCGTAAAGCGTCGTGACTGGTCGGCCGTCGAGCGTGACGCCTTCCAGGAGGTCCCACCTTCCTTCGGGAACGCGCGTCGATACGGGCTGGTCAGTCATGCGATGCTGGCTCTCAGGCTGTGTCGTCGGGTCGGTCGCCGACCTCATCCCGCGCGAAGCGGAAGTCGATATTGCAGAATTCGCAATTCATGACGATGGTGCCGTCAATCGCCATGTGATCGAGATCTTCGCCGGAGAAGGTATCGAGGATGCCCGACAGCTTGGCGCGCGAGCAACGGCAGCCATAGGCGAGCGCGCGCGGCCGATCGATCTGGACATCCATCGTGCCGAAAAGACGATGGAGCAGCGTGCCGGAATCCAGCACGGGGTCAAGAATCTCCCCTTCCGTCAACGTGTCGGCCAGGACGCAGGCCGTCTCCCAGGCGTCGTCGTTCTCCGTGCTCGGCTCTCCGCCGTCGATACCGCCATCGGCGGCGATTCGTTCCAGGATCAGCGCGCCCGCCTGCCAGCCCTCCGGCGTATGGGCGCAGAAGAGCCTTACCCAGCAATCATGCTGTTCGCTGGTGGCGAAGTAATGCATCGCCATCTCGGACAGGTCCTGCCCTTCGATGGCGACGATGCCCTGATGCCGGTCGGTATCCGGTCCCTGATCCACGGTGAACGCGAAATAACCCTCACCGAGAAGGGCAGGCGCGGCGGTTTCCGCCGTATCGGAGTCGGCGCGGATATAGAGGCGCAGATCGCCCGTATCGGTGCAGTCCGTGGCGAGGAGGGAGACGGGACCATCGCCCTTGATCTGTAGCGAGAACGATCCCTGGAATTTCAGCGCGGTGCTGAGGCCCGCGACGAGCGCGAGCGCCTGCCCACCCAACGCGAGCGCGCCGTCCGGATTTTCCCGGCGGCACAGCAAGAGGTCGGCAAGCGCGCCGAGGCGCACCAGCCGGCCGCGCACGGGTCTGCCTTCCAGATAGAAAGGTGTGACACCGCGAGGGACGACCAGATTGGGCACGTCGGGGCGTTGCGAATCAAGGAAAGCCGGTGTGTCGATCATCGAACCTTGCGTATCGTTGGTCTGCCGGTCAGCCGAAACGGCGGTTCACGGCGATGGTTCCTGTCCGGCCGCGCGCCAGTTCGCACCGCCAAGCACCCAAAGCAGCAACCCCTTCTGGGCATGCAGACGGTTTTCCGCTTCATCGAAGACGACGGAAGCGGGACTGTCGAAGACATCCTGTGTGACTTCCTCCCCGATATGGGCAGGCAGGCAGTGCATGAAAAGGGCGTTCGGCGCGGCTTCGGCCATCAGCGCGGCATTGACCTGGAATGGGCGGAGCGTTTCGAGCCGAATAACGGATTCCTCGTCCGACATGCTGGTCCAGGTGTCGGTCAGCACGCAATCGGCGCCGCGCACGGCTTCATGCGGGTTCTGCGTGACCGCGACATCCGCGCCTTGCGCGCGTGCCCAACCGACGACTTCGGGATCGGGCGACATGCTCAGGGGCGTTGCCAGCGTAAGGGAGAAGCCGAAGCGCGCGGCAGCCTCGATGAGCGAGGTCGCGACGTTGTTGCCGTCGCCGATCCATGCCCAGCGTTTGCCGCCCACCGGCCCGCGATGCTCCTCGAACGTCATGATGTCGGCCAGGATCTGCACCGGATGCGAATGCGGCGTCAGGCCGTTGATGACGGGGATCGTGCTCCACGCCGCGAGTTGCCGGAGGTTGGCGGCGTTCCCGGTGCGCAGGACCAGCACGTCGAGAAAGCGCGACAGCACGCGCGCCGTGTCGGGGAGGCTCTCGCCACGCCCGATCTGCATGTCGTTGGGCGACAGGACGGCCACGTCGCCGCCGAGCTGGCGCATGCCGACCTCGAAGGACAGGCGCGTGCGTGTCGAAGGCTTCGAGAGCATCAGGCCCAGCGTGCGCCCCGCCAGCGGTTGCGCTGGATGCAGGGGGCGCTGGCGACCGCGTTGCATCCGTTTCACACCGGCGGCCACGTCCACGATGGCGCGCAGCGTGGCGGCATCCAGATCGCGCAGTTCGAGGAAATGCCGGATCGGCGTCTCGAGATTCAGGGGGAGAGCCGCGCTCATGCCGTCACCGTGCGTGCATTGGTTTTCTCATGCGCGAGCATGGCCTTTGCCGCGCGCGCCAGCCGCGCGCAGGCGGTGCGGCAATCCTCTTCGGTCACCACCAGAGGCGGGACGAGGCGCAGGACGTTATCGCCCGCCGTTACGCAGAGCAGGCCCTCGTGCATGGCGGCGTTCAGCACCGTCGCGACCGGCGGGCGGCAGCGCAGGCCGCGCATCAGGCCGCGTCCGCGTGCCTGTTCGAAAATCTCCGGCCATTCGACCACCAGCCCGTCGAGCATCGCGCCGAGCGCATCGCCCACCTTGCGGACATGCGCCAGGAATCCCGGCGCCATCAGTTCGTCCATCACCACATTGCCCGCCGCGCAGGCCAGCGGATTGCCGCCGAAGGTCGTGCCGTGGGAGCCCGGCGTCATGTGCGAGGCCACTTCCTCCGTCGCCAGGATGGCGCCGAGCGGGAAGCCGCCGCCGATTCCCTTGGCGACCGAGATGATGTCGGGCTTCACGTCATACCACTCATGCGCGAACAGCTTGCCGGTGCGGCCCATGCCGGTCTGCACCTCGTCGAACGCCAGGACCAGCCCCATCTCGTCACAGGCCTGGCGCAGGCCGCGCATGAAATGCGGGTCGGCCTGCTTGATGCCGCTCTCGCCCTGAATGGGCTCGATCATGATGCCTGCCGTCTCCGGCGTGATGGCGTCGCGCAGTCTGTTGAGGTTGTTGAACGGCACATGGTCGAAGCCCGCCACCGGCTCGCCGAACCCGTCGAGATAGGCGGGGTTGCCGGTGGCTGCCAGCATCGCCAGCGTGCGACCGTGGAAGGCGCCGTCGCAGCAGATGATCCGCGTGCGTTCGGGATGGCCGCGCCGGGCCTGGTCCCGGCGGATCATCTTGACCATGCCTTCATTGGCCTCGGCGCCGGAATTGCAGAAGAACACGCTGTCGGCGAACGAATTGTCCACCAGCTTCCGCGCCAGCGCCTCGGCCTGCGGGATACGATACAGATTGGAGACGTGCATCACCCGCGCCGCCTGTTCGGCGATGGCGTTCACCAGCCTGGGGTGTCCGTGGCCCAGCGAGGAGACCGCGATGCCCGCGCCGAAATCCAGGAATCGTCGCCCGTCCGCCGTCATCAGCCATGCGCCTTCGCCACGCTCGAAAGCGAGGTCGGCACGGTTGAAGGTCGGCATCAAAGCGGAAATCATGGCGTTGTTCAGGCCCGGTCAGAGAATTGCGATCATGAAACGACGACAACCCGCACCTGTCGACCGAAACGACCGTCAGGGCGGGTGAGCAACGTTTCACCGCACCATGATGCGAAATTTACAGGGATGCCGTCAAATCAATCAGGCAGGCGGCGATACGAAAGATCGCGCGCCAGCCAGCAGCCAACGCGCGTTTGGATGACGACGCCGTTCTCATCGCGCGCGAAAGCGAGGGTCCAGTGCCCCGGCGGCGAGTGATCCAGCGCGCGCAGGCAGGGCAGGAGCCAGAGATCCTCCGCCAGCGGTTGCAGGCGCTCCATTCGCCCGATTCCGAGCATGCCGGAGAAGCCGCCGTACAGGCTGCCACCGGCGTTAATGACCGTCAGTTCCGCGTCGAGTTCATCGCAACGGTAACGCCCGGCCACGTCGTGCCGCCCCTCGCCAGGCGTGCGGCGTTGCAGGGTGGTGACGCGGTTTTCCTGCGGGCGCGCCATCGTCAGGGTGTCGTCGCGGCCATCGAGCTTCAGGCGCGTCGCATCCCGGCCCGCCGTCTCAGCGGATGTCCGGTCGAGCATTTCCGGCGGATAGGCGTAGCGCATGCGCAGACGGCTCGCCGCCTCGTCGATGGGCACGGCAAGGCCCGTCTCCGGCTCGAACCAGATGCCCGGCAGGCGGCTTTCGCCATGGACCGGCGCGGGCGGACCAGCCTCCCCGAGCGCGGCGGCGGCGAGTTCCAGCGCGGCGCCCTGCGCGTCGGACATGTGATTGAACATCACCACCACCGACAGGCGTGCGGAGGCGATGTGCAGCCGGTGACTGCGCCAGCCGCGCAGCGCGCCGCCATGCCCCGTGGCGGCGCGGCCGAAGGGCATGGAACGTGCCAGGCCGAAGCCGTAGCGCGCGGGTGCGCCATCGGCGAAAGCCACCGGTGCGCTCATCCGGTTGTAGAAACCCTCCGGATCGTCACGTTGCGCGTCGATCGCCTGCTCCCAGGCGATCATGTCATCAAGACTCGCGCCCAGCCCGGCATCGCCTGTCCAGAAGATGTTGTTCTCGGCGGCGCGATAGCCTGTCGCCTCGCTGCCCTCATAACCCGTCGTGCCATCCGGCATGGCGCGCGTATCGGCGGCCAGGAAGGCGCGACGCATCCCGTGGCGATCGAATATCCGCTCCTGCAACAGTTCCGCGAAGGAGCGCCCCAGACGGTCCTGCACGATATCGGAGATCAGGCGGAAATTCTGGTTCACATAGGAATAGGCCGTGCCGGGCCGGAAATGCAGGCTGCGCGTACCACGGATGACCTTTTCCGCCTCGACATCGCCGAAGACGGATTCCACCGGCGCGCCGTGCAGCATCGCCACGGCCCAGTAATCGCGCAGGCCGGACTGGTTATGCGCGAGGTGCAACATGCCCGGCGGCGCTTCCGTCAGGTTCGGTAGGCGTGCCGCGACATCGCGGTCCAGAACGGTCGGGTCGGGGAACGCGTCCAGCAGCAGCGCGCAGGCGAACTGCTTGGTGATGGAGCACATGCGGAACAGCGTGGCGGGTGTGAACGGTCGCCGTGTTTCGGCATTGGCGAAGCCCCAGCTATGGCGCGCCAGCACCTGCCCATCCCTGACGATCGCCGCGCCGCCGCCCGGACCGGGATAGCGGCGGGGCAACGCCGAAAGCGTTTCTTCAATGTGCTGGGTCGTCATGGGGCAGGGACTCCTCGCCGGTCGTTTCACGGTGTCTCGAACCCCCATCTTTACAAAAATTCCACGGCCTGACAGAGCCTTGCCATGCGGCAATGGCTTTTCCGAACCCGTTCGGACGTGATGTGGTTCGTGTCGGCGGGCCTGTTCGCGCTCGTCATCTTCTTCCGGCAGCAGCTGCGAAGCGCTTTCGCGCGGGTTTTCGGCGACCGGATCGATGGGCTGATCGAGATCGCCCATCTGGAGCACTGGCACAACGTGCTGCGGGGCGTCAGTCCGTGGGACCGGACCCTCTGGTATTTTCCCAATCCGGATACGGTCGGATATAACGACGGCTATCTTCTCTACGGTCTGGCCTATGGTTTTTTCCGCGTCATCGGCGCGGACGCGTTCGTGGCGTCGGACCTGACCAACATGGGCGTCAAGGCCGTGGGCTTTCTCGGCTTCGTGCTGTTCGCGCGCCGTTTCGCTGGCGCCTCCATGCCGGTCGCGGCGGTGTTCGCGCTGATCTTCACCATCGCGAATGCCAGCTACGCCAATGCCTATCACGCGCAGCTTTTCTCCGTGGGCTTCGCGCCCCTGCTGGCATTCTGGATCGGCATCGCCATCGGGAACGCGCCGCACCGGCCCGGGCGCGCGGCAGGATATGGCGCGCTCGTTGCGGTCTTTTATGCCGCATGGATGATGACGGCGTTCTACACGGCGTGGTTTTTCGCCTATGGCGCGGCTTTCCTGTTGTTGTTCCTGGCGTTGCTCGCCACCCCAGCGGAACGGCATCGCGCCCGGGCGTGGATGCGGCGATCGTGGCGGCCCATGGGGCTCGCCGGGGCGATCTTCGCGATCGGTCTCCTGCCGTTCCTGCATGTTTACTGGCCCGCTGCCCGACGCACCGGCATGCACGATTTTCATGAGGTCTCGCGTTATCTCCCGGCCCTGACCGGCCTGCTGAACGTGGGGCCGGGCAATCTGCTCTATGGCCGATGGGACCTATGGCTGTCGCAACGTTGGGGCACGCATTTCTCGATGGATGCGGAACAGATCATGGGGATGCCGTGGGGGTTGCTGGCCTGCGGCGTGGCTGGCGCGGTTCTTTGCTGGTCGGGTCGGCGATCGGTCTTCTGGCGCGCGCTGGCGTTGGCGACGTTCGTCTCCTGGCTGGCGACGACACGGCTGCACGGGCATCCGGTCTGGCACCTGTTCTATCGTGTCGTCCCGGCCGCACCCGCCGTGCGCGTGATCTGTCGCTACGAGCTGTTCCTGACGTTTCCCGTCACGCTGCTGGCCATGAGGGCCATCATGCGCATCGGGCAGGTGTCGGCGCGGCGTGGCCGGCTTACCCTCCTGCCGGTCGCGCCGCTGCTGGTCTTTCTGGTCATCGAGGAGATCAATCTCGACAATCCGCTTTCGCTCGTCCGGGCGCATGAGGATGCGCGGCTGGCCGCCATTCCGGCCGCGCCTGCAAACTGTCGCAGTTTCTATGCCGTCAATGCGCGGCCCGACCCGAAAATGCCACCCGGCTTCGATTCACAATACAGCCATAACGTGGACGCGATGTTCATCGCGGAGATGCGGGGCATTCCGACCCTCAACGGGATCGACAGCTTCTCGCCGCCCGGCTGGAATCTGTTCGGCTACGACGATCCCACCTATCCGGCGCGTGTTCGGGACGATATCGCGCAACATCGTCTGACGCATGTCTGCGCGTTCGACCTGCGGACCTCGCAATGGCGCGATGCACCACCGACCGCGGATGCCGCCGCGCCGCCATGATGCGCCTTCCGCCTTGCCGTGCTCCGGCAGGCGTGGTCTTGAGGCGGCCAAATTCATTTCCAGTTCCTGAGGCCCCATGATTCGGCTCGACAACATCAGCAAGCGCAACGGCCATCGGGTCATTTTCATCGAGGCTTCCGCCGCCCTGCAACGTGGCGAGAAGATCGGTCTCGTCGGGCCGAACGGGGCGGGCAAGACGACGCTGTTCCGCCTTGTCACGGGAGAGGAGCAGCCCGATGAGGGCAATGTGCTGGTCGATCGGGGCCTGTCCGTCGGGTTCTTCAATCAGGATGTCGGCGAGATGTCCGGACGAAGCGCCGTCGCCGAGGTGATGAACGGCGCGGGTCCGGTGGCGGAGGTCGGGGCAGAACTGGCATCGCTCGAAGCCGCGATGGCCGATCCGGCGCGTTTCGACGAACTCGAGGCCATCATCGAGCGCTTCGGCGATGTTCAGGCCCGGTTCGAGGAACTCGGCGGTTATGCCCTCGACGGCCGTGCGCGCGAGGTGCTGCATGGGCTGGGATTCTCGCAGGAGATGATGGACGGCGATGTCGGCCGTCTGTCCGGCGGCTGGAAGATGCGCGTGGCGCTGGCGCGCATCCTGCTGATGAAGCCCGACGTGATGCTGCTGGACGAGCCGAGCAACCATCTCGACCTCGAGAGCCTGATCTGGCTGGAGAAATTCCTTGCGGGCCACGACGGTGCGCTGCTCCTGACCTCGCACGACCGGGCCTTCATGAATCGCGTCATCAACAAGGTGATCGAGATCGACGGCGGCGCGCTGCGCAGTTTCTCGGGCGATTACGAGTTCTACGAGGAACAGCGCGACCAGAACGAGAAGCAGCAGCAGGCGCAGTTCGAGCGCCAGCAGGCGATGCTGGCCAAGGAAGTGGCGTTCATCGAACGCTTCAAGGCGCGCGCCTCGCACGCCGCGCAGGTGCAGAGCCGGGTCAAGAAGCTCGACAAGATCGACCGCGTGGAGCCGCCCCGCCGCCGCCAGACGCTCACCTTTACTTTCGCGCCCGCGCCGCGCTCGGGCGATACGGTCGCGACCCTGCGCGGCGTGGACAAGCGCTATGGCAGCCGCGTGATCTATCAGGATCTCGATCTGATGATCCGGCGGCAGGAGCGCATCTGCGTGCTGGGCATCAACGGGGCGGGGAAGTCGACGCTGCTCAAGCTGGTCACCGGCACCAGCGCGCCCGATGCCGGCACTGTCACGCTCGGCGGCAGCGTGAAGATGGGTTATTTCGCGCAGCATGCCATGGACCTGCTGGATGGCGATCGCACCGTGCTGGAAACGCTGAACGATGCCTTTCCGCTGGCGGCCCAGAGTTCCCTGCGCGGGCTGGCCGGTGGTTTCGGCTTCACGGGCGAGGACGTGGACAAGGTCTGCCGGGTGCTGTCCGGCGGGGAGAAGGCGCGTCTGGTGATGGCGCTGATGCTGTACGATCCGCCGAACTTCCTCGTGCTCGACGAACCCACGAACCATCTCGACATCGCCACCAAGGAGATGCTGATTACCTCCCTGCGCGAGTATGAAGGCACGATGCTTTTCGTCTCGCATGACAGGCATTTTCTGGCGGCGCTGTCGAACCGCGTTCTGGAAGTGGCGCCCGACGCCCTGCATTCCTATGAGGGCAGTTACGGGGAGTATGTCGCGCGCACCGGGCGCGAGGCACCCGGCCTGCATGAATGATGCGCCCGTCCCGGGAGCGGCCCTTCGGACGGGGGCAATGAACCGTTCGATCCGGTGCCCGTTGCAGGACCATGTCGGTGTTCGACAGTCCCATGGGATGAACGACCATGCCCACGATCCAGACCAGCCTGCTTGACATCGCCTATCGGGACGACGGGCCGGCCGAGGCGCCCGTTGTGCTGCTGCTTCATGGCTGGCCGGACGATGCCTCGACCTGGGACGCGGTGATTCCGGTTCTCAATGCGGCAGGATTTCGTACGATCGCGCCGATGATCCGCGGTTTCGGCACAACGCGCTTTCGGGCGTCTGATACGCCGCGCACCGGAAATACGACGATGGTGGCCCTCGACGCCGTGGCGCTGCTGGATGCTCTGGATATCGGTGAATTTCTCGTGGCCGGGCATGACTGGGGATCGAGCGCGGCGGCGGCGCTGGCTGTCGGCTGGCCGGCGCGGGTCGGGCGCATCGCCATGCTGTCCTCGCCGCCGCAACTGGGCGGGCGGGTCATGTCCTCGTTCCGGCATGCCCGGCTGCAATGGTATCACTGGCTCCAGGCCACGCGCATCGGGTCCGAGACCGTGCGCAAGGACCCCAAAGGCTTCGCGCGCATCATGTGGGAGACATGGTCGCCGGCAGGATGGTTCGACGATGCCACGTTCGAACGGGTGGCGGTGTCATTCGACAATCCCGACTGGATCGACGTGACGCTGCACAGCTATCGCGCCCGCTGGGGCGAAGCCGAACCGGATCCTGCGGGAACATGGCTGGACGAGAAACTGGAGAGAACAAGGACGCTCGCGCTGCCCGCGCTTTACTTCCAGGGCGCGCTCGATGGCGTCAATCCGCCAGAAATCAGCGAGTCGCTTGCAGGAAAATTCATCGGTCCGTTCGAGCGCATCGTCATGCCCGGAATCGGTCATTTTCCAACCCGTGAGGCACCGGAAAACGTCGGTGCACGGCTGGTCCGGCATTTTCAGGTCGGGATGTAGAGATATCTGACGGCATGATGGTGGAAACGGGAGTGCGAACGGCATGGCGAACGATGCGATAACCCGGCATGGGCAATGCCATTGCGGCGCCGTGCATTTCGAGGTGACGCTGAGCGACGGCTTCAACTCGATCCGGCGCTGCACCTGCTCCTATTGTCGCATGCGCGGCGCCGTTGTCGCCACGGTGGAGATGGGCGGCATCAGGATCACGCAGGGCGAGAACATGCTGACGCGCTACCGCTTCCACACCGGCGCGGCACAGCATTTCTTCTGTTCCCGCTGCGGCATCTACACGCATCACCAGCGGCGTTCCGACCAGAATCTTTATGCCGTGAACGTGGCCTGTCTGGACGGGACAAGCCCCTTCGATTTCGCCGAGGTGCCGGTCACGGACGGGATCAACCACCCCAACGATACCGGCCACCCGGCGCGCCGGGCGGGAACGCTTCGTTTCATCCCGGCCGACTGAAACGCCATCGTCCCCCGAGGCGGCGCATGCTGCGCACCTCGGGGTTCGCGGCCTACGGCTTCGTCCTGAACAGGTTGCGGTATTCGCGTGGCTCCGAGCGCCAGTATTGCGGCGGTGCGTCGATCTGCGCGCCGAGTTTCGCGGCCGCATGCCACGGCCAGCGCGGATCGTAGAGCGCGGCGCGGGCGATGCCGATGGCATCGGCCTGCCCCTCGGTCAGGATGGCTTCCGCCTCCTCGGGGTCGGTAATCAGGCCCACGGCGATGACCGGCAGATCGACGGCCTTGCGGACCGCTTCGGCCAGCGGCACCTGATAACCCGGCCCGACCGGGATTTGCTGCGCCGGGGAGAGGCCGCCGCTGGAGACATGGATCGCCGCCGCGCCGCGTTCCTTCAGCGCCCTGGCGAAGGCGATGGTGCCGTCCACGTCCCAGCCGCCGTCCACCCAGTCCGTGGCCGAGACGCGTGCCCAGACCGGGCGGTCCGCCGGGAAAACCTCCCGAATGGCGTCGAAGACTTCCAGCGGGAAGCGCAGCCGGTTCTCCAGACTGCCGCCATAACGGTCCGTTCGCCGGTTCGACAATGGCGAGAGGAACTGATGCAGCAGATAGCCGTGGGCTGCATGCAGCTCGATGCCGACGAAACCCAGTCGCGCCGCGCGCCGGGCCGCTTCCGCGAAAGCATCGCGCAGTCGTGTCAGCCCGGCATCGTCCAGCGCCACCGGCGCCACGTTGCCGTCCGCGAAGGGAAGCGCCGATGGTGCCACCGTCTGCCATCCATCGGGTGCGTCCGGGGCGATCTGCGTGCCGCCATCCCATGGCTTGCGGCAGGATGCCTTGCGACCGGCGTGACCCAGCTGGATGGCGAGCGGGGTCGTGCCGTAACGACGCGCAGCCTCGACAACACGTTCCAGCGCGGCTTCGTTCGCGTCATCATAGAGGCCGAGATCGGCGGGTGAGATGCGCCCCTCCGGCGTCACGGCTGTCGCCTCGACGATCAACAGCCCCGCGCCGGACTGCGCCAGCGTGCCGAGATGGATCATGTGCCAGTCGGTCGCATTGCCGTTCTCTGCCGAATACTGGCACATCGGTGCGATCACGATGCGATTGGCGAGTTCGAGTGCGCCGAGGGAGAGAGGTTGGAACAGGCGGCTCATGATGCAGCCTCCGCCGGGAAATCGGTCTCCACGCCGGGCTTCTCCCATGCCCTGATTTCATCGAGTCGCTTGCCGAGGCGATCCACCACCGCATCGAAACCCCAGCGACCCAGCACGAAATGGCGCGGCGGCGCATCGCTGTGGGCGATGTCGATCATGGCCTGTGCCGCCCGCAGCGGATCGCCCGCCTGCTTGCCGCTGTTGCCGGCCGTCGCGGCCAGCCGCGCGCCCGCCGTTTCCCGATAATCCTCGATCTCGTTGGGCGTCTGCTTAAGGGAGCGCCCGGCCCAGTCCGTGCGGAAAGGCCCCGGCTCCACGCAGGTCACCTTGATGCCCAGGGGTGCTGTCTCCTCGGCAAGGGCGTCCGACCATCCTTCGACGGCGTGCTTGGTGGCCGCATAATAGCCGGAAGACGGAAAGCCGATCAGCCCCGCGATAGAGGTGATGTTGAGGATGCGTCCGCTTTTCTGCGCGCGCATGACCGGCAGTACGGCGCGCGTCAGGGCGAACAGGCCGAATACATTGGCGTCGAACATCGCGCGGATTTCGCTTTCCACGCCCTCCTCGACAGAGGACTGGTAGCCGTAGCCCGCATTGTTCACCAGCACGTCGATCCGGCCGAATCGCTTCCGCGCGGCGGTGACGGCCGCCGTGATCTGGCCGTCATTCGTGACGTCCAGCGGCAGGACCAGCGCGCGCTCGCCGTATTTCTCCGCGAAATCGCCGATGGCCGCCAGATTGCGGGCGGTGATGACGGCACGCTCGCCGCGTTCGAGAACAAGCCCTGCCAGATCGCGGCCGAAACCGGTCGAACAGCCGGTAATGAACCAGACATTATCGGATGCACTCATCGACGACCTCCCTTGGTTCGATAGTTATCGAACAAATTAATGCCTCTTTGCCTTGCCGGGCAAGCGTCCCGTCGCAGAACGCAACAAAAGCCATTCTTCCGCCACGAATCCGTGGCATTATGCCTGCCATGCCCGTTCCCTGCGACACGCCGCCGCCCGTGCCTGACGCCGCAAGCCTGCGTGAGGCCGCGCTCGCGCATCTGGCGCGTTTCGCCACGACGGAGCACGGGCTGGAGCAGGCCCTGCTGCGCCGCCTGCGCCGTTGGGCACAGCGGGCGGAACGCGCGGGCACGGCGATGGATGCCATCGAGACAACGGTCTCCGCCCTGCGCCCGGTCGTCGATCGTATCGTCAGGGACATGGCGGGGCTGGGCGCGGTGGACGACGCCGCCTTCGCGCGGTCGCGGAGCCGCGGCCTTACGCGTTCGGGCCGTTCGCGCCGGGCCGTGGCGATGCATCTCAGCCAGCGCGGCGTCGATGCTCCGGTTCTGGAAGCGGCCATGGACGAGGCGCTGGGCGAACGCGCCGACGACAACGCGCGCGATCATGAACTGGGTGCCGCGCTGGTTCTGGCGCGCAAGCGGCGGCTCGGGCCTTTCCGTCGGCCGGATGCGCCGTCCCCCGATCCCCTGGCGCATCAGAAGGCGCTCGCGGTTTTCGCGCGCAACGGTTTCGGGCGGGACGTGGCGGAAAACGCCCTGGCCATGGACCCCGATGAAGCGGAGGATCGTGTTCTGATGCTTAAATCCTCATGAGATGGCTCGGCGTGGCAACCCTGTTGTCCCTCTGTGGGCTGACTGCCTGCGGTGGGCCGTCACGTTATGAATACAGCCGTGCGAGCTTCAACGGGCGTCTGCAATGCGCGCCATATGCCCGTGCCCGCACCGGCCTCGCGCTTTATGGTCCGGCAGCCAGCTGGTGGCGCGGCGCGGCGGGGAAATACCGCCGTTCGCAGCAGCCGCAACCCGGCGAGGTTCTGGTGTTTCGCGCAACGGGGCGCCTGCCGAGCGGGCATGTCTCCATCGTGCGGCGTCTGGTGGCGCCGCGCGAGATTCTGGTGGAGCACGCCAACTGGGAGCCGGGGCGGATCGACCGCGCAGCGCCGGTCGTGGATGTGTCGCCGGCGAACGACTGGTCGCTGGTGCGCGTCTATTGGGCGCCGATCCATACGATCGGGCGCAGACCGTATCCGACCTACGGATTCATCGCGCCGCGCACACTCGATGATGTGGCGAGCTTGCAAGATGCCGCACATCGCGCCATGTGAGAGGTTGATCGCGGGCCATGTCGGCCACAACCGCCGCGAGGAGATTGAATTATGGGTAGCATGAGTCCCCTGCATTGGATGGTCGTGCTTGCCGTCGTGCTCGTCCTTTTCGGCGGCGGCAGCAAGATCAGCGGGCTGATGGGCGATTTTGCCAAGGGCATCAAATCGTTCAAGAAGAATATGGCGGACGACGAGTCGCTGGAGAACGGCAACCACGCCGCGCCGCCGAACGGCCAGATCCCCGCGCCGAACCCGCACGGTTATACCCAGGCGCCGAGCTATACCGCGCCGAACACGACCCCGTCGGGTCAGCCGCGCTCGTAACGCCCGTTCGGCATGTTGGAGCATGACACCGCCTGGCGACAGGCGGCACAGGATATCGTGCGCGCGGGCCAGCGGATGGATCAGCGCGGATGGGTGCCGGCCACGGCGGGCAATATCAGCCGCCGGCTGGCCGACGGGCGGATCGCGATCACGCGTTCCGGGGGCCACAAGGGTTTCCTGACCGAGGACGACGTGATCGAGATCGATCCGGCGGGCCGCCCACGCGCGGACGGGCAGCGGGCCAGCGCGGAGACGCTCCTGCACACGCAGATCTACGCGCACGATCCACGTGCCGGCGCCGTGCTGCACGGTCATTCGGTGGCGGCGACGGTACTATCGATGGCGGCGACCGCCCCGGCGATCCGTTTGACGGATTACGAGGTGCTCAAGGTCTTCGAAGGCCAGAAGACGCACGCGACGAGCATCGATGTGCCGATCTTCGACAACGATCAGGACATCGCCCGCCTTGCGGCGACTGTGGCGCCTTTTTTGGGAAAAATGCCCGGCGGCTATGTGATTCGTGGGCATGGTGTCTATGTCTGGGGGCCGGACATGCCGACCGCCCTGGCGCGGCTGGAAGGTCTGGAATTCCTGTTGGCCTGTGAGTTGGAAAGGCGGAAACAATGAGCCGACTGACCATCTATCGTGATGACGCACCCGAGACGAAGCTGCTCGATACGGACCGACCGCGCCAGATCGCCGAGACGTTGCAGCCTCTGGGCATTCGCTTCGAGCGATGGGACGCGCCGGTCGTCCCGCCGAAGGACGCCGATGCCGATACGGTGCTGGACGCCTATCGCCCCTATCTGGACGGCCTGATGGGCGAGACGGGCGCCGGTTCGGCGGACGTGGTGCGCATCAACGCGCGCACGCCCGATCTGTCCGCCCTGCGGGACAAGTTCCTGTCCGAACATACCCATAGCGAGGACGAGGTGCGCTTCTTCGTCCATGGGCAGGGTGCGTTCGTCCTGCATATCGACAGCAAGGTCTATTCCGTCCTGTGCACGCAGGGGGACCTGATCTCCGTCCCGGCGGGTATCCCGCACTGGTTCGATGCGGGACTTGCGCCGGATGTGGTGGCGCTGCGCGTGTTCACGGACACGACCGGCTGGGTCGCGCAATATACCGGCGATGAGATCGCGCGCCGTTTCCCGGCGGAGATTCCGGACAAGGCCGCCGCATGAGCAGGATCCGTCTCGTTCTGCTGGATATCGAAGGCACGACACTGCCGATCGCGTTCGTGCGCGATACGCTGTTTCCCTATGCCGCCCGCACCTTGCCCGCGCTGCTGGAAACGCAGGGCGACGATCCGCGCGTGCGGGTGGCGCTTGGCGATATCGAACGCGAGTTTCCCGGTCGCGCGCCGCTGGATGTCATCCGCGACTGGATGGCGCGGGACATCAAGGCCGCGCCGCTCAAGACATTACAGGGGTTGGCGTGGAAGCAGGGCTTCGACGATGGCGAACTGCGCGCCCGGCTGTACGATGATGTGCCGCCCGCCCTGGAAGCCTGGCATACGGCGGGCCTGCGCCTGGCGGTCTATTCGTCGGGTTCGGCCAATGCGCAGCGCCAGCTTTATGGCCATACGCAGGTCGGCGATCTGACGCGGCTGTTCGAGGCGTTCTACGATCTGGACATCGGCGGCAAGAAAGTGGCCGAAAGCTATACGGAGATTGCCGAGCGCGCCGGCGTGCTGCCGGGCGAGATCCTGTTTCTCTCCGATGTCGGCGCGGAACTCGATGCCGCGCGCGCCGCGGGCATGCGGATCTGCCAGCTGGTGCGCGCGCAGGACGACACCCGACCCTATCCCGGCGTGCCACAGGCTGTGGATCTTGCCGCCGTGGCCAAAGAGTTCGGGCTGCCGGTGGCATGACCCTGCATACGGACTGGTGCGCGATACCGAAGGAAGCGCGGGGCACCGTCGCGGCACTCGGCAATTTCGACGGGGTGCATCGCGGCCATCTCCATCTGTTGCGCACGCTGCATGCCGCCCGTCCCGACCGGCCGCTTGCCGCCGTGACCTTCGAGCCGCATCCGCGCGAGCTGTTCCGCCCGCAGGACCCGCCACTGCGTCTGATGACCTCGGCGGCCCGTGAGCAGGCATTGACGCAACATGGCGTGAAGCATGTCTTCCAGTTGCCCTTCGATGCGGATTTCTCCCATCTGTCGCCCGAGGCGTTCGTCGACGATGTCCTGCATGCCGGGCTCGGGGTGCGGCACGTCGCCTGCGGGCCGGACTTCGCTTTCGGTCATCGCCGCCGTGGCGATATCCCGTTTCTGGAGAAACGGCTGGAGCGGCTGGACATCGGGCTGACGGTCGTGCCGCCGCTGGCCGATATCGGTGGTCCCTATTCGTCCACGCGCATTCGCCGGCTTCTGCAGGAAGGCTATCCGGAACGTGTCGTGGAAGAGCTCGGCACGTTCTGGACCATTACCGGCATCGTGGCGCATGGCGACAAGCGTGGGCGGCTTCTGGGTTTTCCGACGGCCAATATCCCTCTCGGCCAGCATATCGAACCGGCGCGCGGCGTGTATGCCGTCACGGTGCGTCTGCCGGATGGGCGGGTATTGCCCGGCGTCGCCAATATCGGGCGTCGCCCGACCATCAACGATGGTCAGGAAAGCCGGGTTGAAGTGCATATCTTCGACTTCGAGGGCGACCTGTATGGCCAGGAACTGGGCGTGACGCTGTATGCCCTGCTTCGGGAAGAGCGCCGCTTCAGCGGGCTGGACGAGTTGAAGGCCCAGATCGCGCGGGATGCGGACGAAGCCCGCGCCCGGCTTGCTGCCATTCTCTAGTCAGTCCATCCTGAAATGCACCGGCAGCCGAAGCGTTGCCGACTGGCCGCCGTCATTGACGCAGCGCGCCGAACGTGCCGCGGCGACGGCGGCGTCATCCAGATCGTCGTAACCGCTGCTGGTGACGATTTCCACCTTCGCCACGCCGCCGCCCGGCGCCACAACCAGCGAAACGACGGCCATGCCCGTTTCATGCATGACCTGCGCGCTGGCCGGGTAAGGCGGCGTCTGGGCCGCGCAGTTCGGCGCCGGCGCATTTCTGCGCGCGCCGTCGCCAGCTTCGGTCGGTGCATTCGCCGGCAAGGGAATATAGGCGGGGACATGCGGGAGGGCATGTGATGTCGCGGGTGCGGCCAATCGCTGCCGCGGTATATTGGCGGGTCGTGAGGAGACAATTTTCGGCGGCACGCCGACATCGGGGAGCGCATCGGTTTCCGGCAGGGCTTCCGGCGGGCTGACAGGCATGGAAGGCGCTGGCAGGGGCGCGGGCGGCGGTAACGCGCGCAATGGCGGCGGTGCGGGCGACTCGAAGATCAGTTGCGTCGCGCGTTCGGCGGGCGGCGGCACGACATGCACGCGCGCATTGAACAGCACGCTTATCAGTATGGCGTGCGCCAGCAGCACGGCCCCAAGCGCAATCCACAACGCCTGCCTTGATGGCGGGCGGATCGGGCGCGCCAGCGCCTGCGTGGGATCGGATGTCAGACGGTCCGATATCATGGCGTCCAGCAATGTGCCCATCGCGCGGATTTGACAAGCCGTGTTCGGAAGCCGAGAAGCCTCTTTCATGACCGCACGCCGTGCAATTGCCGGAGGATTGATGCGGCCCGCCATCGGCTGGGCCTGCTTCGTCCTGATCGGGCTGATCGGCCAGATGATCCTGATGGGGGCCGCCCGTCCCGGCGAAATGCCGCGCGCGACGCTGGAACGTCTGACCGGCCATGTGGTGACGCAGGCCGCCGTCATGACGCCGGATTGCGGCATGGCAATGGGCAGCATGGCCATGCCCAAGGACCACCGGAAGCCGGGTCACGACGCGGACGCCGCCTGTTTTCTCTGTCCGCTGCTGACGCTTGGCCCGGTCATTTTCCAGACATTGCCGCCGCTGCCCGCGCCCACCGTCCTCGTGCGGCGGATCATGCGCGGTTTCGCGGCCGCGCGCGCCCCGCCATCGCTGCCGTGGCAGCGTGCACTGGCACGCGGTCCGCCCGCACTCTTCACGACCGGCTGATTTCCCGACCCCGCCTTGCGGGGTCTTGCTCGTTCGATTGAAGAGACAGATTTGCAATGGTTTTTCTTGTCGCAAAGCCGCGTCGTCTGACGCGCGCCATGCTGATGGCCGCCTGCCTTGGCGCGCCGTCGTTCGCCTGTGCCGCCCCGGTCGTCAACCTGCCGGAGCTCGATGTCACCACGACCGCGCCGCTCATGGACGGGCCGCAGGCTGCCAGTTCCCTTTCCCCGCAAGCCTTACGCCAGAGGCGGCTCAGTTCCGCGGATAGCGCGGAACTTTTCGCGCGCCAGCCGGGCGTCAGCCTGTATGGCGCAGGGGGGATCTCGTCCCTGCCGGTCATCAACGGCATGGCGGACGACCGGGTGGCGACGATTGTGGACGGCGTGCGGATCGAACCCGCATGTCCCAATCACATGAATCCGGCGCTGTCCTATATCTCGCCGGATATGGTCGCGAATGCGACGGCGATCGCAGGCATCACGCCCGTCAGTATGGGGGGCGACAGCATCGCGGGCACGATCAGCGTCGAACGACGCGATCCGAAATTCGCCCGACGGGGAAAAATCCTGTTCACCGGCTGGGCGCGCGGTGCCTATCACAGTAACGGCAATGGCTGGGAAGGCGGCCTGAGCACCACGGTCGCCAGCGATCTGCTCAGCCTGAACTACAGCGCCTCCTATGCCGAGCGTGGAAACTACCACATGGGTGGCGGCGGCGGTCCCGTCCTTTCCAGCGCCTACAAGACCTACAGCCATAGCGTCACCGCCGGGCTCCACAAGGGCGGCAATCTTCTGGCCCTGACCTTCGGCCAGACGGATACCCCTTACGAGGGCTTTCCCAATCAGTACATGGACATGACCAATAACCGTTCCACCTTCGTGAACGGCAAATATAGCGGTGTGTTCGATTGGGGATCGCTGGACGTGCGCGGCTACTGGCAGCGCGTCTCGCACGCGATGAACGATCTTGAGGACAAGGGCGGCCATACGTGGAACACCGGCATGCCGATGAACGACGATTCGCGTCAGGCCGGCTACGCCATCAAGGCCACATTGCCGCTCGGCAGCTGGAACACCTTGCGACTGGGTAATTCCTTCGATCATCAGGGGCTGAACGACTGGTGGCCGCCGCTGCCGGGCAGCATGATGATGGGGCCGGACACCTACCACAACATCAATGGCGGCGTGCGCGACCGGCTGGGCGATTACGCCGAGTGGGAAGCGCGCTGGACGCCGCGCTTCCAAACATTGTTTGGCATTCGCAACGATCTGGTAATGATGAACACCGGCAACGTATCGCCCTACAGCACGGCGACGATGGGCATGAGCGGCATGATGGGCATGATGTCGAACATGACCGTCACCGACACGGCGGCCGCCAATGCCTTCAACGCGCAGGACCATCGCCACACGGATGTGAATTTCGATGTCACGGCGTTGGCGCACTGGGACGCGGCGAAAACCTTCTCGCTGGAAGGCGGATACGCGCGCAAGACACGCTCGCCGAATTTCTTCGAGCGCTATGCATGGGGCCGCAGCCAGATGGCGGCGACCATGATCGGCTGGTTCGGCGATGGTAACGGTTACGTCGGCAACAACAACCTGTCGCCGGAGATCGCCAATACCGCGTCGATCACCGCCGACTGGCACGATGCCGGGCAGAAGCGCTGGGATGTCAAGGTGCAGCCCTATTACACCTATGTGCAGCACTACGTGAACGTGAACCGTCTCGCGACCTATGCGAACGGTTTCGGCCTGCTGCAATTCGTCAATCACAATGCGCAGATCTACGGCATCAATGCCTCCGGCCATTATCAGGCATGGTCGTCGCCGGCTTGGGGAACGGGCGTGTTCAGCACCAAGATCGACTGGGTGCGCGGCCAGGATCTGGATGCTCATACCGGTCTTTATCACCAGATGCCGACCAACGGTTTCGTGGCGCTGGACGAGACGTTCGGCGACCTGACGGGCCGCGCCGAGGTCGTGCTGGTGAAGCGCAAGAGCTCGATCGACGCGCTGCGCACCGAGCCACGCACGCCGGGTTACGCGCTGCTGAATCTGAGCGCGTCCTACAAATGGCGGATGGCGCGGATCGAACTGGGGCTGGACAACGTGCTCAATCAGCGCGCCTATCAGCCGCTTGGCGGCTATGCGCTGGGCAACTATATCGCGCGCGGCAATCTCATGCCGGTCGGCGTCATGGGGCGCTCGGTCAATCTGAGCGTCACGACATCGTTCTGATACCTGGTTCTGACGCCGGTTTGCCGGCCATAAAAAAAGCCGGCCTCGATTACCGGGGCCGGCTTTCAGGAGCGGGGCGGCGCAGGGACGCCCCATCCGGTCATACGATGTCGATCAGAGCGTGACGTTCATGCCGAACTGGAAGGAACGCAGGACCACGCCGTTCTGTGCCCAGGACGAGTTGTAGAGATAACCGCCATAGGTGCCGAAGTCGTACGGTGCGCGGAAGCCGAGCAGGTTGTAGACGTTGGCATAGGCGGACCAGCGCTTGCTGAACTTGTAGTTCACGGTCAGGTCCACGTCCCAGAACGACTTGGTGTGGCAACGCGTCGGCACGAAGGAGCTCGAGGTCAGCACGTTGTCACCGCAGCCGAAGCGGCTGTCCGCGCCCGTCTGGTCTTCGGCCACGTTCTTGTAGCCGCTGGTGTAGTAGACGGTCGGCGTGAGGGTCAGCTTCTTGTAGGTGAAGCTGTTCTGCCAGTTGGCGCGCCAGCGCGGCGTTCCTGAGCCAGACACCGCGCCATACGGGCCAAGCGTGCCGGCGTAATGTTGCACTTCGCCGTCCGGCAGGGTCAGGTTCAGGCTGCGGACATAGGTAGCCGTGCCCTTGCTGAACCACAGGACATCATGCAGCGCGCCCGGCAGGCGGGAATGCGCCTCGAACGACAGATCGACACCATCCGTGGAGATCTTGTTCGTGTTGATGTAGCCGAGGTTGATGATACCCGGGCGCAGCGATCCACCCGGATTTTGCGGGTCGGGGATGCCCGGCGTGACCGTCACGTTCGGCGGCAGGCCTGCATTGCCATTCGCGACCCACGCATCCGCCACCGTCTGCACACCGATCGGGTTCGGCGCGATGTAGTGGTTCTTGCGGATGAAGTAGTATTCCGCGCTCAGCGTCAGCCAGTTCGTGGGACGGAAGATCGGGCCGCCCGTGAAGTTGGTCGAGGTTTCCGGGCGCAGGTTCGGGTTGCCGGCCGTGTTGTTGCCGATACGATAGGCCTGCGCATACGGATCGATCGAGCCGTCCGGATTGAGATGCTGCGCCAGGAAGGCCGGGTTCGTGATGGTGTAGGACGTGTAGCCGACGTTCGAGCCGCCGGTTTCCGCGAAGCTCGGCACGCGGAAGCCGTTGGAGAACGTGCCACGCAGCGTCAACTGCTTGAACGGCTTGAACTGCACGCCGACCTTCGGCGAGAAGTGGCTGAAGCCTTCCGAATAATGATCGTAACGACCGGAGACGTCGGCATTCAGCATCTTGATGAACGGCAGGTTGACTTCGAAGAAGCCTGATTCCACCCAGCGATGACCGCGCGCGTTCACAGGGTTGATGTAGCCCGTGTACTGCTCGCCCGGATCGTCCGGATGAGACGGGTTGGCGCTCGGGTCGTTCAACGCCTCATAACGCCAGTTGCCGCCGATCGCGAGCTTCGTCATACCGCCCGGCAGGCGGAACAGGCCCTTGCTCAGCGTTGCCTGCCCGGAATATTCCTGCGTGCGGGCATGAATGACGTTCGGCGGCGCGATCGAGTTCAGAACGGCCTGAGAATTCTGCGACGGATCGACGAAATTATACGTGCCGTTGTTGATCGCGTTGATTTCGCCGTTGATGGTCGGCACGCCCGTGATGCGCTGATCGAGCAGCGTGTTCATGCCAACGAAATTGACGTCGTAAATCCAGTCCGAACCCCATTTGGAAGCCACGGACCCACCATAGTCGACGGAGCCGCGGAAGTTCTGGCTCAGCGCCTGCGTCGTCGGGATCAGGTCGCCATAACGATAGGCGATCTGGGCGGCCTGCCCCTGGCTTGCGAACGGATCGTTCGGGTTAAGCTGACCGTTCGGCAAGGTGGCCGGCAGCGGCGTGCCTTGCACGTTGGCCTGCAAATCCTGGGTATAGGACGTGCTGCCATACGTGCCGTAAGGCGTCCCCGTGACGATGGTCCGGTTCTGCGAATAGTTGAACATCGCGGTCAACTGCGAATTTTCGGTCACGTTGGCCGTGAAGTGCGCTGTGGCGCTGATGCGCCGCTGATCTGGCGCGACCTGCTCGTAACGCTGCGAGTTCATGGTGCAGGCCTGGCTGCGGCCACCGTCACCGGCAGTCTGCGTGCCTGTAACGAGTGCGCCACCCGTCGCACCGCATCCGGCGGGATTGAGCACCTGCCATGGGCCGACGCCGCCGCCTGCGCCATTGCTGGGGCGCACCAGCGCGGTCGGCGTGCCGGTGAAGTTCCGGATCGTGCCGTCCTGCAGGATATTATAATTGCCGTTCGTCCCGCCGATGCCGGTCAGGTCGCCGTTGTTGTACGGCCCCTGAAGCTGGCGGTAATACAGCGGATCGTCCTGCTGATACTCGGAGTTGACGTAGAAGTTGTAGCCGTCGTTGTTCAGGTCGCCATGACCATACGTGGCATACAGGCGCTGATGGCCCGAATCGCCGCGCTGGCTGAGGCCGCCTTCGGCGTTGCCTTCGAAGCCCTTGATTTCCTTACGGGTGATGATGTTGACGACACCCGCCACCGCGTCGGCGCCGTAAGTCGCGGAACCGCCGTCCTGCTGGACGTCGATCGTCTGGACGATGGATTGCGGAATCCAGTTCGTATCGACGAAGTTACGTTCGCCGTCGTCCGCGAGGGGGTAGTAGGAGTTGCGCTGGCCGTCCATCAGCACGAGCGTGGAATCCGTGCTCAGGCCGCGAAGGGACGGCGCGGAGCCGCCGGCCGCGAAACCGCCGCCCGCCGACCAGGCGTTGGTGAGGTTGCCCGCGCCGTTGGATGACAGAAGCTGCATGGCCTGCGAGACGGTCTTGATGCCGCGCTGCTGCAGATCGCGTGAGGTGATGTGCGTGATCGGCGAGGCGCTGGTGGCATTCGGATCGCGGAAGAGCGTGCCCGTCACCACGATGTTTTCCGAACCGGACCGGACCGGCGCGGCTTCCGTCGGCACGGTCTGCGAAACCACGCTGGCATTCCGGCTGGCGGCCGTGCCTGCCGGCGCGACCGGTGCCGCCGCCACGGGCGTGGTGGTTGTGGTGCGGGTGGTCGCACGCGTTTTCTTCGCATGCGCCTTGTGAACGGTATGTGTCGGCGCGCTCGTGGTCTGTGCCATTGCCGGGACGACGGTCATGCCGCTCATCGCGGAGAAGGTCAGCAGCAACGTTCGGCTTCGCCGAAAATTTCTGGCGATATTGTGTTTCATTTCAACATCTATCCACTATGTTTTTCGTTAACCGCCTCATGACAAACGAGAAATGTCTGGCATCAAAGGCAACGAGCTTGTCATGTCCACTGAAACAGTTTGCAGCGTATCGCTTCCAGAAATCTTTCGTTATAAACGCGGAATTCCTGGATGTCGGGCGCGCCGGTGCGTCACACGTTGTCTGTCTCGTATTCGTTACGGGTTACAGTTCATTCACTTGATGAACGTTTTGTGTCAAGTTGCCGTGTGATGTGTAACGTCGAATCTGTAAGCGACCATTGCAAACAGGTAACACATACGTATCGAACACGAAATGTAATACCGCTCGGTTACATTCTGTAACCTTCAGGTGGTAATGAAAAATACGCCGGAATACTACGACAATGTTGCGATGGCGCAGGTCTCGACTGCATCAGTGTGACGATGCAATACCAACACGCATAAGAAATAATTTAAGAGGTCAGTCGTTTGATCGCGCAGGCGCGTGACCGGAAGAGCCGGCCCTGCACACGGCAGGGCCGGCTTGTGATTAGCGCATCGGACGAAGCGCCGTGCCGGGGGCGCTTGCCGCCTGCGCGGGTGTCACCAGATCCAGAACGGGTTGCGGATAGGTGCCGAGTGCGATCAGCATGACGAGCGTGACGCCCAGCAACACCATGGGGCGAAAGCCGAAATCCGGCAGGGCGGCACGATCCTTCCGCTCCGGCCCGAAGAACGCACGCCCCATCATCGTCAGCGAATAGACGGCCGACAGGACCAGCCCGACCGTGCCGAGCACCGCCGCCAGCGGGCTGACATGCCAGACCGCGAACAGCACCAGGAACTCGCCCACGAAATTGCCCATGCCCGGCAGGCCGAGAGAGGCGATGGAGAAGATCAGTCCCATGGCCGAGAGGTGTGGCAGCATCGGCCACAGGCCGCCCATCTGCCGCATGTCGCGCGTGTGCAGCCTGTCCTGCAACGAGCCGACGATGGTGAACAGCGCGCCCGTGCTCAGCCCATGCGCCACCATCTGCACCACCGCGCCTTCGACGCCCAGCGGTGTGCCGGAAAAGACGCCGATCAGCACGAAGCCGAGGTGGCTGACGCTGCTATAGGCCACCAGCCGCTTCATGTCGGTTTGCACCATGGACAGCCAGGCGCCGTAGAGAATGCCGGCCACCCCGAGCGCCAGCGCCCATGTCGTGAAATGTGCCGCCGCCGTGGGGAAGAGCATGACGACGAAGCGGATCAGTCCGTAGCCACCGGTTTTCAGCAGGATTCCGGCCAGCAGGACGCTGCCCGCCGTCGGCGCCTGCGTGTGGGTGTCCGGCAGCCAGATATGCAGCGGCACGACCGGCAGCTTCACGGCAAAGGCAATGAAGAATCCCAGCATCAGCACCATGGACAGGGTGGCGGACATGGGCGTGTTCGCGAGCGCGAAGTAATCGAAAGTCAGCACGCCGGTGCGCTGGAAATGCACCCAGACAAGCCCGAGGACGGACAGCAGCATCAACAGTCCGCTACCCTGCGTGAACAGGAAGAACTTCATCGCCGCGCGCTGGCGCTCTTCATGACCCCATTGCAGGATCAGAACATACATCGGCACCAGCATCAGTTCCCAGAAGAAGAAGAACAGGAACATGTCGGTGGCGACGAAAACGCCGTTCACGCCCGAGATTGTGGCCAGCAGCATGGCCTGAAACAGCCCCGACTCATGCTGGTCGCGGGCCGAGACGACGATACACAGGAACGACAGGATCAGGGACAGCCAGAGCAGGACGAGGCTGAGCCCGTCCATGTCCAGCCGCGCGTCGATGCCAAGGAGGGGAACCCACGGCATGGAGAAATGCGCGAGCCATGGT
Organism: Neoasaia chiangmaiensis; assembly: GCF_002005465.1. Lineage (NCBI taxonomy): Bacteria > Pseudomonadati > Pseudomonadota > Alphaproteobacteria > Acetobacterales > Acetobacteraceae > Neoasaia > Neoasaia chiangmaiensis. The sequence goes on along the minus strand of NZ_CP014691.1, from coordinate 1,701,797 downwards.
CCGGTCGCGCTCATGGCCGCGACGGTGGTGGCCAGCAGGAGCCCGGTCTCGATCACCAGCGTGGCGATCGAGACATACCAGGGCAGGCGGGAATCGGTCGCGTTCCGTCCGACGAGCCAGGCGACGATGCCGCCCAGCAGCGGGAGGATGACCAGGGCAGGGAGCATCATCATGAGAACACCGCCAGGCAAAGGGCCGCTACCGTGCCCGCTGCGATCCAGCTGGCATAGCGGCGGACTTGTCCATTCTGCATCCGCCCCAGCAGATGGCCGCCGGCATCCGCGCCGGCTGCGGCCCCTGTGGAGAGACGATCGAAGATGTCATTGATGTTGAGGCGGCCGAGCGCCACGAACGGCGTGACCACCAGACGGTCATAGACCGTATCGAACCCCCAGCCGGTGCGGGCCAGCCGCGCCAGCGGGTTCATCGCCGGCATGCGATCGCCATACCGCCACATCAGCCACGCGAGCACGATGCCCATCGGCGGGATCAGCGAGCCGACGACCATCAGCCATGTCGCGCCCTCCGCGCCCGGCTTGCCGAAGAACGGCGAGACGAGACGCGAGAGCATATGGCCCGGCGTCAGCGGGCTGGGGGCGTCGATCATGCCGCCCGCCAGTGCGAGAACCGTCAGGCAGACGAGCGGCACGGCCATCGTCCAGCCCGTGCGGCCATGGGGCTCGGTGCGTGGGGCGCCAAGAAAGACGATGAACACGCAGCGGAAGATATAGGTCGAGGTCATGAAGGCGCCCAGCAGCGCCCCGCCCCACAGCAGCGGATCAGAATGCCAGGCGTTCTGGAGGATCATCTCCTTGCTGTAGAATCCGGCCGTGATGACCGGCAGGCCGGCCAGAGCCGCCGAGCCGGCCACGAACGCGGCCGTAATCCACGGCATCTTCCGTGCCAGCCCGCCCATCCTGAAGATGTCCTGCTCATGATGCAGGCGCAGGATGATCGCGCCCGCCGTCATGAAGAGCAGGGCCTTGAAGAAAGCATGGGTGACGAGGTGGAAGATCGATGCTTCCCAGGCGCCGCTGCCCAGCGCGAGGAACATGTAGCCAAGCTGGCTCATGGTGGAATAGGCGAGAATGCGCTTGATGTCGGTCTGCACCAGCGCGGCACCCGCCGCCAGCAGGAGCGTGACGACGCCCACGACACTGACGGCCGTCATGACCAGTGGTGCCATCGCGAACAGCAGATGCAGCCGGGCGATCAGATAAACGCCCGCCGTCACCATCGTCGCGGCATGAATCAGCGCGGAAACCGGGGTCGGGCCTGCCATGGCGTCCGGCAGCCAAGTCTGCAACGGCACCTGCGCCGATTTGGCGATTGCGCCACCGAACAGCAGGAAAGAGGCGACGGTGACGATATGGGGCGAGAGGACGCCCGGCTGCGGATGCGTCAATGTCGCGATATCGAGCGTGCCGGCATGGACGGCCAGCAGCAACAGGCCGCACAGCATGATCGCATCGCCGATGCGCGTGACGACGAAGGCCTTGTTCGCCGCTGCGGTATTGGCGGCTTCCTTGTACCAGAAACCGATCAACAGATAGGAGCAGACCCCCACGCCCTCCCAGCCGACATACAACCCCAGCAGGTCGTTCGCGAAGACCAGCACCAGCATGGCGGCGACGAACAGGTTCATGTAGCTGAAGAAGCGCGCGATATCGGGATCGTCACGCATGTAGCCATAGGCATAGAGATGGATCAGGAACCCGACGCCCGTGACGACCAGCATCATGACGACGGACAATGCGTCGAGCGTGAAGCCGATCCGGATATCGAGTCCCGCGCCGTGCATCCAGCTCCAGAGCGGTGTCTGCACGCTGCCGACCGTATCGGGAAGATAAGCGAAAAGTCGGGCCTGCCATGCCGCCAGCAAGGCTGCGAGACCGATGGAGCCGACACCGACGAAACCCGTGGCGAGCCGTGGCATTCGACCGGCGGAAAGAAGAAGGAGAGCGCCCCCGATCAGGGGACAAAGCACGATGAACGGCAGGAGTGTCGCATGCATTGTTTCATGATTCCCCTACGTGAAAACGGCGGAGAGTCCTGCGACGTCTGAGGGGGCAGCGTCCGGTATCGCGCAGCGGCAAAGCCACACGGTGGACTGGGCGACGATCCACGACAGGCGTGATTCAGGAAAGTGCCACTGCGAAGGAAAAAAGACCGAATAGTCGCACTTCCAGAATGAAAGACGACCTGGAAAAATGAATAACATTTAATTCATCGGAAATATACGGGAAATTGCCGCGGGGCCGTGCATCGGGCGATAGTCAGCCCTGCCATTCATGCAAACATGACAAGGGAACTGGCATGACGCTGCATACGTGGTGGTTGTTCGCGGTCACCGTCTTTCTTCTTTCGGGCACGCCGGGGCCGAACATGTTGCATGCCCTGTCGCGCAGCGTGCATGTCGGCCTGCGCCGCAGTCTCGCCGCGATGGGCGGTTGCCTGACGGCGCTGTTCCTGGCGCTGGTGGTCTCCGCTGCCGGGGTCGGTACGCTTCTGGCTGCCGAGCCGCGCCTGTTCGACGTGATCCGTTATGCGGGCGCGGCCTATCTCATCTATCTCGGGATCAAGGCCTGGCGCGCGCCCGTGCACGATGCGCCTGCCGCGACAGGCGAGACGCTGGCGACGCCCGGGCTGTCTCTTCGCCAGCTTTATCGCGGCGGCTTCCTGATCGGGATCAGCAATCCCAAACTGCTCCTGTTCGCCGCTGCCTTCTTCCCGCAATTCATCAATCGTCACGCGCCATCCGCGCCGCAATTCGTCATTCTGATCGCGACCTTCATGATCAGCGAGATGTTCTGGCTCCTGACATACGGCATCGGTGGGCAGGGGGTGGCCCGTGTCATCTCCGGGCCAGGCATGAAGCGCCTGTTCAACCGTGTCACCGGCACCATCTTCATGGGATTCGGCGGGTTGCTGCTACGGTTGCGCGCCTGACCGCGAACCGGCGATCAGGATGTCCACCAGTCGCCGCGCCCCTGCCGCCCAGTCGGGCGCGGCGGCCACGTTCGAGACGCCGACAAGCGCGCGCAGCAGGTCCATCGGCTCCACGTCGGCCCGCAGATCGCCGCTGGCCACGGCACGTGCCGTCAGCGTGTCGATGGCCGTCGTAATCACGTCGCTTGTCGTCTGGTAAAGCGTGCACGATCCACTGACCAGCACGTTGAGCGCCGGCGCGATGAGCTGCTTGGCCGCGACGTAGTCGACGAACACCAGCATCCACGCGCGTAGGGCATCGAGCGGGGCATGGGTCCGGGCCAGCTGCCGGGCCATGTCGGCCAGCTTTTCGACCTCCGCACGATAGACAGCCTCGATCAGGGCGTCCCGATTAGGGAAATGGCGATAAAGTGTCCCGACGCCGACACCGGCGCGGCGCGCGATCTCGTCCATGCGAACATCGTGCTCCCCCGCTGAAAACGCCGCTTTCGTGGCCTCGATCAGTTTCCGGCGGTTCTCCGCCCCATCGCGGCGTGGTCGCCGGGCGGATTTTTTCGCGTCGGACAAACGTCTCCCCTCTTGTTAAGCGGAATATCACTCCGCACATAATAAGCGGAACAACATTCCGTTTATATTTTCGGACACGCCCCGGCGCGCCCCTCGTTCTTTCGGAGCCTATCATGACACAAACTTTCGGCGCGACATCCACGACCGACGACGTGCTCGGCACTGTCTCTCTCCAGGGCAGGCGTGTGCTTGTGACGGGGGTTTCCGCAGGGCTGGGGATCGAGACCGCACGGGCGCTCGCGGCACGCGGCGCGCACGTCATCGGCACGGCGCGCGATCTGGCGAAGGCCGATAAGACCACGGACGTCGTGCGGCAGGCCGCGCAGGACAGCGGCGGCGGCTTCGAGGTGGTCGAACTCGATCTGGCCGATCTCGCCAGCGTGCGCGCCTGCGCCGACGCCCTGAACGCACGCGGCGATGCCTTCGACCTGATCGTTGCCAATGCCGGTGTCATGGCGACGCCGCTCGGTTATACGAAGGATGGTTTCGAGACGCAGTTCGGCACCAACCATCTGGGCCATTTCGTTCTCGTGAACCGGATTGCCGGTCTGCTGCGCGATGGGGCGCGGCTGGTGAACCTCGCATCGTCCGGCCATCGCTTCGCCGATGTCGATCTCGATGACCCCGACTTCAGGACCACGGAATATGCGCCGTTCGTGGCCTATGGTCGTTCCAAGACCGCGAATATTCTTTTTGCCGTCGCGTTCGACCGGCGCCATCGCGCACGCGGCGTGCGCGCGACGGCCGTGCATCCCGGTGGCATCATGACCGAACTTGCGCGCCATATGCCGGCGGGCCAGATCGAGGCCATGGTGGCGCAGATCAACGAACAGGCGGCAGCGGAAGGCCAGCCGCCGTTCCAGTTCAAGACCGTGCCGCAGGGCGCGGCGACGTCCGTCTGGGCCGGCGTGGTGGCGGATGCCGATGCCGTCGGTGCGCATTACTGCGAGAACTGTCATGTCAGCCACATCGTGCCGGACGATCAGCCGCTCGGCCTGATGAACGAAGGCGTGCGGGCTTATGCGCTCGACCCGGACCGCGCCGAGGCGCTCTGGCGCAAGAGCGAGGAAATGGTCGGCGAAAAGTTCTGAATCAGTCAGACAGCGGGGAAATCGCCCCGTTGTTGACGGTCGCGGCGCGCCGGCGTGAACTGCCACCAGTTCAGCGCCTCGCCCGTGCGTGCCTGATGGATGGCGGCGGCGAACACGTCATGCACGCACGGATCGTGACGCGTGCCGGTCTTGCGGCAGAGCGCCACGTAAAGCGTGTCGGCATCCTGCGTCGCCAGTTGCTCGACGGTGGTGATGCCCAGAATCCTGAAATCCGCCAGCGCCGCCTTGCCAATATTGCGCAGTGCGAGAAGTGGGTGGGCGCGAGCGGCAGCAGACATGGAACATGAACCTGTCAGGCAACGGAGCGGGCAAGCCAAGCGTATCATAGGTTTCAGGCAAAGGAACCAGCGATGACTGAGACGAACTGGCGTGCGGATCCACTTGTATGGGGACACGGCGATCTGACGTTCGAGGTTTTTCTGGAGCCGACCTGTCCGTTCTCCGTCCGCGCTTTCGGCAAGCTCGACGATTTTCTCGCCGAAGCCGGGGCCGATCGCGTCACGATGAAAATCCGCCTGCAATCGCAACCATGGCACATGTTCTCCGGCGTGCTGACGCGCTGCATCCTGGCGGCTTCGACGCTGGACGGCGGCAGGGAAACGGCCAAACGCGTCATGGCGGCGATCGGAGCGCATCGCGAGGCGTTCGAATTCGAGCATCATGCCGGTGGCCCGAACATGAACGCCACGCCGAACGATATCATCGCCCGGCTCGAACGATATAGCGGCGTCGCGTTGCATGCGGCATTCGCCATTCCCGATCTCGATCGCGCCATCAAATGGCACTGCCAATACGCGCGGCAGAACGGTGTTCACGTCTCCCCGACATTCATGGTCGACGGACTGATCCAGAATGACATCGGCAGCGGAGATTCCGTGGCCGACTGGGTGGCGAAGCTGCCGAACCGGGCTGCATGAGCGGCGGGCGTGTTTTTCTTGACGTCCGTCAGGGGAACCGCCAGCCATCTGTTCCATGGATACCATTACCCTGATCGCCGTGCTCCTGACGCTGTCCACCCTGTTGAGCATGGCCAACCATCACACGCTCCGCCTGCCGATGACGATTGGCGTGCTGGTGTTTTCCCTGCTGCTGTCGATGCTGGTGATGGTGCTCAACCCGTTGATTCCCGCCTACGATTTGCAGGCGTGGCCGAGAACGGCGCTGCGCCTCATCAACCTGCCGCAGGCGCTGCTGAATGGCGCGCTGTGTTTCCTGCTTTTCGCCGGCGCGATGCAGGTGAACCTCGCGCATCTGCGCGCCCGTCTGGCCTCCGTCGCGGCGCTGGCTGTTCTGGGCACCATCCTCTCCGTCGTTTTTCTGGCGGCGGCGGTCTGGCTCCTGTGCTCCCTCCTTGAGCGGCCGATCCCGTTCAGCTGGTGCGTCGTGCTCGGGGCGATCCTTGCACCGACGGACCCGGTCTCGGTCGTGGGCATGTTGAAGCGTTTGGGGCTGCCGGGACCGTTACAGGCTGTTTTCGCCGGCGAAAGCCTGTTCAACGACGGGGTCGGCGTCGTGATCTTCGGTGTCACGATCGGTCTGGCGACGGGTGATCGTCACGATCTTGTCTGGACGGACATGGCCGTCGCCTTCTGCCGGGAAGCGATCGGCGGCGGCCTGCTGGGTGCCGTGACCGGATGGATCGCCCTGCGTCTTCTGCGTGCCCAGCGCGACGCGCATATCGATCTCCTGATTTCCCTCGCGCTCGCGACGGGGACTTTCAGCATGGCCAATCGCTTCGGCATGTCCGGGCCGATCGCCGTCGTGGTGGCGGGCCTGTGCTTCGGTGCCAGAAACGATGGCGCGACGGTCGAGCCTGCTTCCCGCGGGGAACTCGATTCGGCCTGGAACCTGATCGACGAGGTGCTGAACGTATTGTTGTTCCTGCTGATCGGCCTGCAGATCCTGGACGTAACGCCGGACGGAACGGCCATGCTGATGACGGCGATCGTCATCCCCTTGTCATTGGGCGCACGCTGCCTGAGCGTGCTGTTCTCGACGCTGCCGGGCTATCTCCTGCATTGGGACCGTGGCCGTATGCTGGGCGTCCTGACCTGGGGCGGCCTGCGTGGCGGTATTTCCGTCTCACTTGCGTTGGGATTGCCGCCGGGGGAGCTGCGGGCCCTCCTTCTGCCCATCTGTTACGGCGTCGTCGTGTTCACCATCGTCGTGCAGGGTCTGACGATGGAACGTGTCGCGCGCCGACTCTACCCCGGCTGAGGCGCAGGTATCAGATCGTGCCGCCGATGGTTGGGCGGTGGGTATTGGTCAGCCGCATGAAGGTGACCTGAGCAATATCGGGACGATGCCCGATGTCGTCGCTGACCATCAGCCCCGTGCGGAAGCTCAGCGCTTCCTGAACCGGTAGTGCATACACCCCCTTGATGCCGTTCACCGTGATGCCGACACCGCCATTCGGCAGGATCGCGATCCGGTAGGCGACATTGCGTGATGGCGAGATCGTGCCGCCCACCGCCCTGAACGGCGCCGCGCCGGGAATTGCATCCGTGACGATCACCGTATCGCCCTCGACAGCCAGCTCCAGACGCGGCTGGTCGTCGGCGGTGATCTCGGCGATTACCGTGTGGCCCCTGCGCGGAAGACGATCCAGATGCAGTGCCGCGTCATACACCGTCACGCCATCCTGCGGACGAAAACGCTGCGTCTCCTGTAGCGCGATGGCCGGGCGCACGGTGTGATAGTTCGAGGAGCGCACGGCATCCATGCCCAGCGTCACGCCTGCCGGCGATGCGATGGTGCCGCCGCGCCCCTGCGTGGATGGTTCCAGAACGGCGTGCCCCTGCGGCGTTTCCAGCAGGTTGAAACCCGCGAGATTGATCGCGCTGGAAGACGGGGTGATCTGTGCCTGCGCGACGAGGGGCGTCATCAGGCAGAGGGCAGGCAGGTATCGGGTCAGTCGCATGGTTTATGGCTACTCTGGTCAATGGGCAACTGTAATGATCGAGGGTTATTATAAAGGTTCTCCCTGCAATAAAGCGCCAGCATAAGAAATTTTTCTCAAACGCATTCCTTGCTGATATCGAAGGTTATAACAATATAGTGAATAATCACTGTATTGTTATAAATTTCCGAACTCTCAACGTAAGGGAAAGGCCAATAAGTACAAGGAAGAAGGTTATATATGCATCATATAGCATATTGTAATAAGGGTGTATCGTGTCTCCAAATTGCCCCCCCCGAATCATTTCGATATTGTTTACGGATGGCGACCATAGAAGAAACTTTCTTGCAGGTTCTGGAAGCCAACTGCATAGGGAAAAGGCGCCTGAGAAAGGCAAAGAAAGATAAGAGAATACACTTACTGATTTCTCTACAATTTCCGACCGTTGGCTTAAAGAGGCGACAAGTAACGCCGTCGCAAAAGAAAAAAAGCATTGATAGATAAGTCCTGTGTACAAAAGCGCCCAATTTTGAGGTGGGAGCATATAGCCAAGTAAAATCGCCCCGTAACACACTATCAAGCCGGCTATTAGCGTTCCGCTTATCTCTAGCAAGCTTCGAGACAAAATGATATCCAATGGAGTGACCTGACGGTGAAACAAAAGACTGCCGTTGGCTTCGAAGGCTCTTATTGAGACCATCAGGCAATGGCGCCACATTGTAAGTGGTACATATCCTGTCACAACAACTGCTGTCGTCTGCAATCCATGTTCATGTGCCGGGCGTATGGCAGTCCAAGCGATGGCAACACCCGCGCAGAATAGAATAGGTTCTCCGATAATCCACAGATATCCGAGGTTTTCTCTACCAAAGCGGGTATGAAGTTCCCGAAGCATGAGCGCGCTGATTACAATTATCTGTAATCGAAGAGAGGCCCAGATTTTTCTTGGAGAACTCATTTAAACATCTAACCTTCTGTTTTCCTTGGTTATGTAAGGTCGTCTTGACCTTCCTGATTAAGTGCAGAGTTTTCGCCTCAGAAAAGAAGCCTTACCCTTTTTTTGCTAAATGAACTGGATAGCAAACTCAATGTGATATAGCCATGACTGATCGATGCCCTCTGTCTATGAATGACAAGGGATGAAACTTATTAAACATAGAGATTAATGAAAATCAGATGATACTTCGTAATATTAAAACAGTATGGGGAAAAAGTCATCTTGTGCAGTCACTACCTATAATGGAGGATCACTTTGATGTTATATTTGTGCCTTTTGCCGAAAAAGTACATCTGGATCACGATCGGCATTGGGGAATTTTTTCAAAAAATGGTACGTTAATTGATGCTTCGGCGTATTGTCGTGGTCCTGATCGACGTCTTGTATGTGATAATGGAATGACAGAACTAAAGATCGATGACATTCCGTATGCGCCAGAGGATCACTATATTTATGGCGGACAGGTAATAAATCATTTCGGTCATTTTATAATTACTTCATTAGCAAGATTGTGGTGCTTGGAATATACAAATATTACTTCGCCAGTAATTTTCCATAGTCATGGACCAATCAGCAATTGGTTTGATATTGATTATCGCATGCAACTTTGGAATGCAGTTGGTATAAACCAGAGCAAGCTGGCGACCTTCGATAGACCAGTAAGAATTAAACATATCACAATTCCTCGACCATCATTTGAAGAGCAAAATTATGTTCATAGAGTATATGGGCAAATGTGTCGAAGTATCGGTGATATATTGGTGAAGGGCGCAACGGTAAATAATATTGACCGCCCCGTTTATCTGAGTAAGCATCTTATGGGAGGAGGAGTTACAAAAATTGGAAATGAAAATGAGATCATTGATGTTTTCAGGCGAGCCAATGTAGATATTGTGGCTCCAGAAACTCTTTCTCTTAGTGATCAGATAAAATTATTTCGAGAGAGGCGCGTTGTAATTGGAACATCGTCATCAGCTTTTCATGTGAGCGCCTTCTCGGGGCGAGAAAATGACATTTTTTGCATTCTTCCTAACGATCTGCTCAATAGCAATTTCCTCCTTGTCGATAAAATAGCGAAAAATAACAGTAGATATTTTTTTCCTACGACCGGAACTCAGCAATTCGAGAATAGGAATGGCTTCAATTCCTACAGTGTAATTGAGAATCCAAAAATGGTAGCTGAAGAAATTCTATCTATAATATAATAGGATATAAAATGAGTCTTTATGAAGCCTTTAAGAATGTGTCCATAGGCGAGATAGAAAAGAACGCACAGTATTTTTCTATTTACGAAAGGTACCTTCACAAATATAAAAATAATCCGTGTAGATTATTTCTCATAATAGATGGCGATCATTCCTTAGCTCAAGCCGAAATGTGGAGGAAATATTTAGGAGGGTTTTCAATCATTGTGTGCATCACAGAATCTGACTATAATGGCAATCAAATTTTTTGTCGAGAAGGTAATATTGATGACAAGCATTTTAGAGAGAATTTATTCTTAGAATTTGGTTGTCCTGATATAGTAATAGATGATGGATCTCATATGCCGAATGACACAATAAAAAACTTCGAAATATTTTCTAAAACTTTATCACACAATGGTTTATATTTCGTAGAGGACGTTTATACATCGTATTGGAGAAACTATGAAGGGGGTTTGCTGAGAGAAAATACATTCATTGAATATACTAAATCTCTTATTGATGAACTCCATGCGTGTCACACAGGTCAAGATATTCCTCCAAATGCGTTCAGTGAAAAATTCTGTGGCATTCATATTTATGATGGCTTAATAGTTTTTGAGAGTGGTAAGTATTTTGACAGAAGAAGTATAAAAAATATTTCTTAGAGTGCGTCCATTGAACTATGAATCGTGGGGGATGACGAAGAGCGTGGGTTGTGATTCACCCTTTCTGTTGAGGGAGAGGGCGATGTCTTGGGCATATGGTGACGATCTGCGGGTGCGTGTTCTGGCGGCGGGAGCGTCCGGCCTTTCGGCCCGGGCGGCTGCGGCGCGGTTCAATGTCGGGATCGCTACCGCGATCCGGTGGCTGCGGCGAGAGCGCGAGACGGGCGAGCGGACGGCGCGCCGTCAGGGCAAACCGCGCGGCTCCCGTCTGGATGTCCACGCGGCCTTCATCTTCGGGCTGATTGAAGCACGCCGGGATATCACGCGGGTGGAGATGGCGGCGCGGTTGCACGAGGCGCATGCGGTCGAGATCGGGCGCAGCATGCTCAGCCGGTGGCTGCGTCAGCGCGGCTGGACGTTCAAAAAAAGACCGCCCATGCACTGGAGCAGGAACGTCCCGACGTCCTGAAACGGCGCGAGGACTGGTTTGACGCGCAGCCCGATCTCGACCCGGAGCGGCTGGTCTTCATCGACGAGACCAGCCTGTCGACGAAGATGGCCAGGCTGCGGGGACGCGCCTTGCGCGGCGAACGATGCCGCTCGGGCGTGCCTCACGGGCACTGGAAAACGACGACCTTCACCGGGGCGCTGCGCACCACGGGCCTGACAGCACCCTTTGTGCATGACGGGGCGATGAACGGTGCCGTGTTCCAGACCTATGTCGAGCGCGTGCTCGTGCCGGCCCTGCGACCGGGCGACATCGTCATCCTCGACAACCTGCCCGCCCACCGGATGCCGGGCGCCCGTCGGGCCGTCGAACAGGCAGGAGCATCGATGGTGTTCCTGCCGCCCTACAGCCCGGACTTCAATCCGATCGAGAGGGCGTTCTCCAAACTCAAATCCCTTTTGCGCAGCAGGGCGGAACGAACCGTCACGGCACTCTGGAATGCCGTCGGAGACGTGCTTCAGGCCTTCACACCAGACGAATGCACCAATTTCTTCAAAGCAGCAGGATATGAACCGGATTAACGTGGAACGGCTCTAGGCGACACACTCCGCAAGGAACCGCTCCAGCGCCCGGCCACGATGACTGATGGCGTTTTTCTCCGGGCCGCTCATCTCCGCGAATGAGCGCGTCTCGCCTTCCGGTACGAAAATCGGATCGTAGCCATGACCATGCTCACCGCGCGGCGGCCAGACGGCGTGGCCGTCGCAACGGCCCTCGACCGTATGCGTCGTGCCATCGGGCCAGGCGAGGCAAAGCACGGCAACGAATGCCGCGCGCCGGTCGGGGTCGGTGCCGATCTCGACATTCACCCGCGCCATGGCGGCATCGAAATCCCGTTCCGGGCCGCCCCATCGTGCGGAATAGACGCCGGGGCGGCCATCCAGCGCGGCAACGCAGAAGCCGGAATCATCCGCCAGTGCCGGCAGGCCGGTCGCCCTTGCCGCCGCCAGCGCCTTGATCGCGGCGTTGCCTTCGAAACTGTCCGCGGTCTCGTCGGGTTCCGGCAGGTTCATGTCCGCGGCGGATACGACTGTGATGCCGCTCTCCTTCAGCAGCGCGGCGAATTCGGCCAGCTTTCCCTTGTTATGGCTGGCAAGGACGATACGCGCGCCACGCGCCAGACGACGATCGGACTTCATGACAGGCCCTCCAGAGCCTGACGTTGTGCCACGAAAAGCGCGGCAGTACCGCATCGCGCCAGACGCAGCAGTTCGGTGAACGCCGTCTCGGAGAAGGGGGCGGTTTCCGCCGTGCCCTGAATTTCGACGATGCCGCCTTCGGCCGTCAGAACGAAATTGGCGTCCGCCTGCGCACTGCTGTCCTCGATGTAGTCCAGATCCAGTACCGCCCCGGCGGCCGTCAGACCGCAGGAAATCGCCGCAATCTGCGCTATCAAGGGAGATCGTTTCAGCTTGCCGGCCTTCTGCTGCTTGTCGAGCGCCGCCGCGAGCGCCACCCATGCGCCGGTGATCGAGGCGCAGCGCGTGCCGCCATCGGCGTTCAGGACATCGCAATCCAGCGTGATCGTCATTTCACCCAAAGCCTTCAGATCGACAGCAGCACGCAGCGCCCGGGCGATCAGGCGCTGGATCTCGTGCGTGCGACCGGACTGCCTGCCCTTCGCGGCTTCCCGATTGCCGCGCGCATGTGTGGCACGGGGCAGCATGCCATATTCCGCCGTGATCCAGCCCTGTCCCTTGCCCCGCAGGAAGGGCGGCACGCGGTACTCGATCGACGCCGTGCACAGCACCTCCGTCCCGCCCATCCGGATCAGCGCGGAACCCTCGGCATGGCGTGCGTAGCCGAGTTCGATGCTGACGGCGCGGTTTTCATCGGCGGCACGGCCGGAAGGGCGGGTCATGGAAGGTCCTTGTCGGTTCGTCAGGTGTGGCACGCTTAACGCCACGCGTCCGGAACCGCCAGTCCAGTCGAGGAACGAGCGGGACAGTTCGTGGATTGGAATCGGCCTGCCATATCCGAAGCGATCAACCCAGATTCGATTCACCGCGTTCGAGAATTTCGATGGTATCGCCGGGTGCGATTCGGCCCGGCGTTTCGATGGTGGCGTTCTGCGCGAACATCACGCCGCCATGTCCGCGACGGAAGCTGGCCAGCGCGGCCAGCGGCTGCTTCCTGTCACGGATTTCGCCCGTTTCCTGATCGACCGAGGTGATGCCGCAGCGCGCGCAGGGGCTGACGACGCGCAGGATCGCCTCGCCGATGCGGATGCGTCGCCAGCCGTCCTCCTCCCATGCCTCGGCATCCTCCGCCACGATGTTAGGGCGGAAGCGTGTCATCGGCAGCTTTTCGTCCAGCCGGGTGTTGAGGTCGTCGAGCGACGCCACATTGGCGATCAGGATCGGGTATTCGTCCGCGAAGGAAACCGGGTTCGCCTGACCGCCGACATCGCGGATACGCGCGGCTTCCGGCGTGTCCATGTAGGCCAGGCGGGCGGGGCGTCCCAGCGCCGCGCTCAGCCATTCTCCGGCCCGCTGGCTGGCCTCGCGTGCTTCCATCCAGTCGCCCCAGACGCGCACGTGGCGCCGATGGGCATGGTCGTTGGGTCGTCGCACCACGCAATCCGCCATGTCACGGCGGGAGAGCGTCAGGCCGAGGGCGGTGGGGGTCGGCGTGATTAACGCCATGGCGCTGCATTCGCGCTGGGAGATGAAGTTGCCGTCCGGGTCGGTCACCAGCCAGCGCCGGTCGCCTTCCGGCCCCCAGGGGCGCAGGTCCAGATGGTCGGGAGAAATTCGGTGAAGGCTTTTGACGGGATAGATATGAACGGCCGCGACGCGTGGCATGAAAACTCTCTCGACGAAGGCGGATGAAGCGGGAAGAGCAGGGATGAACGCATCGGCGCGCAAGACGATCCGGCGCGCGTCTCGTTTAAGGCAGGATTGCCGCCTATATTATCGTGTAACAGTCGCAATGCCACCGTCGCGGGAGCAACCACGCCATGATCGATCTCAACGGCCTTTCGCACGGACTGGATTCGCGCGCCGCCGCCATCCTTCGCGAGATCGTGGAGCAGTATGTGGAGACGGGCGAACCCGTCGGCAGCCGGACCCTGTCGCAGCGGCTGACACCCATCCTCTCGCCAGCCACCATCCGAAACGTCATGGCGGATCTGACGCAGGCCGGCCTCCTGTTCAGCCCGCACGTCTCAGCCGGGCGTCTGCCGACCGAGAAAGGCGTTCGCCTGTTCGTGGACGGGTTGTTGCAGTTCGGTGGCCTTAGCGAGGATGACCGCCAGCAGATCGCCCGGCGGCTCGAACCGCGCGGGCGCTCCGTGCAGGACATGCTGGGCGAGGCATCCGCCATGCTCTCCGGCCTCTCCGCCGCGGCCGGGCTGGTGCTGGCGCCCAAGAACGATGCGGCCCTGAAGCATATCGAATTCGTGGCGCTCGGCCCGTCGCGCGTTCTGGTCATCCTCGTCGGCGCGAACGGGCAGGTGGAGAACCGCGTGATCGAGACGCCGCCGGGCGTGCCGCCTTCCGCCCTGGTGGAGGCGGGCAATTACCTCAATGCCCGTCTGGGGGACCTGACGCTGGCCGCCTTGCGCACCCGCGTTTCCGAGGAGATGCAGGCCGACCGTCACGAACTGGATGCGCTGGCCGCCAACGTCATCGAAAGCGGTCTGGCGACATGGGACGAAAGCCACGGCACGCTATTCCTGCGCGGTCAGGGGAACCTGCTGACCGACATCACGGAGATCGAACGGCTGACCACGATCCAGATGCTGTTCGAGCGGCTGGAAACACAGGAGACGATGCTCCGCCTGTTGCAACTGGCGCAGGATTCGGAAGGCGTGCGGATCTATATCGGTGCGGAGAGCGGCCTGTTCGGCATGTCCGGCGTCTCCATGGTGGTCGCGCCCGCGCGTAACGAGGCGCAGCGCATCGTCGGTGCGATCGGGGTGATCGGCCCGACGCGCCTGAATTATGGGCGCATCGTGCCGGTCGTGGATTATACGGCGCAGGTGATCGGTCGCCTGCTGGGCTGAGTGCCGACTGGCCCTGTCATGTGAATTTGTCGCCGATCGCCCGGGCGATGGTCTCCGCGTGCGTCTCCAGCGCGAAATGCCCGGTGTCGAGCAGCCGGACGGTGGCATCCGGCAGGTCGCGACGGTAGGCTTCCGCACCGGGGGGCAGGAAGAACGGATCGTTCCGTCCCCAGATCGCCAGAAACGGCGGGCGGTGCACCCGGAAATAGTTCTGGAAATCGGGGTAGAGTGCCACGTTGCTGGCGTAATCGAGCATGAGGTCGAGCTGGATCTCATCCGCGCCCGGACGCGCCATGAAGGCGGCATCGAGCGTGTATCCGTCCGGCGAGACGGTCGCGATATCGTGGACGCCATGTTCATATTGCCAGCGAATGGCATCCGGCGTCAGGAACGTGCGTAGCGCCTGGCGGTTGGCGTCGTTCGGATCGCGCCAGTAGCGTGCAATGGGATCCCAGCCATCGCTCAGGCCTTCCTCATAGGCGTTGCCATTCTGCGAGACGATGCCGGTGATCCGCTCGGGATGACGCAACGCCATGCGCAGGCCGGTCGGCGCACCGTAATCGAAGATATAGAGCCCGAAACGCTGGAGGCCGATGATCTCCGTGAAGCGTGAGACGACGCGTGCCAGATTGTCGAACGTGTAGCTGAACTGCGCGCGCGGCGGCATGGCCGACAGGCCGAATCCCGGCAGGTCGGGCGCCACAAGGTGGAAGCGGTCCGCCAGCAGCGGGATCAGGTCGCGGAACATGTAGCTGCCGGTCGGGAAGCCATGCAGGAGCAGGAGCGTCGGTCTCGCGGCGTTACCCGCTTCGCGATAGAAGATGTCCAGCCCGTCCACGTCGACGGTTCGAAAGGTCTGATGCGCCATGATGTCGTCTCCATCGGTATGGAAACGCAGCCTGCGTCATGTCGCGTTCAGGCATAATCCGGTATTTCCGGAAAGCATTCCACCATAATATGGAAGAGTGAATGGATCGTCTCGATGCCATGAAGATGCTGGTGACAGTCGTGGATGCCGGCAGTCTCTCCGCCGCCGGGCGCGGGCTCAACGTGCCGTTGACGACGTTGAGCCGGAAGATCTCGGCGCTGGAGGCGCGCCTTGGCACGCATCTGTTGCTGCGCAGCACCCGCAGGCTCGCCCTGACGGATGCCGGGATCGCCTACGTCGCGGCGGCACGGCGTATTCTGGATGAGGTCGAGGAAGCCGAACGGGCCGCGGCCGGTGAGTTCACCCTGCCAAGAGGGGAGCTGGTGCTCACCGCGCCGGTCATGTTCGGGAGTTTGCATGTGCTGCCGGTCGTCGCGGATTTTCTGGCGGCGTTCCCTGATATCCGCGTTCGGCTGATCCTGGTCGATCACACGCTGGATCTGGTTGATGCGCATGTGGACATGGCGGTGCGGATCGGCGCGCTGCCTGACAGTTCCATGGTGGCGACACGCATCGGCCTGATGCGCGCGGTGGTGTGCGCCAGTCCCGCGCTGCTGGCCGATGGCGGCATGCCCGCGACCCCGGACGATCTGGCCGGACTCCCGTGCATCGGGCTGGACACGCCGCTGTCCTCATCGATCTGGCGTTTCCGCGGCAAGGGCCGGATGCGTGTAACGGACGTGCGCGTGACGCCCCGACTGTCCGTGACGACGACGGACGCCGTCGTGTCCGCCGCCATCAGGGGCATCGGGTTTGCGCAATTGCTGCATTATCAGGTGTCGCAGGCCGTCCGCGACGGTGCCCTGCGCATCGTTCTGGAAGCCTTCGAACGATTGCCCGTGCCGATCAGCCTGCTGCATGTGCCACGCGGGCAGATGCCGCTGAAAATGCGTTGTTTTCTCGATTTCGCGACGCCGAGGCTACGGCAGCGGATGGCGCCGCCGCAGCCCATGCGGGACTAGCTGGCGAAGACCTTCGAGATCGCGGCCTGCGCCTCCTCCTGAATGGCTTTCAGATGCTCGGGGCTTTTGAAGCTTTCGGCGTAGATCTTGTAGACATCCTCCGTCCCGGACGGACGCGCGGCGAACCAGCCATTCTCGGTCGTCACCTTCAATCCGCCGATTGCCGCGCCGTTGCCCGGCGCCTTCGTCAGCTTGGCGGTGATCTTCTCGCCCGCCAGCTCCTCCAGCGGGAACTGTTCCGGCGCGAGCTTGCCGAGTTTGGCTTTCTGCTCCGCGTTGGCGGGCGCATCGATTCGCTCGTAATAGGGCGTGCCAAGTCTGGCGATGATGTCGTGATAATGCGCGCTCGGGTTCTTGCCGGTCCTGGCGGTGATCTCGGCGGCCAGCAGGCCGAGGATCAGGCCGTCCTTGTCCGTCGTCCAGACGGTGCCGTCGCGTCGCAGGAACGTCGCGCCCGCGCTTTCCTCGCCACCGAAGCCGAGGGAGCCGTCGATCAGTCCCGGCACGAACCATTTCAGCCCGACCGGCACTTCCACCAGTTTCCGGCCCATATCGGCCGTCACGCGGTCGATCAGTCCCGAACTCACCAGAGTCTTGCCCACGCCCAGATCGGCTTTCCATTCCGGGCGGTTGCGGAAGAGGTAGGAGACGGCGACGGCCAGATAATGATTGGGGTTCAACAGGCCATCCGGCTGCGCCACGATGCCATGGCGATCGGCATCCGTATCGTTGGCGAAGGCGACGTCGAACTGCTCGCCCATCCTGATGAGCCGCGCCATCGCGTAGGGGGAGGAGCAGTCCATGCGGATCTGGCCGTCCCAGTCCGCCGTCATAAAGCTGAACGTCGGGTCGACCTCGTCGCTCACCACCGTGGCGTTCAGGCCGTAGCGTTCGATGATGGCCGGCCAGTAACCCACCGCCGCGCCGCCCAGCGGATCGATGCCGATCTTCACCTTCGCATCGCGGATGGCCGCCATGTCGATGACCGATTCGAGATCGTCCACATAGGGGGTGACGAAGTCGTAGCCCTGAATGCTCGATACCTGCTTCGCTTCCTCATAGGGCAGGCGCCGGACGTCCTTCAGGCCATTGGCGAGGAAGTCGTTGGCCATGTCCTGCACCGCCTTGGTGATGGCGGTATCGGCCGGGCCGCCGTTCGGCGGATTGTACTTGAAGCCGCCATCGGTCGGCGGATTGTGGGACGGCGTTACCACCACGCCATCGGCCAGGCCGGCGGTGCGCCCCTTGTTATAGGTCAGGATCGCATGGGAGATGACCGGGGTGGGGGTGTAGCCGCCCTTGTCGTCGATGCGGACCTCGATCCCATGCGCCGCGAAGACCTCGATGGCGGATTTCTGCGCCGGTTCGGACAGGGCATGCGAATCGATACCGATGAACAACGGGCCGTCGATGCCTTCCGCCTTGCGGTGCCGCGCGATGGCCTCGCAGATGGCAAGGATATGGTCCTCGTTGAAGCTGGTATGCAGCGACGAACCGCGATGGCCGGACGTGCCGAAGGATACGCGCTGTCCTGCGACGGATGCGTCCGGCTTGCGGTCGTAATACGCGGCGATCAGCGCCGGGATGTCCGCCAGTTGCGACCGATCGAGCGTTTTGCCGGCATGAGGGCTGACATGGGCCATGGGTTCGGGGTTCCTTGGTAGTCTCAACGAGAGTGTCGAACTGCAACGCGGCATCGCGTCATGAGATCAACAGAACATCGTCTTCGCCGTGACGTCCAGTGCAGGGGCGGCCATGGATGACTTCGAATCCAGTCGAACGACATGCGCCGCCATCGCGTTAAGGCCGTCGAAACCATCCAGGAGACGGCAACATGTCCACACCTGACGCCAGAAAATCAGGCACGTTCAAAATCGGCGGCGATCTCGAGGTCGTGCGGCTGGGTTTCGGCGCGATGCGCATCACCGGCAAGGGAGTATGGGGCGAGCCGCCCGACCGCGCGAAAGCCATCGCCACGCTCAAACGCACGCGGGAGCTGGGCATCGACCTGATCGACACGGCGGATTCTTACGGTCCGTTCGTGTCCGAGGATCTGATCCGCGAGGCATTGTCCCCCTACGATAACCTCGTCATTGCCACGAAGGGCGGTCTGACCCGCCATGGCCCCGATATCTGGCGGCCGGTCGGCAATCCGGATTATCTGCGGCAATGCGTGCTGATGTCCCTGCGCCGCCTTGGCATCAAGCGGATCGATCTGTGGCAGCTTCATCGCGTCGGCCCCGATTGTCCGGCGGAAAAGCAGTTCGAGGCGATCGCCAGGATGCAGCAGGAAGGGCTGATCCGCCATGTCGGTCTCTCCGAAGTCGATATCCCGACGATCGAGAAGGCCAGTCAGTTCTTCAAGGTGACGACGACGCAGAACCGCTTCAATCTGGTCGATCGCAAATCCGAGGACGTGCTGGACTATTGCACCAAAAACGGCATCGGCTTCATCCCCTGGGCGCCGCTGGCGGCGGGCGACCTTGCCAGACCGGGCACCGATCTGGACAAGATCGCCAGGGACCGCAACGCCGATCCGGGACAGATCGCACTCGCATGGCTGCTGAAGCGCTCGCCCGTCATCCTGCCGATCCCCGGCACGGGCAGTGCCGATCATCTGGAGGAGAATGTTCGCGCCGTCGATATCGAGCTTTCGGACGACGAGATGAAAACGCTCGACACGCAGGGCCGCGACGCCTGGAAGAAAAGCCAGTAGTCGTCCGCAATGTCCATGACGCGCGAACCAGCGCGTCATGCCCGGATATTGACATAAAAGGAGGAGGCGACGAACGGCCCGCGCGATGCTAGAGGTCGAGGCATGATCCGCTCTTCGTCTCTTGCTTCCTCGGCGCTCGTCTCCGTCGGTGTCGGCCCTGCCATGTGGCGGCGGGAAATTTTCGGTGCCGGTCGCGGTGGGCGCGGCAACCCGCCGCGGCCGGGCGGTCGCCGGGCGGCCCCGCCCAACGGCGACCCGCCACGGGGACCGAGGTTCCGGCGCGTGCGTCAGGCGCTCGCGATCGTCGCGGCCATCGGTATTCTGGGCGTTACCGGCGCCGGGCTGTTCGTCTGGCATCAATACGAGGAGATGGCGGCCTCCCTGCCGAGCGTGGACAGCCTGCGCCATTACCAGCCGCCGACCGTCAGCCGCATCTATACCGGCGATGACAGGCTGATGGCCGAACTGGCGGCGGAGCGGCGCATCTACGTGCCGATCACGGCCATCCCCAATCGGGTGAAGAACGCTTTCATCGCGGCGGAGGATCAGCATTTCTACACGCATGGCGGCGTCGATCCGCTGGCCATCGTGCGCGCGGAGATCACCAACCTCAACCGTCCGGAAGGGCGTCGGCCGATCGGCGCATCGACGATCACCCAGCAGGTCGCGCGCAACATGGTGCTCGACAACAACTCGCTGACCATGCAGCGCAAGATACAGGAAGCGCTGCTGGCGGTGCGGATCGAGCAGACGCTGCCGAAGGACAAGATCCTCGAAATCTATCTGAACGGCATCTATCTGGGCGAAGGCGCCTATGGCGTCGCCGCGGCGGCGCAGACCTACTTCAACAAGCATCTCGACCAGCTGACCAACGCTGAGGCCGCCTTCCTGGGCGCGCTGCCCAAATCGCCCAGTAACTACAATCCCTATCGCCACCCGGATGCCGCAACGCGCCATCGCAACTGGGTTCTGGGGCGCATGGCGGAGATCGGCGCGATCAGCCGCGCGGATGCGGATGCCGGGCAGCAGGAACCGCTGATCCCGCATGGCGCGCCACGTTTCGGGCCGCTGCCGAATTCCGAATGGTTCGGCTCGGAGGTTCGGCGACAGCTCGTCGCGCAATACGGTGAGGACCGCGCCATGCAGGGCGGTCTGGACGTGCATACGAGTCTCGATCCCGATCTGCAGAACAACGCCACGCAGATCCTGCGCGACGGGTTGATGACGTACGATCACAGCCATGGCGGCTGGCGCGGCGCCGTCACGCGCATCACGCTCTCCAGCAAGGCGAGCGAGGACGAATGGGTCGCGGCGCTGAAAGCCGTGAAACCGCCGCCGGGCATGCTGGACCGCTGGCGGCTGGCGGTCACGCTGTCCTCCGCGACCGGCCGTGTCGGCTGGATCGAGGATGGTGCGCCGCATACCGCGACCCTGGCGGGCAAGGATCAGGCGTGGATGCACGTCTATCGTTCGTCCCATGTCGGCGACGTGGTGATGATCGAGCCGCAGGCGGAAGGCGGGGTGGCATTGCGTCAGGTGCCGAAGGTCGAAGGCGCGCTGGTGACGATGGACGTGCGGACCGGCCGGGTGCTTGCCATGGTCGGCGGGTGGTCGTTTCGCGAATCGCAGTTCAACCGTGCGACGCAGGCGCTTCGCCAGCCCGGCTCTTCCTTCAAGCCGTTCGTCTATCTGGACGCGATGGAGCAGGGCGTCCCGCCGTCGGAGAAATTCGAGGATGCGCCGGTGTCTTATGGCGACTGGCATCCGCAGAACTACGAGAAAGACAACTGGGGCCCGACGACGCTGCATGACGCGCTGCGCGAGAGCCGCAACCTCGTCACCATCCGCCTTGCCGCGCATCTGGGGATGAAATCGGTCGCCGACATGGCGATCAAGGCCGGGCTGGTGGCGGAGATGCCCCACGTGCTGCCCGCCGCGCTGGGTGCCGTGGAAACGACGGTCCTGCGGGAAACCGCCGCCTATGCCTCCATTGCGTCCGGCGGGCATATCGTGCCGCCGTCCCTGATCGATACGGTGCAGGATCGTGACGGCAACGTGATCTGGAAGCCGCCGGGCCTCAAGCTGGGCACGATGATGCAGGCGCCCCCGCCACCACCCGATGCGACGCCCGCCGACCCCAATGCGCCGCCTGCCGACCCGTCGGCGACCCCACCTGCGAATCCGACGGTTGGCGTCTCCGCGCCGGCCACGCCACCGCCCGGCAGCCTGGAAGTGCCGGTCGTGGACGACCAGCGGCCGCGAATCGCCAGCGAGGACAGTGCGTTCCAGATCGTCACGATGATGCAGGATGTCATCAAGCGCGGCACCGGCACATTGGCTGGCGTGGGGATCGACCGGGACATCGCGGGCAAGACCGGCACCAGTCAGGACTTCCATGACGCGTGGTTCGCCGGCTTCTCGCCCGATATCGTAACCGTGGTCTGGGTTGGGTTCGATTCGCCGCAATCGCTGGGAAAGAACGAGGACGGCGGTCGCATCGCCGGTCCGATCTGGAACAGGATGATGAAGGTCGCGCTCGCATCGCGTCCCCGCCTGTCGTTCCGTGCGCCGGATGACATCGTTCTGGCGCGCTACGACACCGGCCGCCTGATGGCCGTGGACGCGTTCAAAAACGGGCAGGTGCCCGGCATGAGCGTGGCGCTGCATGGCTTCGGCGCCGGCACGGAGGCGCTCACCGCCGCCGATACCGGTGCCGAGAACGTGTCCGATTCGGAGACGGATATGGCCGATGCGCCCGCGCAGGGCTTGCCCAGCCCGGGCCAGGCCCCAAATGGAGCGGCGACAGGCAATGCCGCCGGGAATGGCGGCCCGGTGGCCCAGAGTGGTCAGCCTGCGCAACAACCGGCGCAGACGGGTGACATCGGCGTGGGCGGCCTGTACTAAGCCGCAGCCCTTATTCGAGGAGAGTTCTTCATGTCGGCCGAAACCGAGGCCCTATCCGAGCAGATCAAGCAGTCCGTCGCGCTGCTGAGGAGGCATCTTTGACTGGGATGTCGCACAGACCCGTCTTGCGGAACTGAACCACCGCGCCGAAGACCCCGAGCTTTGGAACGATGCCGACGCCGCGCAGAAGCTGATGCGTGAGCGCACGATGCTGGCCAATCAGGTGGAAGGCGTCGAGCAGATCGAGCGCGATGCGCGTGATATGCTCGAACTCGCCGAACTGGCGGAAGCGGAAGACGACCAGGACACGGTCAACGAGGCCGTGTCGACCCTGCGCAAGCTCGCCGAACAGGCGCATGCGCGCCAGATCGAGAGCCTGCTGTCGGGCGAGGCGGACAGCAACGACTGCTATCTGGAAGTCAATTCTGGCGCGGGCGGCACGGAAGCCCAGGACTGGGCGGAAATGCTGCTGCGGATGTACACCCGCTGGTCGGAGCGTCGCGGCTACAAGGTCACGATGATGGAAAGCAGCGAAGGCGAGCAGGCGGGCATCAAATCCGCGACGCTGCTCGTCTCGGGGCCCAATGCCTATGGCTGGCTGAAGACGGAAGCCGGGGTGCATCGACTGGTGCGCATCTCGCCGTTCGATGCCGCGGCGCGTCGGCAGACGTCCTTTGCGTCCGTATGGGTCTATCCGGTGGTGGACGACACGATCGAGATCGAGATCAACGACGGGGACCTGAAGGTCGATACGTTCCGGGCATCCGGCGCGGGCGGTCAGCACGTCAACAAGACCGATTCGGCGATTCGCATCACGCATATGCCGACCGGCATTATCGTGGCCTGCCAGACGGATCGGTCCCAGCACCGCAACCGGGCCACGGCCATGCAGATGCTCAAGGCGCGTCTCTACGAAGCGGAGTTGCAGAAGCGTGAAGCCGCTGCCGCCGCGACGGAGGCCGCCAAGACCGACATCGGCTGGGGTCATCAGATCCGTTCCTACGTGCTGGCGCCCTATCAGCTGGTGAAGGATCTGCGCACCGGCGTTGAAAAGGGTAACCCGGACGCGGTGCTCGATGGCTCGCTGGATGATTTCATGTCGGCATCGTTGGCACAGCGCGTGGGTGCGACACGGTCCGATGCCAGTGCGTCCGCGCAATAAAATAACAACAGACGTCGAGCCCGGCCGCGTGCCGGGCTTTTTTTATGACCTAAAATCGACGTTTCATTAATATTCCGCTTGCAGACAATGATTTGAACGTTTCTGATGGAACTCGCAGCGCATATGGCTATCCGCGTGATCCGCTCTACGGCGTTGCTTTTTGTTACAACATAAAAGCGTCTTGACACCGGCATCATAGTTTTGCCCAAATTGCACAGGTGCCATGCCTTACGGGAATGGCAACGGTATTCGGGACGGCCTCGGAAAGAGCCGGGGACGTAGCGAACGCCAAGTGAAACGATTTGGTTATGCGCCGATACTGGTGGCGCCCGCTTGTCCCGAAGCAGGGTCAGACAACGAGGAACGAAGGTTTGGAGGGTCTCATTCGATGAACTACGCCGAGCAACAGCGGAGCCCGACGAAGTACATCGTCGGCATCGCCATTGCGGTGATCTTCCACATTGCCTTGATCTACGCCCTGCTCAACGGGCTCGGATCGGCGATCGTTCAGCATCTGCGTCCGCCGATCAAGACGCAGATCATCACCGAGCCGAAGAAGCCGCCGCCGCCGCCGCCACCGCCGCCACCGCCGCAGATGACGACGCCGCCGCCGCCGTATATTCCGCCGCCGAAGATCCAGATCCAGCCGCCGCCGCAGCATCACGTCATCAAGCAGGTGACGCACGAGAAGCCGCCGGCGCCGATGCCGCCGGCGACTGCCTCGCAGCCGTCTCCGCCGACGCCGGCCGCACCGCCGGGTCCGCCGGTTCCGGATCATTCCGCAGGTGCTGCGCCGATCAACGGTGCGAAGCCGATCTTCCCGGAGGAGATGCTGGAGGAAAACCGCGAGGGTAGCGTAACGGTCGCCTGCGATATCGGCACCGATGGGCGCACGTCGAACTGCGAAGTCACCAATTCGTCGGGCGGTCACGCCTTCGTCGAGGCGGCGATGGAGTTCCTGCGCAAGGCTCGCTACCAGCCCGCCGTCCGTAACGGTCAGGCCGTGGTCGAGCACCACCACACGCTTCACATCAACTTCACGCTGGGCGACGGCGACTGAAGATGAGAAGGGCCGCGTCTCCGGCGCGGTCCGAACGGAAAACCGAGCGACAGGCCGGCACGGTCGGCGCGTCGCTCACAACAGGAAGTGCCGGGGCGTCCGGTACCTTCCCTTAACGAAACGGGCCGCCTCGGGAGGTTCATGAGGCGGTGCTGCCAGAGTCCCTCGCTGCGGGCTCTTTTCAGAGGATATGGAGTTTATGACGAGACTGTTCCGCCTTCCCGCTCTCGCCGCCCCGGCCCTGGCAGTTACGCTGGCCGTCGCACAGGGCGTGGCCGTGCCGGCCACGGCCTTCGCGCAGGCGGCCCCCAGTTCCGACCCGAACGCACCGCCGCCGGCCGCCGCGCCCGCGCCCGACGCTTCGGCGCCCCCTGCCGCGGCACCGGATGCTTCCGCGCCGCCGGCTGCCGGCACGCCGGCTCCGGACGCCGGTGCCGCTGCTCCGTCGACGCCGCCGGCCGACGCCGGTTCGGCACCGTCCGCCGCACCCGCCACGCCGGCTCCCGACGCGGCTCCGCCGGCTGAGGCTGCGCCGCAGGGCAACCCGTATGGCCTGGGCGCCCTGTGGGCCAATGGCGACGTGATTGCGCGTGGCGTTCTGATCATCATGGTGATCATGTCCGCTGGCACGTGGATCATCATGGTCACCAAGTTCCTCGAGCAGTCCAAGGTGTTCTCTTCCTCCAAGGAAGCGGCGCGCGAGTTCTGGACCAAGAGGTCCGTTCAGGAAGGCACTGCCGCCCTGAAGCCGGCTTCGCCGTTCCGCTACGTCGCCGAGACGGGTATTGTTGCTGCCGAGCATCATGAAGGTTCGATGCGCGATGCGATCGACCTGCATAGCTGGACGGCCATGTCCATCCAGCGTTCGGTCGACACCATCAACACGCGTCTGCAGGGCGGCCTGGCCTTCCTCGGCACCGTGGGTTCGACCTCGCCGTTCGTCGGTCTGTTCGGCACGGTGTGGGGTATCTATCACGCACTGACGGCCATCGGCATCGCGGGCCAGGCGTCGATCGACAAGGTTGCCGGTCCGGTTGGTGAGTCGCTGATCATGACGGCTATCGGTCTGGCCACCGCCGTTCCGGCCGTGCTGGGCTACAACCTGCTCGTCCGCCGCAACAAGGGTGCGATGGATCGCGTCCGCAACTTCGCGGCCGACGTCCAGTCCGTCTTGCTGGGTGGTTTCCGTCACGGCGTTTCGCCGGAAACGGGGCGCATGGCGACGCCGACCACCACCACCACTTCTGAGCGAGTTGCCTGATCATGGCCATGAATGTCGGAGGAGGAGGCGACGAAGACGAAGTTGTATCGGCGATCAATACGACGCCACTCGTCGACGTCATGCTTGTCCTGCTCATCATCTTCCTCATCACCATCCCCGTGGCGACGCATACGGTGAAGGTGCAGTTGCCCAAGGACGCCAACCAGCCGACGCAGACCAAGCCGGGTAACATCGTGCTGGCTGTGACGGCGAACGGTCAGGCCTACTGGAACGAGGCGCCGCTGCGTGGTCATCAGGATCTGCTCGATCGTCTCGAGAAGATCGCCGTGATGAAGCCGCAGCCGCAAATCCAGATTCGTGGCGACGCCAAGGCGCGCTACGAGGCGGTAGGCCGTGTCGTGGCGACCTGTCAGGAAGCCGGCATCTATCATGTCGACTTCATCACCGAGCAGCCGCACGCTCCGGACTGATCGGGCGCGCAACCGAACGCCGAGCCGGATCGTTGTCATCATCGATCCGGCGACGCGATCCCAGATTTACAGCCGTCGTTCGATGCAACGCGGCGAATTCGCCTTTTGGAGAATGCCGTCATGGCCATGAGCGTCGGATCGGACAGCACGCACGAAGACGAAGGTATCGTCGATATCAACACGACGCCGTTGATCGACGTCATGCTCGTGCTGCTGATCATGCTGATCATCACGATTCCGCTGCAGACGCATTCCGTGGCGCTGGATCTGCCGCAGGGCAATCCGCCGCCGTCCACGGAGCAGCCCAAGGTTGTTACTGTCGCGATCGATTTCGATAATTCCATCTCGTGGAATGGCGAGCCGATGACGACCGAACAGGATCTGCAGGCGCATTTCAGCGAAGCGGCCAACCAGGCCGACCAGCCTGAGATGCATATTCATCCCAATCGTCTGGCCGACTACAAGACGGTGGCGCATGTCCTTGCGGATGCGCAGCGCCTCGGGATCACGAAACTGGGCATCGTTGGCCAGGACCAGTTCATGGAAGGACAGTAAGTTGCGATTGATCCGTCATCACCGCGCCGCTCTATTCACGGGCGCGTTGCTTGCGGCCAGTGCCGTCATGCCCTCGATCTCTCCGGTGTCGGGCGTCGCCCGCGCGGCGGACGAACTGAGTGCCAAAGTCGGCAAGCCTTTGCAGCAGGCGCAAAGCGCGCTGGCGTCGAAGAATTATGCCAAGGCCATGGCCGACGTGAACGCGGCTGACGCGATAAGCGGGAAGACGGATTACGAGACTTACACCATCGCGCAGATGCGCGCCGCCGTCGCGGCCCAGTCGGGTGATACGGCGGCCGCCATCAAGGCCTATGACGTGCTGATCGGCTCGTCACGGACGCCGGCTGCCGCCAAGCAGCAGATGATGATGGCGCAGGCCTCCATGGCCTACAAGGCGCAGAACTATGCTGCCGCCGTGCCGGCGATCCAGCGCTATCTGAAGGCTGCCGGTCCCAATCCGCAGATGCAGACGCTGCTCGTTCAGTCCTATTACATGCAGAAGGACTACAAGAACGCCGCCGCCGCACAGCAGCAGCAGATCGATGCCGAGATCAAGGCCAGGCAGATCCCGACAGAGAACCAGCTGCAGTTCCTGGCGACCTGTTATCGTGAACTCAAGGACCCCGGCAACGAAACGCATGCCTACGTGCTGCTCGCGAAATATTATTCGAAGCCGGATTACTGGGCAGCGCTGATCCACAACCTCGCAGCCAATCCGAAACTGCCCGAAGCGCTGCAACTGAACCTGCTGCGCCTACGCGCCACGACGGGCACGCTAAAGGATCCTTCGGATTATATGGATATGGCGGAGCGCGCGGCGCAGCAGAACGTGCCCCAGCTTGGCGTGAATTTGCTGAACCTCGGCTACAGGAACGGGGTGCTCGGCAAGGATGCAGCGGCCCCGCGCGAAGCCAAGCTGCGGGCAATGCTCATCAGCCGCGCGGCAACGGTGAAGGCCGGTCTCGCCAATGATGCGGCAGCGGCGGCCAAGGCGCCGAACGCCGGCCCGGCACTGACGACCGGCTATAACATGGTGCTGAACGGTCAGGTCCAGCCGGGCCTGGCGCTCATGCAGCAGGGCCTGGGCAAGAAGCCGGCCTATCCGAACATTGCGACCATCGAATATGGCATGGCGCAGATGGATGGCGGCCTGACGACCGACGCCGAGAAGACCTTCGATATGGTTCAGGGCGACAATGGCGAACGTGACCTGGCGCAGCTTTGGGAGCTTCTATTGACCAAACCGGCGAGCGCGGCAAAGTAAGGTTCCAAATTCGTGTCAAAGGGGTGGAGCTCAACTAAAAGTTTGCCCCTTTGCTTGATTGATGATGTAGACATGTTCGCCTCATGACCAGCAATTCATCTTCCTCCGATCTCCCCGCACGCATTCTCGTCGTCGAAGACGACGCCGGCATGCGGACACTGCTTCAACGTGCTCTGCAGGGGGATGGCTTTCGTGTTCGAAGCGTGGCCTCCGGCGATGAGATGTGGGAGGCGCTATCGACCGCTCCGGTCGATCTGATTGTTCTGGACGTCATGTTGCCCGGTACGAACGGCGTCGATCTCTGTCGCGCGCTGCGCGGCGGGCAGGGCATCTCCCATCCTGGCGAGACGCCTCTGACGCAGACGCCCGTCATTATGGTGTCCGCACGCGGTGAGGAACGGGACAGGGTTCAGGGCCTCGAGATCGGTGCGGACGACTACGTCGCCAAGCCGTTCAGCCAGCGCGAACTGCTGGCGCGCGTGCGTGCGGTCCTGCGCCGTGGTGCCGTGCAGCAGGTTGCGCCGACCGAACGCGCCCGTCGCGAGACGCTTCGTTTTGCCGGCTGGGCGCTCGATCTGCGCCGGCGCGAGCTGACCGATCCGACCGGTGCCTCCGTGGATATTTCCGGGGCCGAGCATGATCTGCTAATCAGCTTCCTCGACAATCCCCAGCGGGTCATCGCGCGCGATCGGCTGCTCGAACTTTCCCGCACACGTCTGGGGGATGTCTCGGACCGCAGCATCGACGTGCTGGTCAGTCGTCTGCGCCGCAAGCTGGGCAACGATGCCGATTCGCTGATCCGGACGGTCCGCGGGCTCGGCTATATCTTCGTTGCGGAAGTCGAGCGGGTCTGACACGCACGACGATCATGCCGCCCCTGCCGCCGCGTCGCATCCGTCTCTGGCCGGTCGGTCTGGTCGGTCGGGTCAGTATGGTCCTGCTCGCGGCGGTTGTTCTGGTGTTTATCGCCAGCGCCGTCTTCTACGAGGAAGCCGAAACCTATATCGATGACGACGCGCGCATTGCCCAGCTCGGCGAGGCGCTGAGCACCGATCTGCGCGTCATGGACATGACGCCCGTTACCCAGCGGCCGGTTCTGGCCGTTCTGCTTTCCGACAGCGGCCTGACGATTACGTGGCATCCCGCCGGCCAGCCGGAAGCCGGAACGCCGGTTTATCCGTTGCGTCGGCTCGAACAGAATCTGGTCGCGCTCGATCGTGTGCTGGGGAATGCCGGACTGCAAATCTATGCCCAGCCGACGTCTTCCACCAGCGTGCGCGGCATGTTGCGCATGTCGGATGGAAGTCGGCTCGATTTCGTGGCGCCGAATATCCTGCGTCATCGACACGTCACGCGCGGTCTGGCGTCTGCCGCGATCACGGCTGGCGCGGTTGCGATCGCGGCAGCCATGCTCGTGCGCGCGTTGAGTACACCGCTGCGGGCCTTGGCCGAGGTTGCGGATGGCGTGACGGGCGAGGGCGACTGGGTACCTCTGGACGAGCGTGGCCCCAAGGAGGTGCGGGGGCTGGCGCGGGCGATCAACGCCATGCAAATCCGCATCCAGCGCCTGATAACCGACCGGACCGAAGTTCTGGCCGCCGTCTCGCACGATCTGCGCACGCCGTTGGCGCGGTTGCGTCTGCGCGTCGGTTTTCTGGCCGATGCCGAGGCGCAGACGGCCATCGAATCCGATATCGAGGAGATGGAGGCGATGGTGACGGGGGTGCTCGCCTATCTCGCGGGCGATCTCGATCCCGAACCGCCCCGCATGATCGACCTGGCGGCGATGCTGATGACCCTGCTGGAATCCCATCACGACCGGGGACGCGACACGGCCTATAACGGCCCGGATCGATGCCTGATCGAGGCGCGTCCCCTGGCCACGAAGCGCGTCTTTGCCAACCTGATCGACAACGCCTGCCATTATGGCGGCAGCGCGTATGTCACGGCGAAAAAGGCGCAGGGTCAGGTCACCATCGTCGTGGAGGATAGCGGTCCGGGTATTCCCGAAAGCGAGTACGATCGTGTCCTGACGCCATTTTACCGGCTTGAAGGATCGCGCTCGCGGCGCACCGGCGGCCTTGGTCTTGGGCTTGCGATCGTCAAGCGGGAGGTCGAGCGGGCGAATGGCAGCGTTGCGCTGGGACGTGCGCCGCAGGGCGGGCTGAGCGTGCGCGTGGTCCTGCCGGTCAAGAGCGCAATAAAGACCGGGCTGGTCGGATAGGGCTTGCGGAACGGTGATGCATCGCTCATGTCAGGAAGAAGAGATCGTTTGACGTCGAACGTCACTTCAGTGAGACCAATTGCCATGTTCATCGAGACCGAGGATACCCCCAATCCCGCCACATTGAAGTTCCTGCCGGGACGCGACGTGATGGGGCATCGGGGCACGGCCGACTTCGCGGATGCCGCCGCCGCGCGGTCGCGTTCACCATTGGCGGCGGCGTTGTTCGAGCTTGATGACGTGGCCGGTGTGTTTCTGGGAGCGGAGTTCGTCTCGGTTACCAAGTTGCCGCAGGCCGAATGGTCCACGCTCAAGCCGCAGGTGTTGTCGGTATTGACGAACCATTTCACCTCGGGTGCTGCGGTGATCGATGGGGATGGCGCCGAAGAAGTGGAAGAGGCGATTGCGCCGGAAGATGAGGCGGTCGTCAGCCAGATTCGTGAATTGCTGGATACCCGCGTGCGCCCCGCGGTGGCCGGAGATGGCGGCGATATCGTCTTCCGCGGTTATCGGGACGGGGTTGTCCGTCTGACGATGCAGGGTGCCTGCGCGGGTTGTCCGTCTTCGCGCGCGACACTGAAGCATGGTGTCGAGAACATGCTGCGGCATTATGTGCCGGAAGTTGTCGCGGTCGAGCAGGTCGAGGCCTGAGCCTTGTCCCATCTTGTGACGCAGGAGGACGCGGCACTCGCCGAGCGGGACGAGACGGTGGGGCCGGAGGCGCTCGATCGTCTGTTTCGGGAAGCGCGCACGGCAACGGCGTTCGCGTCGCGCCCCGTTTCACGTGAAACGCTCGTCGAATTATACGATCTGCTGAAACTCGGACCGACATCCGGCAACTGTTCACCGGCACGTTTCCTGTTCCTGACCACAGAGGATGCGCGCCGTCGTCTGCATCCGGCCTTGTCGCCCGGGAACGTGGCGCGGTGCGATGCCGCGCCGGTGGTGGTGGTGGTATGCCATGATCCACTCTTCTTCGAGCATCTGCCGCGCCTGAACACGGAAGCTGGACTGCGGGACTGGTTTGCCGCCGATGTCGGGCTTTCCGAGGAGACGGCATTCCGTAATGGCACGTTGCAGGGTGGCTATCTGCTGATGGCCGCACGGGCGCTGGGACTTGCCGTGGCGCCGATGTCCGGCTTCGATGCGTTTGCCGTGGAGGATGGGCTATTGGCCGACACGGGCTGGCGCGCCAATTTCCTTGTTGCGCTGGGTTACGCTGAAGGGGCGGAAAAATCCGCAAGGGCACCGCGGCTGGCCTTCGATGAGGCGTGCCTTTGTCTCTAGCCGACCGGTTGGCGCGCCGTGTCTTCGTCCTGAATGGCGCGGCGGCGGGCGATGACGCGGCGGGATTCCTGGCGGCGCTGGATGGCGGACGCATTGTTGGCGAACGTCATATTCCGGGTCGTGGCGCGGCGGAGCGATTCGCGCCTCTGGCACGCGATATCCTGCGGGAAGCCGACTGGCCATCGGGACCGGATGCCATCGTGGCCGTCGTCGGGCCTGGATCCTTCACGGGGCTGCGCGCGTCACTGTCGCTCGCAGCCGGGCTTGCGGCTGGTTACGGTTGTCCGGCGGTAGGGGTGTCGCTCGGGGCGGCATTCCGGGCGATGCCCGATGCGGCGGATGCCGTGTGCATCAATGTCGCGCGTCGGAATCGATGTTTCGTCGACTGGGGCGATGGGCGCGTCGAGGCGTATGCGCCGTCGGAGATCGTGCTGCCGCCCGGCAGAAGATTATTGGCGGGCGATGCGGTCGATTGGCTGGGTGAGGATCAACGGGCTGGGCGCGTCGTGCTGCCATATCGTCATCCCGCGCCCACCGCGATTCTTGCCGCCGCGATGAGCGATCCGCGCCCCGTGGCACAGCCGCTTTATGTCGACGCGCCCGAGGCCAAGCCGCCGCAAGGGGGTTTGCGACCGGCGCCTGTCGGCTGACATGCCCGCGCCAAGGATCGAATCGGTCGGTCGTCATCATGCCGCTGTTCTGGCGGATTTGCATGCCGAGGCGTTCAGCGGCGGCGAGATATGGTCGGCCGGGGCGATCGAGGCCCTGCTGGACACACCGGGAACCGACGTGCTGCTGGCATCGGATACCGGGGTGCCGGTTGGCTTCGTCATGGTCAGGCGCCTGCATGATGAAGCGGAAATCCTGACATTGGCCGTCGTGCCGGCAGCGCGTCGCCGCCGCGTGGCATGGCGGTTGCTCGAGGCGGCGATCGGGAGGCTGGCGTGGCAGGGCGTGGCGCGGCTGTTCCTGGAAGTGTCGAATCGCAATCCGGCCGCGCAGGGTCTTTATGCGGCACTTGGCTTTCAATGCTGCGGAACGCGCCGGAACTACTATGCGGACGGTGCCGACGCGCTGGTATTGGCAGCCGACTTGCGGACGAGCAGCCGGTAACGGGCGGCCTGCTCGTCCAGTGTTTCATCGCGCAGGATATCGTGGCCCAGCGCCCGTATGGCGGCGGCGACATTTCGATGCGGTTCCGTACCTTTTAAAAGAATGGACAAATAGTTTCCCGCAGAAAGCCGGTCGATCGCCAATCGGACGTAAACAGTCGTCATTGGACAGATTTCGTTGCTGATATCGATTTCTGTTGTTGAATTGCTACACAAATCCACTGAATCCTCGCAACAATCGCTTGAGCCATCAAGATAATTCAAATAGTTATATTATAAGATTTGGGGGTCCGTACCGTAACATGACATCCGCAGATAAAACTATGCTCGTTCAAAAGCTAACGGCCGATATTATTCGTGCCTACGTTTCCAGCAACAGCGTTTCCAGCGAGGCGTTGCCATCACTGATCGGCACCGTGCAGCAGACCCTGGCAGATGTGGACAAGCCGGAAGTCCCGCTGGTGGTCGAGAAACCGGTGCCGGCTGTTTCACCGAAGAAATCGGTTTTTCCAGATTATATCATCTGTCTTGAGGACGGTAAGAAGCTGAAACTGCTCAGGCGCCATCTGAAGACCGCCTATAACATGACGCCCCAGCAATATCGCGAACGCTGGGACCTGCCGGCGGAATATCCCATGGTGGCGCCGAACTATGCCAATCATCGTTCTTCCCTCGCGCGCAAGATCGGTCTGGGCCTGCGGCGCGACGAGGGGTGATCCGGCGATCCCGTGCCGTTGCCCGGTTCGTTGATTGACCTACTGGCAACGCGTTGGATTTTCGGCTACGCCGCTAATTATGGTATCGGAAGCGAGACTTGAGGAAAAGCGTCCTGGCCGCGTGAGCGCGGAATCTCGGATCGGGCGTTTGTGCATGGAGCGTGGCCTGAAGATGACGGGCCAGCGCCGTGTCATCGCGCAGGTTCTATCGGATGCGGAAGATCATCCCGATGTGGAGGAGCTTTATCGTCGCGCCTCGCATCTGGATGCGCGCATCTCGATCGCGACGGTGTATCGCACGGTGCGTCTGCTGGAAGAGAAGGGCATTCTCGAACGGCGCGATTTCGGTGGCGGACGTGCGCGCTACGAGGCGAGCGAACCGGGGCATCATTATCATCTGATCGATGTCGATAGTGGCAAGGTCGTGGAATTCGAGGATGCGGAGCATGTCGCGCTGATCCGGAAGCTGGCCGAGCGGCTTGGATTCGAGCTGGTTTCGCATCGGCTGGAGCTGTTCGGACGGCGTCCCGCCGCCGGGCATTCCGTGGATGAACCGCTTTCAAGAAACAAGGACGAAGCATGACCAACGCTCCGTCTCGCACGCAGCTGCTGCGTGCGTTGGCTCTGGATGGCGCGATCGGCGAGCCGGCTGAGGGCGCCCGCGCGCCCATGAGCTCCCTGTCGACGCTGGCGCTGGAGCGGACTGGTTTCCATGAACTGCGCGGCGGCAATCTCGGTGTCCGGATTGCCGCGACCGACGAGGAACGCGAGGCGGCGCAGGCGCTGCGGTATCGGGTTTTCTTCGAGGAGATGGGCGCGAAGCCGAATGCGCAGACGGAACGTCTGAAGCGCGACATCGACGATTTCGATGAGGCGGCGGATCATCTTCTGGTCATCGACCATGCCGTATCCGATGGTGCGGCGGGTGTGGTCGGCACTTATCGCCTGTTGCGGAGCGACGCGGCGGCGAAGCTCGGCCGTTATTACACGGCCGGGGAATACGATATTTCCGTGCTGACGGAATTTCCAGGGCGTCTGCTGGAAGTGGGGCGTTCCTGCGTGGACCGCAACTATCGCGGGCGCGCGGCGATGCAGCTTCTCTGGCGCGGGATTGCGTCCTACATCTTCCTTCACCGGATCGACGTGCTGTTTGGCTGCGCGAGCCTGTCGGGGACCGACCCCAATGCCCTGGCGGACGAGCTGACCTATCTGTATCACAATCATCTTGCCCCGCCGGCGTTGCGCATCCGCGCATTGCCGGAGCGGTATGTCGATATGCAGCGGGGCGATCCGCATACGCTGGACCACAGGCGTTGCCTGAGCAAACTGCCGCCGCTCATCAAGGGGTATCTGCGGTTGGGCGGTTATGTCGGCGACGGTGCGGTCGTCGATGAGCAGTTCAACACGACGGACGTGGCCGTTCTGGTCAAGAGCGAGCTGCTGGCCGATAAATATTACCGTCATTACGAACGTCGTCTGCGTGACGCGCTGGACTGACGCCGGGCAACGGATTTCACTTTCATGAATGCATCCGGTGCCGTGCTTCCCTGGCGCGGCTGGCGGCTGGCTCTGACGTTGCTGCTGGCGGGTGCTGTCTCGGCGGCGGGGTTTCCGCCGGTCTTCGCCTTGCCATTGCTCTCGTTGGGGCTGCTGTTCCTCTATCGCTGCGCCGAGGATGCCGCGACGTGGCGATATGCTGCGCTCTACGGCTTCCTGTTTGGGCTTGGGTTCAATACGGCGGGGCTTTACTGGCTGACCGACGCGATTTTGACGCGCGTCCATGATTTCTGGTGGGCGATTCCCATCGCGGCGCCGGGTTGTGCGTTGATTCTGGCTCCTTTCGTGGCATTGCCGGCGGCTGCCTGCCGGTTGGCGCCGGCGGGGTGGCGGCGGGTTCTGCTGTTTGCCGGTCTCTGGACGCTGGCCGATATGGGGCGTGTTTTCCTGTTCACCGGTTTTCCATGGAATCCGCCGGGGAGCGTGCTGGAATGGCCGGGGCGGATCGGCGACTGGCTGATCCAGCCGGCGGCGTGGATCGGGGTGGACGGTCTGACCCTGGCCATCATGCTGGCTTGTCTGCTGGTATGGCAGGGGCGGCGCTGGGCGTTGGCCGTATGTCTGTGCGCGGGGCTTTGGCTGGGGCTTGGGGCATGGCGGCATGCGTCGGTCCGGCCGTTGCCGGTTCGCAATCCGGTCGTGGCGCTGACGCAGGGCAATGTCAGCGAGGGGGACATCCTGACGCAGGCGGATGCCGTCTCCGCCTTTCGGCGTTATCTGCGCCTGACGGCGACGGGCGTGGCGCAGGCGCGTGCGCTGCCGGACGCGGCGGGACGATCGGTGGTGTATGTCTGGCCGGAATCGGGTTTTCCGGGCTTTCTGAACGCGGATGAGCTGGCGCGGCGCATGATCGCGCGGGCCGGCGATGGGGCGGTCGGCGTTGTCGGGTCGGATCGCGATGACGGTCAGGGCCATTACTTCAACAGTGCATTCGCCCTGAGCCCTGACGGGACGATTCTGGACGCCTACGACAAGTCCACCCTTGTGCCTTTCGGCGAATATGCGCCGCGCTTCGTGCCGGTAAAGCTGGTGCCCGGGGTGCTGACGCCGGGGCCGGGCCTGAAGACGTGGAACTTCCCGGGCTTCGAGGGGCTGGGGCCGATGGTCTGCTATGAAGTGATCTTCTCCGGCCATGTGGTGGGACAAACGCGGCCGAACTGGCTTTTGAACATTACGAACGATGCCTGGTTCGGGGATAGTGCGGGGCCGCGACAGCATCTCGCAACGGCGCGTATGCGGGCTGTGGAGGAGGGGCTGCCTGTCGTGCAGGATGCGAACACGGGCATCACGGCGATCTACGATGCAACGGGCATGTTGACCGCGCGTTTGCCGTGGGGCCGGGAGGGTGTCCTGACGGCTGTCGTGCCGTCACCCTTGCCGCCGACG
The DNA here is from genome assembly GCF_002005465.1 of Neoasaia chiangmaiensis. Lineage (NCBI taxonomy): Bacteria > Pseudomonadati > Pseudomonadota > Alphaproteobacteria > Acetobacterales > Acetobacteraceae > Neoasaia > Neoasaia chiangmaiensis. The sequence continues at coordinate 1,665,382 of NZ_CP014691.1, read as the reverse complement.
TTTTTTTCCAGACATGGCCGCGCGACGCCCTTCCTGCTTGGGCTGTTCTGCATTGTTCTGGCATGGCCGAGCTTGATTCGCCGCCGGTTGTAATCACTTCCAAAAGGTTAACGTTGACAATCTTGGGTTGTTCTATCAAGTCGATCTTATGATGCAGCGTGAAAGCCTCTCCCAACCATGAGCGAAAGCGGCAAATCTCCTGCCGGGGCGGGCCCTTTTGATGTCTATCTGGGGCAACGTATCCGCTTGCGGCGTAATCTGATGGGTCTCTCGCAGGAGAAGCTCGGCGAGGCGCTTGGACTGACGTTCCAGCAGGTGCAGAAATACGAGCGGGGCGCCAACCGCGTGAGCGCGAGCCGCCTGTCCGATATGGCGCGTGTCATGAATGTGCCGATTACGTTTTTCTATGACGGCGCGCCGGGCGAGGTTGGCACGGCGGAGAACGTCTCCCGTAGCACCATGGGCTTTGCCGAGGCCGCATCGAGTTTCGGCGGGCCGCCTGCGCGGCGGTCGGAGACACCGCTGGACGAGGCCGGGCTGTTCACGCGGCGCGAGACGATCGAACTGGTGCGTGCGTATTATCGCATTCCGGACGAGGGCATTCGCAAGCGGATGGCCGATCTTATCAAGAGCATGGGGTCGTCGGACGAAAGCTGACGTCGTCGAACGCCTGTAGAGTGGTGCAGGCATGCCATGTGCATCCGGTTGTGCCGGTAACGGCCGGTTGGTTTGCCATGTGTATTGTTTTCCTGACTGTATTGCCTGTTCGCGCGATAATAATTCCGCTGACAGGCTGAATCTCCATTCATCGAATTAATGGCGTGTTGCGACGTTTCCGGGAAAGCCGGAAGGGTGACGGCACGTGCTCGCGTACGCGGCGGTTGGCGATAATTGTCTGGCCTGTCGGAGGTGCGACGACCCGCAGGCCGATTCCAATCGTTAATTCAAAAATAATGACGGTGCGGATTCTACAAAAACCTCGGAATTACTTTGACGTACAGCGATATTTTCCATTAAAAATACATCAAATACGTTAATCAAAGAAGATGCTGCTTTTTTATCGTCTCGCAGCATGATTTCTTCCGTGTAATTCGGGGCTGATCTTCACGTGCGTTCGTAACGTTGGAACGTTCGACCGCCGAGTTCGCCTCCATTACTGGGAGGAACCTGCCACATGTTTGGTATTGAATTCTCTTTCGTTGCCGTATTCGGCTGTGCCGGACCGGGCGGATGGGGGCCTGTATGGACACCGTCCTGTGGTTTCGGCGGTTGGGGTCCGGGGAACTGGCTGCCTTCCGGTTGGGGCTGGGACGATGGCGGCTTCGGCTGGAGCGGCGGTGGGTGGAACCAGTGCGGTGGCTGGCGCCCCGGGCACGATCATCACCATCATCACCACAAGCCCTGCTTCCTGACCGGGACGATGATCCGCATGGCGGACGGTTCCGAGCGTGCGGTCCAGAACATCGAGGCCGGCGACAGGGTTCAGGTTCTGGAAAACGGTGCCCTGAGCGTGCTCGATGTCACGTGGAGCGGGTATGCCGATACGGTCGTTCAGCCGAACCTGCCGGACGATCAGGCGGCCTATCCGGTGCGCATCGCGCGGCACGCATTCGGCAAGAACCAGCCGGCGCGCGATCTGCTGGTGACGTCCGAGCATTGCGTGTTCGTGGATGATGCGTTCGTGCCGGTCCGCATGCTCGTCAACGGTGCGACGATCGCCTATGATCGTTCGATCACGCATTACACCTATCACCATGTCGAGACGTCCCGTCATGCGGTGCTCTTCTCCGAGAACCTGACGACGGAGTCCTATCTCGATACGGGCAACCGCAGGAACTTCAGGAGCGGTGGCAACGTGGTGTGGCTGGGCCGCGCACGCAGCTGGGACGAGGCGGCCGCGCCGCTCGTCGTTGCCGCCGAGCGTGTGCAGCCGGTTCATGCGGCACTGGCCGCGCGGGCCGAGGCACTTGGCTACGACATGGCGCCGGCGCCGCTGACCACGGACGATGCCGATCTTTATCTGACCACGGCTTGCGGCCATGTGCTGCGTCCGGCGCGCCAGACGGGTCGCAGCGTCATGTTCATGCTGCCGGCCGGTGTGGAAGCCGTTCGCATCTCCTCGCGCGTTGGTCGTCCGTCGGATGTGATCGGGCCTTTCGTCGACGACCGTCGCGAGCTCGGCGTGCTGGTGGGGGCCGTTACGTTGTGGGATTCCGGCCAGACGCGCGCCATCGATGCGCATCTGACGTCGGAAGCCCTGTCGGGCTGGTCCGTGCGTGAAAATGCGCCGATGCGCTGGACGACAGGCGATGCCGAACTGCATCTCGGGGCCCGCGCGGTGGATGCGGTCGGCGCGTTGCAGATCGAAATCCTCGCGGCCGGTCCGTATCGGGTCGAGGGAGCGACGCCTGCCGTGCGTGCGTTGGCCTGATCCTGCCGGAACAGCCGTATCTGGCTTTGCCCGTTCAGGTTCTCATGCCTGAACGGGTTTTTTATTGTCCTGTGGCCGGGATGCGGATGCACCGCTAATGGCGGAATCTTCCTGGCGTGGAAATGCCGAGAGGCACCCGGGGCCAGAGGCGGAACGGGTGCGATCGCGTCGGCATGTTGGAAATCGAGATGGCCGGACGCCGTTCCGGGCGTGTGAGGGCCTCGGACAGTCGGCTTCGGCATGGCTGTCCTTGCCCGGGAAAACATGTTCCCGGGAAGGACAGGCGTCGTCAGGCGGCCTTGGCGAGTTTGTTGACCGAGGCGTCGTTGATCTCGGCAATGGTTTTGGCGAGCACGTCGTCGAATTCCTTGTCGGACATCGAGGCGCGGAGATCGTCCACCAGTGCGCGGGAGAAGCTGGCGATCATGCCGTGATTGGCCTTGAGTTTCTCGCAGGCGACGTCGAGCGGGTAACCGCCGGACAGGGCCACGATACGCTGCATGCGCGGGTGCTTCATCAACCCGGCGTAAAGGTCCGGCTTCTCGGGGATCGTGATCTTGAGCATGATCGGGTAGTCGCCCGGCAGGCTGTCCAGACCCTTGGTCAGTTCGTCGAGCAGGATGGCTTCCGCGCCGGCCTTGTCGGGGCTTTTCACCAGCACTTCCGGCTCCAGGATCGGCACGAGGCCGTGGGCCGCGACCTGGGCGCCGATCTCGTATTGCTGTTTGACGATGGCGGCGATGCCCGCGCGGTCGGGCAGGTTGACGACCGAGCGTTCCTTCGTGCCGTAGATGCCGAGTTTCGCGGCGCGGGCGAGAAGCGTGTCGAGGCCCGGGATGGGCTTCATCAGGCGGACGCCCTGCTTCTCGTCCTCAAGGCCCTTGTCGATCTTCAGGAAGGGGACGATGCCGCGATCTTCCCACAGGTAGCTCGGCGTCTGCTTGCCTTCGATCGTGCCGTCCATCGTGCGTTCGAACAGGATGGCGGCGATGACCTTGTCGCCGGTGAAGGACGGGGCGGTGATGATGCGCGAGCGCATCTCGTGCATCAGTCTGAACATCTCCTCGTCGCCATGATAGCTGCCTTCAGGGATGCCGTAATGGGCGAGCGCGCCCGGCGTGGAGCCGCCGCTCTGGTCGAGCGCGGCAATGAAGCCGGGTTTGTGGGAGATTTGCTCTTTCATGCGTGCATCAGCCATGACTAATCTCATCCTTTCTTCAGCCTTGACCGCTATGACGACCGAGATGGCGCCAAGCTGGGGGTGCTGCCTGTTTTGGATACATAGCAGCCGGACGCGCCGTGGAAACGCGGTGTGTCTTCAAAAGATCGTTGAAAGACGATGATCTTCTCATGGTCCGGGACCGGAATCCGAAAGGTATGACGCATGCAGATGGCCCCTGACGATGGGCGGCGCGACGCGGGCGCGGCAGACGGTGCGAGGGTGGGCATGGCGCGGCTTGTGCTGATTCTGCTGATGATCGCCGGGTGTGTCAGCTATGCCGATCGGTCGGCGCTGGCGATCGCGGGCATGGCGATCCGGGGCGATCTCGGGCTTTCCTATGTCGCGCTGGGCTGGGGGCTGTCGTCCTTCGCATGGGGGTATCTGCTGTTCCAGCTGCCGGCCGGGATCCTGTCCGACAGGCTGGGCGGTCGGTTGTTGCTGGGGGGCGGGCTGGTGTTCTGGTCGGCCGCGCAGATCGCGTCGGGTTTCATGCACGGGGCGACGGGGCTGTTTGTCAGCCGGCTGTTTCTCGGGCTGGGTGAAACGCCGCTGTTCCTGGCGGGGACGCGCATCCTGACCTTGTGGTATCCGCCCGCGCGCCGTGCGACGGCGATCGGGATGTTCAATGCGTCCGCGTCGCTGGGGCCGGCGATTGCGCCGCCGATTCTGGTGACGATCATGCATGGCTGGGGATGGCGCAGCATGTTCGTGACGCTGGGGCTGGTGGGCGTCGTTCTGGGGCTGACGTGGTGGGCAATCTATCGCGACCCCTCGACCGCGCGGGCTGCCGGGCCGGAGGAGGTCGCGCGTCCGACGCCGGTCGGCGCTTCCTTGGGGGCGACGCTGGGCGCGATCGTGCGGCAGCCGGCGGCGTGGGTCTCGTTCTCCGGATTCGTCGGGGTCATTTATCTGACGTGGCTTTATGCCAGCTGGCTGCCGGCTTATTTACAGACGGCGCGTCATTTCTCCGGGGAGAATGCGGGGCTGCTGTCCGCGCTGCCGCAGGTTGCGGCGTTTGTCGGCAGTGTGATGGGCGGGGTCGTCACCGATTTTCTGGGGCGGCGGGGTTATTCGCGTCTGGAAGCCTGCCGGCTGCCTGTCGTGGCCGGCATGGTGTGCGCGGCATTCGCCACGGTCGGTGCGGCCTATTGGCCGGGGGCCGGCGGATCGCTGGCGTTGATGTGCGTGGCGACGGCGGCGGGCGGTTTGGCGATGACCTGCGCCTGGGTTCTGGGGCCGGTTCTCGCGACGACACGGACGGTGGCGACGTTCGAGGCTTTCCAGAACATGGGGGGGTCGCTCGGCGGGGCGCTGGCGCCTTCCGTTACGGGAATCCTGACGCAGTATAGCGGTTCCTTCGTTCCGGCGCTGGTGCTGGCGGCGGCGGTCGGTCTGACCAGTGCGGTGATCTATGCGATCGGGTTGCGTGGAACATCCGCGCGGCAGGCGGCGCGCCGGGCCGATCTCGACCATCGTGCGTCAGTCATGGCGGGCGTCGCGCGCTAGGGCGCTGGCCGCCTGATGCGGTGTTGCCATCGGTTCGTCCTGTGTGGCGCGATCGGCGCGGTCGCGCAGGAAGGCGGCGGCGTCGGGCGGCTGGATGCGGGCGTGGCGGATCAGGCTGTCGAAATGCCGTTGCATGCGGGCGATGGCCTCGGGTTCCTTCAGGACGACATACAGGGTGCCGCCGTAGATCGCGACGCGCTGGGTGCCGAAGATCGTGTAGGGCAGCGAATGGAGCGCCCATTCGTCGAACAGGAACAGGCGGAAGGACGGGTAGAGATCATCGACCATGCGCGCCATGTGGCGGAGTTGTTCGTGCCGTGCGCCGGGTGAGAGACCATCCCAGGGGAACGTGCCGTTCGCCAGTGCGTCGAGTGCCTGTAGCGAGAGGCAGACTTCCATGTCGGTGCCGGCGCGGCGGTTGAAATCCAGGCTGCGGGCGATGTCGTCCGCCTTCGGGATGGCGCCGTTGCCGTTGTCCCGCAATTCGTATTGCACGATGGCGGGCGTGCGGAGGATGTCGGGCAGGCGGTGCGGGACGTAGCGTATTTTCGTGCCGGTCGCGGCGGCATGCCAGCGGGTGAGGAGGGGGATGTCGTAATAGGCATCGCTTTCCGCGATTTCGAGACCGATGGGAGGCGCGTTCTCTGTCGGGCGATCGGGGGACAGGCCAAGCAGCCAGTCCGTCGAGACATTGAAATGGCGGGCGATCAGCAGGAGCGTATCCGCGCGTGGCAGGCGTGCGGTTTCGTTGGACAGCAACTGGGAAAGTGCCGAGCGGTCCACGCCGATATCCTGGGCGAAGCGGGACGCCGTTGTTTTCGAGCCTTGCAGGAGCGAAAGCAGTTTTTGCCGGAAGTGCCGGGCGACGATGCGCTTGTCCATCGGAGGCGACTAAACAACCATAACGGATAGTGACAAGTGACAATTGTCACCATGAATTAACCGAATAATCGTTGTTGATAATATATTCAACGCTTATCTGTGCATCTCGTCATGGCTCTTGCCGGTTGGGGTGTATGTCTCTGAAAAGCGCACGATGGCAGTCCGTCGAATGGCCCACCTTTCTGGCCATCGTCCTGTGTTATCTCGGTTGGTTGGCGGCGGGTGCGCTTGTGTGTGCGCGTTATCGCGTCGTGGGATGTGTGTTGCTGGCGCTGGTGGTGGCGTTTCATTCCTCGTTGCAGCATGAGGCGACGCACCGGCATCCCACGCGGCTGGACTGGCTGAACGAAATCCTGGTCGGCCTGCCGATCGGCGTTTTCTATCCGTTCCGTCGCTATCGGGAGACGCATCTGCTGCATCATCGGGATGGCACGCTGACCGACCCGCATGACGATCCGGAGAGTTATTATCTCGATCCGGCCCGTGCGGCGACGCTGCCCGTTTTCCAGCGGTGGCTTCTGACGGCGAACAACACGTTGCTGGGGCGCATTCTGCTGGGGCCGGGCATTGCCTGCGTGCGATTCGCGCTGGGAGACCTGCGGCGTATCGTGGCCGGGGATCGTGCCGTGCGTCGGGCATGGCTGATCCATGGGCTGTCGCTCGTGCCGGTGGTGGTGATTGTCCAGACGGTGTTCGGCATACCGTTCTGGTTGTACGTTTCAGGGCCCGTTTATGGCGGGATGGCGCTGATCGCCATACGGTCCTTCTGCGAGCATCAGTCGCATCGCGAGGCGAGCGGCCGGACGGTGATCGTCGAGGGCTCGTGGCTGGGGTTCCTGTTCCTGCACAACAACCTCCATGTCGTTCATCACGCGCGGCCGGGGTTGCCGTGGTATCGGCTGCCGGCGGCCTATCGGGCGGAGCGGGGCCACTGGACGACGGTCAATGGCGGTTATGTGTTCCGGGGCTATCGCGCGATAGCCCGCCAGTATCTCTTGCGGCGCAAGGAGCCTCTGGCCCATCCGCTTCGCGAGGGGGCGTGACGATGTCCTTCATCGCGGCGTTGCCGATGTATGACTGGCCGGAGGTTCGGCAGGGCGTGGATGCGCGCTGGGCTGCCTTGCGCGCGCGCCTTCTTGCCGCCGGGGTGGCGGCGCCGCGCGACCTCGTGCGGCGGAACGCGGACATGCCGCCCGTGCCCGGCGGCATTCGCGCAGCCGATGGTGCCTTGCTGGCGCCGGACCCGGCGATGTTGCCACCGGACGATCTCGATCTGGACGTGTTGTGGCGTCATCCGCGCCTGCTGCTGGGCGAGACGTGCCGGGGGCCGATGTCGCTCGGCCTGTCGGCGCATGTCGTGGTGGTGGGGCAGAATGCCTATGACGGCATCCCCGGCGGGAGCGGCGTGGAATACCGCAGCGCGGTCGTGGCGCGACGGGACGTCGGGCGGGCGGCGGCCGTGCCTGCCACGCGGGGGGCTGTGCTGCCGTTGGCCGACTTCGAAGGGCGGGTCCTGGCCGTCAATGCCGGGCATTCGCTTTCGGGATATCTGTCCCTGCGCGATGACCTTGCCACGGCGGGACGTGACATGACGCTTTTCGCGGGCAGTGTCGACACCGGCTCGCATCGGCGTTCCCTCCGTGCCGTGGCGGCGGGGGATGCGGATATCGCGGCGATCGACTGTCGCAGCTGGGCGCTCGCCTTGCGGCATGAGCCGGTGGCGGCGGCATTGCATGTCATCGGCTGGACGGCGTCGCGCGTGGGGCTGCCATTCATTACGGCGCGGCATACGGACCCGAAAATCCGGACAATTCTCGGCGGGCATGTGAACGCGTGACGAACGAGCCCGTTGGAGTGCCGTGATGGGAGCCGGACAGTGTGTCGAAGGCTCCGGAATCGGTCGGATCCCTGTTTTTATCCCAAGCGTCTGAACGGTCCGGGTGGGCCGCCATGTGCCGGTTGCGATCACGGATGTTGCGTTACGACAACCAATATCTTTTTTGAAAGAATTTCGTCATGACAAAGGCATTGTTGTTCGCGACCACGATCATGGTTCCGACGCTCATCGGTGCTTTCGCGCAGCAGGCGACGGCAGCGGAACGGCGCAACGGTTCGGCCGCATCCGCCGACGGGACGCCGGTGAGGCGCGGGGCGGCTGGCCGTGCTGCCGCACGCCCGGTCGCCCGGCAGGCTGCCGCCGCGCGTCCCGCGGCGGGATCGGAGACGATTCTGGTCTATGGTCAGGGCTCCACGCGGCAGATGACGTCGGTGACGCGCACGATGCTGGCCGAGACGGTGCCGGGCACCTCGCCGATGAAGGTGCTCAACCGGCTGCCGGGTGTCATGTATCAGTCGGCCGATCCGTTCGGCGCCTATGAATACTCGTCCAGCCTTTACATGCGCGGTTTCAGCCAGTCGCAGCTTGGTTTCACGCTGGACGACGTGCCGTTGGGCGACCAGCAGTTCAACAACTACAACGGGCTGAGCATCACGCGGGCGATCTCCACGGACAACGTGTCCGGCGTGGATGTCAGCCAGGGGGCGGGGGCGATCGACGTGGCCTCCACCAGCAATCTGGGCGGGGCGATGCAGTTCCATTCGCGCGATCCGTCGCACCAGCGTGGCGGCACGGTGGAGCAGACCTTCGGCAGCAACAGCACGTTCCGCACCTTCGTGCGGCTGGACAGTGGCGACCTGAATGCGACCGGCACGCGGTTTTACGTGTCCTATGCGCGGACATCGCTGAATTTGTGGAAGGGCGGCGGGTACAACTATTCCGATCAGGCCAATGCGAAGTTCGTGCAGCCGCTGGCGCGTGGGTCGAGCCTGAAGGCGTTCTTCGACTGGAGTTCGATCCAGCAGTTCGATTATCAGGACATGTCGCTGGATTACCTGCATACCGTCGGGTCGCACCTGTCGAACTACTACCCGGACTACACGGCGGCGTATGAAGCGGCGCAGGGCAAGTTCCGCCCGCAGATCGCGAAGACGGGCGATCCGCTGGATGCGGCCTATTATGCCGGGACGGCCAACCGGCAGGATTTCCTCGGCGACGTGACGCTGGATGAGAATCTCAACGAGCATCTGAACTGGAAGACCACGCTCTACGGTCATGGCGACAGTGGCTACAGCACGTGGACGACGCCCTATACGCCGTCGCCCAACGGTTCGCCGCTATCGGTGCGGACGCAGAATCCGGGTATCCTGCGCGGCGGCGCGTTGTCGGCGCTGACGCATCGTTATGGCGCCAATACGTTCAACATGGGTGTCTGGTACGAGTTCGGGCAGTTCACCGAGGGGCGTTATTTCTCGTCGACGCCGCTGCTGGGGCAGGGGACCCTCGGCAATCCGACCGATCATTTTCCGACCGATATCTTCAGCAATCCGTGGGCGGAGAAGTGGCAGACCAGCACGTTCCAGTTCCACGTTCAGGACACCTATCGCATCACGCCGGACCTGAAGGTGAATGCGGGTTTCCGTTCCATGGTGGTGCGATCCGGCAATCAGGTCATCAATCAGGTTCCGGCGTTGAACGGCGGCAATGAGGTGGCGCAGGGACGGCTGACGGCCTCGAATGCATTCCTGCCGCAGGTTTCGGCGAACTGGCGGTTCCTGCCGCATCAGGAACTGTTTTTCGACGTGTCGCACAACATGCGCGCCTTCCCGGAGGACGGCTACGGTACCAATGTTTCCGCAACGCCCTGGACGGCGAACCAGAAGGCGTTCACCGCCACCGCGCGCACGCTCAAGCCCGAGACGGACTGGGTCTATGAGGGCGGCTATCGCTACACCACGCCGCTGGTGAGCGGTCTGCTCTCCGCCTACCGGATGAACTTCTCCAACCGGTTGCAGCTGGTCTCGACCGGGCCGATCGTCGCGCCGACGACGGCGGTGCAGAATGTGGGGGGCGTGACGACGAACGGCGTGGAGGGCAGCGTGACGCTGCGGCCGCTGAATGGGCTGTCGATCTACAACTCCATCTCCTATGCCCATTCGACCTACGATCAGAACGTGCAGACATCCTCCGGTCTGGAGCCGACGAAGGGCAAGCTGATCCCCAATTATCCGACGCTGATGTACAAAGGCAGCATCGCCTATGAGTGGCGCGACTGGACCATGCATATCGATGGCAATTACCTGTCGCGTCGCTTCATAACCTATACGGATGATGCGAAGGTGCCGGGCTATTTCCTGGCCAATGTCGGGGCGCGCTATCGTTTCGGGAAGCTGTCGGTGTTGAAGAACGTGACGGCGAGCTTCAATATCTACAACCTTTTCAACAAGACCTATGTCGCGACCACCGGCGAACTCGGCAATTCCTTTACCGGCAGCCCGCAGACGTTCCTGATGGGGGCGCCGCGACAGTTCTTCGGCACGATCAGCGCCGATTTCTGATACGGACCAGACAACGATGACGGATTTCAGCAGCAAGGCGTCGATCAATCGCGGGACGACGCTGTGCATGTCGCTCTCGGCGCGGCCCGGCAATTTCGGGACGCGCTTCCAGAACCATCTCTATGGCGCGCTGGGGCTGGATTATCTCTACAAGTCCTTCACCACCACGGATCTGGCGGCGGCGATCGGCGGCATCCGGGCGCTGGGCATTCGCGGCTGTGCGATCTCCATGCCGTTCAAGGAGGCGTGCATTCCCCTGCTGGACGGGCTGGAGCCTTCGGCGGCGGCGATCGAATCGGTCAACACCATCGTCAACACCGATGGTGTTTTGCGTGGGTACAATACGGATTACATCGCCATCGAGCGTTTGATCGTGCAGTACGATCTGCCGCGGGACGCGCCGCTCCTGCTGCGGGGAAGCGGCGGCATGGGCAAGGCGGTGGCCTGTGCGTTCCGGGATGCCGGGTTCCGGCGCGGCACGCTGATTGCCCGGAACGGGGGCGTCGGCCGGGCATTGGCGGATCGTTGCGACTGGGACTGGGTGGCGCGGCTGGAGGATCTGCCGCGCGATGCGGCGGATGGTGCGATTCTGGTGAATGTCACGCCGCTGGGCATGTCCGGCGGGGCGGATGCGCAGACGCTGGCTTTTCCCGAGACGATGATCGCGCGGGCGGGTGTTGTTTTCGATGTCGTGGCCATACCGGTGGAGACGCCGCTGATCCGCGCCGCGCGGGCGGTGGGGCGGCCGGCGATCAATGGCGGCGAGGTGCTGGTGCTTCAGGGGCTGGAGCAGTTCGCGCTCTACACGGGCGTGCGACCGGACGCGGCGCTGGTGCGGGAAGCGGCGGCGGTGGCGCTGGCCTGACCGGCTATTTCACCGAATGCCGCATGGCGGTCAGCGTGGCGCGTTCCTCCTGCGGAGGGAGGTTTGCCCAGGAGATCGTGACGGTCTGCTGGCCTGCGCGCCATTGCAGCTGGGCCGGGAAGCTGTCCGCCATGACATGGGCGGGGGTGAAGAACGTGCCGTCGCGCAGACGGCGGGTGATCGACCGGCCTTTCATGTCCTTCATCCGGTCGATGCTTGCCCGGTCGATCCGGAACGTGCCGATGTTGCAGTAATGCGCGCCGTGGCAGTCCGCCGTGCGGTCGAATGAGATCGTCCCGCTATCGGCGCTGTCCGCATAGGCGAAAACGGGCTGGGTGACGGGGATCTGCGTGGGAAAGGCGGGTGTTTGTGTGAGTCCCCCGGATGCGGCGTGCAGGGCGTCCGCATAGCCCTGCACTGTCGTGACGGGCTGAAGCGGCGTGGCGGCGTGCGACGGCACGATGCTGCCCGGCAGGGACAGAAGTGTGGCAAGGGCCGCGCTGCGACCGGCTGTTCTGGTAATCATCGGCAAACCGCTCCGTGTTCTTTCCCGGGGGATTGTAGGGCGTGTCGGGCGTGATCTGAAGGGTTGGGTCAGCGGGTGGTTGGCCGTGGCGGCCTGGACGCGCCGTTTTCCCGGTCCAGAAGGCTGCGTTTGCGTTCGGTTCCCCAGGCGTAGCCCGAGAGAGCACCGTCGGTGCGGATGACCCGGTGGCAGGGCACGGCGACGGCCAGCGGGTTGGCGGCGCAGGCACCGGCGACGGCGCGGACCGCGCGGGGCGCGCCGATGCGTTGGGCGATGGCGGTGTAGTTCGCGGTGCTTCCCGGCGGAATGGCGCGCAGGGCCTGCCAGACGCATTGCTGAAACGCCGTGCCCCGGATGTCCAGCGGCAGGTCGAGGCCGATTTGCGGTGCCTCGACGAAGGCGATGACGGTCGCGATCCGCCTGGCGTGATCCGCGTCGCCGTCGATGAGCTGCGCCTTCGGGAAGCGGTTCCGCAGGTCCCGCCTGAGCGCATCGGCGTCGTCGCCGATCAGGATGGCGGCGATTCCCTTGTCGCTCGTCGCGACCAGCACGGTGCCGAGGGCGCTGGCGCCGGTGGCGACGCGCAGGTTTTCGCGTATGCCGCCCGCCCGATAGCGGCTGGGCGTCATGCCGAGTGGGTTGGTGGCGTCGTCATAGAAGCGGTTGCTGGAGCCGTAACCCGCGGCTTGGATGGCATCGGTCACCGTGCGGCTTTTGCCGATATCCCGACGCAGGCGATCGGCGCGGTGTGCATCGGCGTAGGCCTTGGGCGTTATGCCTGTCGCAGCCTTGAACAGGCGGTGGAAGTGATAGGCGCTGAGCCCGACGGCGGTGGCGATTTCATCCAGTGTCGGTGTTTCCTCCGCCGTTTCGATCAGTCGGCAGGCTGTGGCGATGGCCGGGTGGACGGGGTGCGCGGCCACCTCGTCCGGATGGCAGCGGCGGCATGGCCGGCAGCCGGTGGCGCGGGCTTCGGCGAGTGTGGCGTGGAGGGTGACGTTGGCGGGATTGCAGCGGCGTGACGGGCAGGAGGGACGGCAGTAGACGCCTGTCGTCAGCACCGAATACCAGAATTGCCCGTCGGCGTTCCTGTCTCGTGCGACGATCCGGGCCCAGCGTGGATCCTGCTCGACGGTGGCGAGCGGTCGGGTGGCGGCCGTGGGAGCGGATGTCATGAAAGATGCCTCCTGCGTGGGTGAGGGACGATGCCGGGCGAATTGTCGTGCCCTGAATGGGGTCTAGCGCGGCGCGGCTGCGTCGTCGCGCCGACTCTTGCGGTTGAATTCGATGGAGGGTGGCGAAGGGGCGATACCGTAACAAGGAAGCCCCGCGATGATTTGCCCGATGTCGTCAACACGGGCATACCATCTTTCCGATCTGGTCGCGAAAATGGGCGAGGCATGCGTGACAGGAATGCACGGATGGTATTTGTCGGTCGTATGCACCAGCCCGTTTCTTAAAAGGTGCGTTTTCTGATCGCGGCATGGGCCAAGCGTAGGAAGCATCACAGGCCGGGCATGGATAGAAGAGGACGCCAATGAAGTTGCGCTTACCGTTTTCCCGTTCTGGAAGACGTTTGAAGAGGCGTCATGAACATGCGGTCCCATCAGGAATCGGGAACTGCGCGAGTCCGGCTGTTCAGGAACTCGAAGCGCTGGATGCTGCCGCGGCTGCGATTGCGGCGGATTGGCAGTCGTTGGGCGGCAAGGGGCATGTTCCGGATGCTGCCGCTTATTGGAAACAGGCACCCAGGCCTGCCCGGCAATGGCTTTCTCGCCTGACGCGGCACGCCGATGCGGCTCGAGACCGTGGGGATGCGGTGGAGGGTGCCTATTTCTATCAGGCGACAGTGACGATTGCACCTTGGCGACTCGATTTGAAGATGCAGTTGGGAAACATGCTGAAGGACAGTGGACGTCTTCCTGAAGCAGAGGCTGTCTATCGGGCGATCATGGCGGAGGCGCCGGATGAAGCAGAGGCCTGTCTGCAACTGGGGCATGTTTATAATCTCATGGGGCGTCGAAAGGCAGCAATTGCCTCCTTCCGCGAAGCGGTCCGGCGAGATGATGGGTTTATGGCAGCGCATCAGGAGTTGTTTGCTGCTGGCGAAACGGAGGCGCAGCGTTCGACTTCTGCGGGTTATGCGCATACGCATGGACGTGAGCAGATTGCTCATATGGCAATTACACTGGATGGGATTCGTGCGGCGCTTGACGATATGGCGCGAGCCTTGCCTGACGTGGCGTCCTTCAGTGCTTTTCCAGCCGAGGACTATGCCAGTTTCCGTAGGCTTTTTGATTTTCCCGCGCCGCCCGTTAATATTTCCACGACATCGAGACTGACGATTGTTGTTCCGCAGCGCAATGTCTCGCCGGTCGTGGCGGCGTTTCAGATAGCCGCGTTGAGCAGCCTTGCGCGTCCTGTCAACGTGATAACGTTGGGGGCGTCCGCGGCATTGCGTCAGGCATGGGATAGACCGACCAGCTTGGGACAGATTGTTTCCCATGCGGAGGATGAACATGGGCTTGCTGCTGATCTCCCGGCGGATAGGATCATTCTGCTGGCGCCTGGTCGCATACCGCATCGGCACCTGATCGCATGGATGGACGTGGCGCTGGCGCATGAAGGCGTTGGCATCGCGTTTTGTGACGAGGAGGTAGTTCGCCGTACGCATGACACGATGCGTCCTTTCGAGCCGTATCGTCTTCTGGCTCGTCCAGAGGCGGACGGCCTATGGCTTTCACAATGCGATATTGTTGGTGGCACATTAGCCTTGTCGGCCGAGGTCTGGCGCACCTACCGGCATCTGGCGCCGCGCGAGATCGTGGAGGCCGCGCTGGCGGATGCACGTGGCGTGACACATGTGCCTTACGCGCTCGTATCGACCCTGTGTGAATCGGAACAACTGCCGGTCGAGCCTTTTCATTTGCCATCGCGAGCGACGGAGGATCGTCCTGAAGCCTGTACGGCGATCATATGCACGCGGGACAATGCCGCAGATTGCCGCCGCATGGTCGAGAGCCTGTTCCGACGAGCGCACTTTCCCGAATGCTTGTCATGCATCATCGTCGACAATGGAACCAGCAATGCAAGCGATCTGAAAACCCTTCAGGAGCTTGCTTTGTTGCCGCGTGTGCGGATTCTGACGAACAATCAGGTATTCAACTGGTCAGCGTTGAACAATGCGGCGGCGGCGCAGGTCGAGACACCAAACATTCTGTTCTGCAATGACGATATGGAGATGCTGACAAAGGGATGGGACGAGACGCTTGACGCGCTTCTGCGTCTCGAGAAAGCGGGAGCCGTTGGTGCGAGGCTGCTTTATCCTGACGATACGATACAACATGCCGGTGTATTGTTGGGTTGGAAAGGTTCCGTCATCCATGACGGACTTCATGAGCCGCGGGAGAGCCTGGCCCATTTTGCACGGTGGGGGGTTACCCGGGAGGCCTCTGCGGTAACGGGGGCGTTCCTGGGAATGCGGCGTTCGGTTTTCGTTGAGAGCGGGGGGTTCGATGCGGATCGGCTGCCTGTTGCGTATAGTGACATAGACTTATGTTTAAGGCTCCGCGCACGTGGCATGCGCGTTATCTGGACGCCGCTGATCGACGTTCGTCATGATGAATCCGTTTCACGCGGCCTAGACCATCTCGACCCATTCCGGCATGCTCGGAATATGACGGAGCGTGCTGCTTTCGAGCAGATATGGGGAGAGGAAAAACTGAGTTCGGATTTTACCGTCAATCCCATCTGGGCTGATGCCACGATGCCGCTGCGTTTGATTCGTCCCGTTCCGGCTGGAATGGCCCTGCGTCGGTGGCGCTATTTTCAATGCGCGCCTAATGTTTCTCCCTATGACGAGACGGTGCCGAGGTAGTTGCGTCAAACATGATCTTTCCATTCAAATTACGTCCGAAATTGCGCACGCTTATGCGTCATGCAGATCAGGCACGCGATCGGCGCGACTGGGCACAGGCGGCTCTGGGCTATCGTGCAGCGATCAATCATATTCCAGACCGGCCTGCCATCTGGGTGCAATATGGTCATGCGCTCAAGGAATCTGGTTATCTTCATGACGCGGAACTCGCATACCGACGAGCGATTGCGCTGAATTCGACTGACGCTGACAGCTTTATTCAGCTTGGTCATGCCCTCAAGCTTGCCGAACGACGGGAAGAGGCCCGAGAGGCCTACAAGCAGGCTTATCGACTCGATCCGTCGCTTGCGCAGACTGTTGTCGACCCATCCTATCTCGACCACGGCTGAACGCGCCGTTTCGTTTCCAAAATTCTCCGCGAAAGTGGCTCAAGAAAAAACGATGACGACTATTTCCCGCTTGTGTGAAATCGAAACGCTTGAAATCGAACAGAACCTGGTGTCGTTCGACGTATTCGATACGCTGGTTTACCGCCGCTATCTGAATGTCAATGAGGTTCACGACCTCGCCAGTGCCTTTGCGTTGAGCCTGCTGGGGCAGTTCGGCAAGGAAGCGCCGGGCGCGCTGACGCTCACCCGTTATGCGACGACGGACGCAATGAAGACGGCTGCGCACGTGCGTATTGAAGAGCCGAGTCTGGAAGATGTGTGGGCGCGGCTTTTTGCGGCGCGGCTGGGTCATTCCGAACGCAGTACGGCGCTGGCGCATCGGGTGGCAGCTTTTGAGTTCGAAATCGACCGGCAAAATCTCTACGCGGTTGACGGTGCTGCTGAGATGCTGACCGCGCTACGTCGGGCGGGGAAACGCATTGTTGCTGTCTCCGACATGTATTTCTCTGGAGAACAGATTCGGGAAATTCTCGAAAAAGCGGAATTGCTGTCTTACTTCGATCGGGTTTTCGTGTCTGCTGACGAGAATCTGACCAAACACTCGGGTAATCTCTTCGGACATGTCTGGAAGGCAATGGGCGTATCGGCAGACGATGCGCTTCATGTCGGCGACAATACGCATTCGGATGTCGCCATGCCGTTGAGCCTCGGTGCCGAGGCGATTCACGTGGCGCATGCCGCGCTATTGAAGATTGAGCGCCCGGATTATGGTCGTCGGCCGGACATTCACAAGGAAGTCGGCGATCTGTCGAAGCTGTTTCTTGCACAGCTCATGTTGCATGCGCAAAGCGATGGCACGGACAAGCTGTTTTTCCTCAGTCGCGACGGCTGCCTGTTGCACAAGGTTCTCGAGCAGTGGAATTTGCCGCTTTTCGCGCGATTTTTTTCGCCGATGTCTACAGAGGATCTTTTCCTGAGCCGTGCGACGACGTGCTGGCTCAATGTCAATTTCCAAAGTGAATGGTTGCTGCAGTCTATCGGGCATGCGTTCTGGCTGCATCTTGGTAAGGCGACGCCTCGACAGCTATCGACCATCATGGGGATTGAGGCGACACCGCCGACGCTTGACCCCGATCGTATCTATCATTCGAAAACCGACACATTCACTGTTTTGGATGCATATGTCGATGCAGGGCTGACAGAAGAAATTCGGCTTGCGCTAATGGCCAAGCGGCGGGATGCACTCAATTATTTGCGCGATGCTGGTTTTTTCGGTCATCGTAGTGTTCATGTCAGCGATGTTGGTTATTCCGGCACAGTTGTTCGAGATCTCAACACCTTCTTTTTGCAGGAAGGGCTGGACGATTTGGGCGGTTCGCTTCCGCTCATTCATTTTCATTGCATTGCCACGAATGGAAACTACAGTGGCAACAGCCAGACGGCACTTCCGCATGTGATATTCCAGGACGCACCTTTGTTAAGTGAGGCCGTTCTTCCTCCTATACTGAAGGAAAGCTTTGCCTGGCTGGAAATGTTCTTCAAGCATCCGCTTTATGGTCCACTGCTTGGGTTTGAGCAACGGGGGGGCAAGACCGTTCCGGTCTATGAGGTTGGAAAAGCGGAAGATCCGCATCATCCATCTCATCAAATTCTGGCGACAGTTGCGTCGGATCCATCGGATATCGTCTTCCTTTGGATGGCGGCAGCTGGCTTCTGGTCGGAATTCACGACGCCGCTGATTGATCGGTTCGTGAATCCGAATGCCACAACGATCGAGCAGATGTTGAGTGACGTCTACGAGATTGATGCGGTCAGCGAGAAGACCCGCAGTGTCGTCCTCATCGCGCCGGAGATGACGGATGAGCAAATCCATGCGCGGGCGCGTGACGAAGACTATTGGATTCCTGGCTCGATCGCGGCGTCTCGTCTGGCGCGAGAGGCGATGCGGCCGGATCGCGACCCGCATCGTCATGCCCGGCTCGATGCATTGGTCAGGCATCAGGTAAAGGAAGCGCGACGCGGTGGAGACGAGAGTTTCGATCCCGCTTTCTACCGCCGTTTCTATCGCGATCTGCATGCCCTGCCCAATGATCGCGCGCTTGAAGATCATTATCTGACACATGGCAGGCTTGTCGGCCGTTATGGTTCGGAAGCGGCGATGCGCGCAGAGTATCGCACGCTCATGCAGGAGATGCCGCCGGGATTTGATGCCGGTGCGTATTTCATGGCGAACCCCGATCTTCCTGTACTTGAGCCATGCGCATGGCGTGCGGCGGAGCATTACAAGAATGTCGGTCGCGCGGCGGGACGGCCTTATCTGTACAGTTTTGGCGCGATCGATGCGGCATTCGAAGATCTCGTCGAAAACGGCACTATCGTTTTGACGCCGGAAGAGCAGCAGCAGCACGCCGAGGGGGCGCCGGCGCGTGTGATCCTGTTGCATCGTTACGACGTGATCAGCGGGCCTTGGCTGCACAAGATAGATTTGCAGGAATTCAACGCGCTTAATTTCGAGTGGTGTAAACCGGCACGGAACGTTGCCGAAGCTGCGCTTGCGCTGGCGGAACGTGGCATTGAACGCTTGGCGCCGCTGTCCCTCGCGACAGAGTTCGACCCGCAATTCTATCGCAGCCGATATCCGGATGTTGCGGATCTTGGTGATGTCGACGCGTATCGGCATTGGTTGTCGACCGGCAGCCTGCTTGATCGCGCGCCATCAGAGGAGGCGGTTTTGCAGGCGCTGATCGGACAGCGGGATTTTCCGCGTGCGTTCCGATGGGAGGTCATGCAGAGGCGGGAGCCGAACCGTTTTCGGACCGCGACGCGCGTGGAACTGCTTGAGGCCTTTCTGGACAGTGCGGAACCGGGCCATGGAGAACTGGTCGAAGGTGTTGGCGGTGCGGATCTGTGGATAGCGCGTGCTGGGCGTGCGGCGGCGACCGGTCAGTACCATATTGCGGAGACGTCACTTCTGGAAGCTACCCGCCTTGAACCGGGTCGTGGATTGGTCTGGCATACTCTTGGGGATTTTTATCAAGGCCGCGCCGCCCCACAGCAGGCTCTTGCTGCTTTCAGTCGCTCGCTTGAAACGGATACGCCCAATCGCTGGAGTTATCTGAATTGCGTGCGTATTGCGGCTGCTTTGGGTTCGTTTGAGGCTGGCCTCAAATACCTGAAGGCGGCCCGTTTAATCTGGAAGGATACCCAGCCCTGGCGCGAGGCTCGTCAGGTTCTCTTCCAGACATGGTTCGATTCCCAGGCCGCCAGTTCCTATGATGTGCTGCCTAAAAAGGACCTTCGTGCGAAAGCGCATCCCGATACGCGTTTCAAGCGTTTCCTCAAGCTGTTTGTCCAACAGATGGCTAGCATTGGTATTCCACGGGACGTGCGACTCGCTCATGAAGGTGGCCCGATCCTCATTCTTTCAGGAAGCGTCATAACCGAACGAACGCGTTGGGAAGCCTTGTTGCGTAAGTCCGGCAAAGACGGACGACGCATCATGGTTTTCTCGCGTGAGCAACTGGATCTTTTTACTGAGAGTCTGCCGGGTGCGTCTGTTGCGGTCTTTCACGAAGTGGAAATCGACTCCCAGGTCATTGATGTTTTGTTGACCGCAGGTGCGGCGGGTGTGCGCCGCGTTTTCTGGGCGGGGCCACTTGGTAGGACTGAAAACGGGCCGGATCTTTCCGATCAGGCCTGGAGCAATTTCCTTCTGGCGCGGGATGGTCGCGAGGTTGGCACGACATTGCGTTCGATCTATGCGGCATGCCTGTGTGACGAGAGCATTCTGACCACTCCGGCTCTGGTCAGCAGTTTCAATACTTTGGGTGTGCAGCCGCATCTGGGACGTTCGGCATTAATGGATGCGCTGGACGATGTTCGCGATCTCTATTTCAACGCTGGTGGTGCTAGGCGGATATTCTGTGCGTTGACCGGAAGGTTGGCGGAGCAGTCTGCACCTGATGAACAATCTCCCTATGCGTTGCGCTTCGATCAGAAGACTGTGCTTGCGCAGCTAGGCGTCATATTGCGCGAACATCCGGACGTAACGCTTCTACTCGAAGGCGCGGACCCTACGTTGCCCCTGCCATTAGGGTTGGAGAAGCGTATCGAGCGGCTCGATAATTTCCTGACATTCGACCAGCGGCTCGCGGCATTGGGTCAATGCGTTCTGGCGCTCGACATACGTCATCAGCCGCGTGATCAGCGTTCTTTGCGGGACGAAGCGGCGTGGCACGGTGTCCCGACCATCGCATTGATCGACGCGCCCCTTTTTGGTGGTGAGCATATTGTTGCTTCCTTAAAGGAATTGCGAGTGGCCGTGGCTGACCGGTTGTCTGACGTCCGGGGTGATGATCCAGCATTGCGTCGTGAACTGGAGGAGAAGTTGGCGATGGAATCGCCGACGTGGCTGCCATTACGTGCTTTATCCGATGTCAAGCCACGCCCACGTGTCCTGCTCGCCAATGTGTTTGCGCCGCCGCAGACAATTGGTGGCGCGACGCGTGTATTGGCTGACAATCTCGATTATCTGATCGACCATGCATCGGAAGATTACGAGTTCGCATTGCTGGCGTCCGACGACGAAAATGCCCATCGGGGTGTAACGCGTTTTGACGAATGGCGCGGTGTGCCGGTTTTCCGCATTGCGACACCGCAGGAAATCGACATGGACTGGCGGACCTACAATTCGGAGGTTGATTTGCACGCCGGTCGGGTCATTGATCTATTTAAGCCCGATCTGGTGCATATCCATTGTCTCCCGCGTCTTTCCGTGGCTGTGGCCGAGGCATGCCGAAAGCGAGGTGTGCCTTATATCGTGACGATCCACGATGCGTGGTGGCTCTCGGATTTTCCGTTTTTGGTTCAGGAAGACGGCCAGAGCGCAGATATCGGGCGTGACCCTTCCGAGCAGCCTTATTCACACCGGATCGGTTTGCCGCGCAGTCTGGAACGCGCCGCCCGAATGCGTTCCGCTTTGAAAGGGGCGGTGCGCCGTCTGTCTGTTTCCGAGCCTTTCGCGGAGATTTACCGGAAAGCCGGGCTGGAGGTCACGACAATCGCCAATGGCGTGTCGCCACTGGCGTCCATGCAGCGGACGGTTGCCGGGCCGCGTGTGCGACTGGGTCATATCGGTGGCTTGCAGCACCATAAGGGTGCTTATCTGATCGAGGCGGCGTTGCGTTCACGACGCTTCTCGAATCTCTCTCTGACAATTCTCGATCATGCTCGTGACCCGGGCGCGCCACTGCAAACTGTTTGGGGAACAACACCGGTTACGATCAGAGGTAAGGTCCCGGCGGAGAAGATTACGTCTCTTTATCAGGATATGGACGCTCTGCTGGCGCCATCGACGTGGCCGGAAAGCTTTGGGCTTGTTTCACGGGAAGCGGCCCAATGCGGCCTATGGGTGATTGCAAGTGATCAGGGTGCAATGGGTACGGACATTGTTGATGGTGAGACCGGTTTCGTCATCGACACATTGTCCCCTGCTGATCTGGTTCGGGCGTTTGAGGTCATTGACGCCGACCCGGAGAGATTTCGTCAGTCGCCACCGGACCGATCGGGACCGTCCCGTGGTTCGGACGATCAGGCACGCGATCTTTTGAAGCTTTATCGGGATTTGCTTGCTCGATCATGACGGTTTTTCGGCCTTTCCGCTTCCTTGCTCCGATCCGGCGATACGTTCGGGAAGGCGATCAATACAATCGGGCGCGGGAATGGGTTAACGCCGCGCGTGCGTATAGATCCGCTTTAAGGCTCGATCCGTCGCGCGCGGCCATTTGGGTGCAGCTTGGTCATGCCTGTAAGGAACATGGCGACCTTGACGAAGCGGAAGCGGCTTATCGACAGGCAACCCGCCTGACGCCGCAGGACGTCGACCCATGGTGGCAACTGGCAAACCTTCTTGTGCTCAAAGGAGATACGAAGGCCAGTATCGAGGCATTCGTCGAAGCTGGTCGCGCGGCGGGTGATGCTGAACTGGGTGCGGCCGAGATACGAAGCCAGAAGCAGCGGCTTGATGAAAGGGAGAAGGAATTTTCAAGACCGAAGTGGGTTGATGATGCGATATATGCGGATTGGTGTGCGCTCGGTTTCTCCGGGCAGGCGCTAGGTTTTTTCGACCCTTGGGCGTATTGGCAGATCAATCCGAGCGTGCGGGCCGATATTGGCGATGTCGATCCGGCTGCTTTGGTTCGGCATTTTTGCGAGCGTGGGATCGAGCAGGGGTTTTCTTTTAGCCTAAGGGAAAGATTCGATCCGGATTTCTATCGCGCGCATACGCTGAATGATATGCCGTTCAGCGTCGGCAATGCGTATCGGCATTGGTTGCGCGTCGGCACGTTGCATCACGCGCCACCCAACGAGGCT
Organism: Neoasaia chiangmaiensis; assembly: GCF_002005465.1. NCBI lineage: Bacteria > Pseudomonadati > Pseudomonadota > Alphaproteobacteria > Acetobacterales > Acetobacteraceae > Neoasaia > Neoasaia chiangmaiensis. The sequence goes on along the minus strand of NZ_CP014691.1, from coordinate 1,642,917 downwards.
CGATGGTTGCAGGGGCTGCTTGGTGACGATATTTTGAAGATCGACGGTATCGATCTTGTGATGTTTCGTGCGCTGAGCGATCCCGATCCTGCCAAATGTTCTGCAAGGGTCATGGTGGACGACCTGATCGCCGGCTTACTGGGTGATCGAAGCGATTTCATCACGCCAAGTCGTGTCAATGCACGTTTTCTTAATGCTGTTGCTGCAAAGGGAGAGCGAAGCGCCGACAGGGAAGAGCGCGACGGTGCGCTTCGTCTTCGCGAACGCATACGTGTGGCCGTGCCAGATTTTGCGGCCAATACGCGCGCCCTGATATGTTGCAATATCGACCGTGAGATGAATTCGGCGGCTCTATCGTTGCTGATGGAATTGGTCGATCATGGTGATGCTGACGCCCGGATATATCTTCTTTTAACCGAATGTCTGGAGAGACTCGGTCTTTTCGATGTCGCACGGGTTCGTATTCAGGAAGGTGTAAGGCGCTGGCCTGGTGATATGGCTTTGCGCCAGCGCGCTGAAAAGCTTGAGACACAGCAGTTTCATAGTGTTTGGCGGCAAGCCATGGCGGCGGCGCGGAAAGGGCAGGTCGCCGAAGGGCGCGGGCTCATCTCGACGTTTTTGGACACGCTGCCACAGATTGAGCCGTCGCCTGTGGAGCGGCTTCCTTGCATCCGAAGTGTCGCAATTATCACCCTGAAATATCCGCTCCAATGCTATTTCTATCGCGTCACGCAGCGTCGTGAACAACTTGAACGAGCAGGTTATTCAGTTCGCATATTCGATCTTCAAAGCGAATTGCCGACTTTCCTGGCTACGGCAGGTACGTTCGATACTGCGATTTTCTTCCGGGTTCCTGCCTACCCCGACACGGTTCGCGCCATCCTCCTCGCGCGTGCCCTGGGCATGGCAACATTCTACGATATCGACGACCCTATATTTGCGTCTGAACATTATCCTGAAGCCTTCGAGTCCTATGGCGGCACGATTACCTTGGATACGTATTATGGGCTCGCGCTCGGAGCACCTCTATTCGCCAAGGCCATGGCGCTTTGTGCGCATGGTATTGCATCGACCGAGCCATTGGCTGCGTTGATGCGGCCCTTTTTGCCGAACGGGCAGGTTTTTGTTCTGCCCAACGGTCTGGGTGATGCTCATTTATCGGCTGTCCGTGCTTTTGAACAACGCCCACCGAAGCCGAACGGTGCACCGATAACCATTTTTTATGGGAGCAATACCAAGGCGCATCGCGAGGATATTGAAGTACTACTTGAGCCAGCACTGATCGAGATCGCCAAGCGCCACGGCAAGCGGGTGAGAATCTGCATTATCGGGGCGCTTGCCGAAACGAGCCGCCTTCACACTGTGAGAGACAACATCACGCTTCTGCCGGTTCTCGAGGATGTTCAGAGTTATTGGTCGCTTCTGGCTTCGGCCGACATCAATCTTGCGTTGCTTTCGCCTTCGGTTGTGACGGATACCAAAAGTGGCATCAAGTGGCTTGAGGCGGCAATGTTCGGAATTCCGTCCGTTCTTAGCGATACGGCCGGATATCGTGCGGTAGCGCGTGATCAGGAAACGGCTTTGTTTGCGGGTTCCATGCAGGAATGGGTTTCTGCACTGGACCGTCTGGTGCGCGACGTAGCCTTGCGGCGTCGGATCGGCGATACAGCACGGGAGCAGGCTTTTGCGTTGTATGGACCTGCGCAGATGGCTCAGGCGTGTCAGGCTATTGCGAAGAGCGTAGTGCCTCACGTTCAAAGGCCCGCTACGGTCACACCCTTGAAAACACTGGTCGTGAATGTTTTCTACCCGCCGCAGGCGATCGGTGGTGCGACCCGTGTCGTTCACGATAATATGTGTGATCTCAGACGTCTTGAAGGTGAGCGCTTTCATCTCGAGGTCTTTTCATCGCTGATCGATGGCACGCCACATCAAGCGCTCTTTCATGTGCAGGATGGCATTGCCGTCACATCGGTCGGTGCGCTGGATGTGCCGGACAAGGACGCCATCGCGGACGATCCCGAAATGGTTGCGCAGTTCGAAGCTACGCTTGACCGCATGCGTCCGGATCTCGTGCACTTCCATTGCATCCAACGTTTGACCATCGGTATTGTGGAGGCCACGCGGGTACGTGGAATTCCCTATTGTATTACCGTGCACGACGCATGGTGGATTTCTGACCAACAGTTTGTAATTGATCAGCTGGGCCATGCACGCCTTTACGATTACGCTGATCCCTTCGCCACGATCGCCCATTGTGGTGCTGCGGCACATGCGCGAATGGAACGATTGCGTCCTGCGCTTTTCGGGGCAAGCGCCGTGCTGGCTGTCTCTGAATCATTTGGCGCGCTTTACCGTCGATGTGGTGTGCCCAATGTTCGGGTGATTGAAAATGGTGTTACACCGCTTGAACCTGCGCCCCGTAAACGGGAGGCGGGAGGGCGGGTCCGTCTGGGTTTCATCGGCGGTTTGGCGCGTCATAAGGGTTGGGATCTGGTCGAGATCGCGCTTCAGCAGGGCGGTTTTGCCAATCTTGAGTTGTTGGCGATCGATCATGCGATGTCTGCTGGCGACGAGCGACATGCGCATTTCGGCACAACGCCCGTCAGCTTTCGCGGCAAGGCTCCGCAAAATGATGTGACAGCCTTGTATGCGGAAATCGACGTCCTGCTGGCGCCATCTATCTGGCCGGAGAGTTTTGGTCTTGTAACACGGGAGGCAGCGCTTTGCGGTTGCTGGGTGGTGGCATCTCAGCGAGGAGCCATAGGTGACGTTATAGATGATGGTGTTAACGGGTTCCACGTCGATGTATCGACAGCTGACGGATTACGAGACATTCTTGGTCGGATCGACAACGATCCGGCGCGTTTTCGTGTTTCTCCACCGCCTGTATCGAAGCTTCGGACATCGGTCGATCAGGCGCGCGATCTTGCTGCGTTGTATGGCGAATTCTTATCTACAGAAGCGAGATAGCCTTTATGACCCGTCAAACGTCCACGCCGAATGCCAGCCTTAACCGTCGCGCCTTGGTCGGATTGGGCCTGACGGCATCGTTGGCGGCCTCGGCGAAAGCTGCGGAGTTGACATCGGGACCGGTTGCCAGAGTGGACGAAAGTGCTCTTCGACAAAAAGGTGCTGCTCTGGATGGGCGCCACGATGATCTTGCTGTCTTTCAATCGTTCATCGATCAGGCATTCGCGGCATCACCTTATAATGGCGCGCCATGCGTCTTCTTCGATCTCCCTGTCGGAACGATTCTGTTTTCCGGCCCCCTGTTGACTGGTACCTGCAATGTCATGCTTCGCGGCGCGGGGCAGGATCTGACGACATTGCTCATGCAGCCTGGTGGTCACGGTCTGCTGCAACATGGGACCGATACAAAACCGGCTGTGGGCTATCTTCAATTGCAGGATATCGGCCTTGAGGACGGCAATGCCCGTGGGAGTGGGTCAACGGGCGTTTCGGTACGTTTTGCGGCGAATGCGCCGCAGTCAGCGATGACATGGCAAGGTGTTGCACTTCGCAGATGGGCCGCGCCAGCTAGGATCGTAGACTGCCCACGCAACTGGCATTGTGAGAATGTAACGGTATTCGGCCCGGATTTTGCCATGCAGGCAGGGGCCGCTTTCGAGATCGTCAGCAGCCCGCTATTTGCGCAAGGCTGCTTCACATATGTTTTCATCAATGTGCTGGTGGCGAATTACACATGGGGATGGAATTATGACATCCGCTCCCCGCTTGAAGGACAACGTTTCTATTCCTGCACCTGTTATAATGGTTGGGGTATGGTGCGCGCGCGCGTGCATGCGACGCCAGACAGGCGGGACCAGATCGATGAGACCTACCGCAGCGTCATCTGGTATTTCATGGAATGCGATTGGCAGGGTTTTGGGTATGCATTCGACCTGGTGCATTGCCGTAACATCATCGTGCGTGGCGGTTTTTACATCGCCAACCGCAACACGGACCATCTGCCCATTCCAGACGGAAGGCCCCGCCGTCGCTATATGAGTTTCGTCGGATGTGGCGACATACTTTTGGACGGGGTCAAATTCGACGTTTTCACCGAGACCGAACGCGAATTATCACTGGTCTATGTCGATTCTACGTCGGACCAGTTTCGTGCGCGCGATACAAACGTGCTGTCCTATTCGCCGATTGACTGTGCATTCGAATTCGCCGAACCGCAGCACCCTAATCCCAAAGCGAATACCTTATCGGAAATCGATACCGTTTGGGCGGCATGGTCTGGAGGGCAAAAAGTTCGCGACTATGGCAACAACCAGCTTGCACAAAGTCTGGCGCGTGATCTCGGTGGCGAGATGACCGCCTCCGGTCGATTGACTTTTCAGGGAGAAACCGAGGTGACGGGGCGGACTATGCGGATCGCGTTACCGAGGAGGCCGGGCAATTATCCGTGGTTTTCCAAAGTGCCGGTCGTAAGCGTCGCAGGTATTGGTGTGGACGCGGATGTCAGGATTGTTGATGTCACGTCCACGGCGATCAGCGTTCGAGCGACGGCAGGCGTCAAAAGTATTCACTGGACTGCCACCGGTTCATGAATAGCCTGTCTATCTCGTTCGAATTGGCGCAAACAAAATGTCCGGCTGGTGGAAAAGGTCGGCTGGCCAATAACCGGAGGACATGACACAAAGGCGCTACAATACACGTCCCGCCACAGGATGGGGCGTCTGGTGATTTGCCGTTCAGGAAAGAAAAGACGCGATGTCCGATCACAGCCACGCCGATACGCTCTCCGGGGCCAATCAGGGGACTGGCGGTGCGCCGGCCCTGAGCGTTGGCAACCAGTATGTCCGTTCCGTTTCCCTGAACGTGCCCGATGCGCCGGCGGTTTACGCCAGCATGCCGGCGCGTCCGCATATCGGGCTTGTTCTTGACGTTAACGCGCGCCAGCTTGCCGATCGCCAGCTGACGTTCGAGGTCACGCTGGTAATGCGCGCGCGTGGTCTGACGACACCGCCGAGCGAGGAGAATCCCGAGCCGGCCGCGCTGTATGAGGCCGAGATCGCCTATTCCGGTCTGTTCGCCCTGCCGCCCAGCGAGCGGGAGGTGCTCGAGACGATGCTGCTGATCGACGCGCCGCGCCTTCTTTTCCCGGGGGCGCGGAATGTGTTGCTGAATCTGGTGCGCGAGGCCGGTTTTCCCACGATCAATATCCAGCCGGTCGATTTCGTCGCCCTGTGGCAAGCGCGCCGTAAGCAAGGCTGAGGCGGGGGCCATGGCCACGTTCGATGAGGCGATCGCGCCGCAGGGCAGCCTTTTCTCGGCGCCGGCGTTCGACAACGGTCATACGCCGGCATGGGCGCATCTCGACCTTGCCTGGTATCGTCGGCGATACGCGCAGGCGTTGCAGGAAGCGGGCGTCGCGGATGCCGACGATGCCGCGATTGCGCGTTTCTGGCGGGAGCAGGGTGCGGCGCTGGGGCACGTGCCGGGCTGTCTTTTCGATGAGGATTTCTACCTCGCGCGTAATCCGGATGTCGCGAGCGGTGTGCGGGACGGCGTTTTCGATTCCGGCTTCATGCATTATTGCGAGAGCGGCTTTCGCTCCCGCGCGCCGCATTGGCTGTTTTCGGAAGACGAATATTTCCGCGTCAATCCCAACCTCTCACCACGCAGCGTGCGTGAGGCGGGTTTTGCCAATGGCTACGACCACTATCTGACCGAAGGGGATCGTGCTTGGCGTGTCGGGCATCCTTTCTTCGATCCGGATCTGTTCCGTGCCGAGTGCGAGGCGCACCAGTTGCGGGGCGCGCACGGGCATGGCGGTTTCGCGTTCTTTCTGGGCACGGCGGGTGCCGCGGCCTTGCGGACGTCCTGGTATTTCGATCCGGCATGGTATCTTGCGCAGTATCCCGTGGTGGCCGAGGCGCTGGCGCGTGGTGAATACACGCATCCCCTGCATCATTACCTGACGAATCCGACGCCTACGGCGTTCGATCCCAATCCGTTCTTCAGCGAGGCCTTCTACGCCGCCAGCAATCCGGATGTGGCGGCGATCGTCGCGAACGGGGGGCTGCGCAACGGTTATGAACATTTCCTTCGTTTCGGGCTGAATGAGGGACGCAAGCCTGTCGAGCACTGGGACCTTGCGGCCTATCGCGTTCGCCCGGATGTGGTGAGGGCCGTCCGGCGCGGGGTGTTTCGCGATATCTTCGCGCATTGGGTGGCGACCTCCACGCAGGGAACGCTGGAAGATGCGACGCAGGACGCACCGCCGCTTTCGCCGGCGCAGCATCGGGAATTGCTGGCCAGCCATGCGCGGACGATGCTGCCGCTTCTCGTGCGTGGGCCGCTCGATTTCACGGTGAGAAATACGCCGGTCGTCAGCGTGATCGTGCCATCGCGCAACGATTTTTCGATCCTGATCGAGACGCTCGCCTCCCTTTATGACGGCGGCGGCGGGCGGATCGAAGTGATCGTCACGGATGCGGAGTCGGCTGACGAGACGGGCGTGCTCGACCGTTTTTTCCGTGGCGTGACGCATCGGCGTGTTTCGCCGCGCGATGGTTTTGGGGGCTGGTGGCGCGCGGGGCTTGACCATGCGCGCGCGCCGGCGGTGCTGTTGCTGCGACCGGGCGCGCGTCTGGCCTATGGCGCGCTGGATGCGGCGCTGGCGCGTTTGCAGGATGGCGGCGTGGGTGCCGTGACCGGGCAGATGCTGCGGGACGATCTGACGGTCGGTGCGGCGGGGGGCGTTGTCTGCCGCGACGGCACGATTGCGGTCTATGGCGCGGGGCAGGCGTCTTTCGCGCCGTCGATCGCCTTTTCGCGGTTGTGCGACGTGGCTGGGTCGGGTCCGCTGCTGGTCGAGACGGCGGCATTGCGGGCGACCGGCATTCCGGAGGGTTTCGACGACCCGGCCTGTCTGGCGGCGGCCATCGGGCTGGGCGTTCAGGCGCACGGCAAGCAGATATGCTATGAGCCATCTTTCCTCTCCCATGAAGCGCCGCCGCCGCGACATCGGCTCGATACCGATCCGGCGGCGGGGCGTGCCGCGTTGCAGCGCCAGTTCGGCGCGGTGCTGCGTCGTCGGCCGCCGCAGGCGCCGCAACTGCTGGAGCGGGCGCGGTGGCGCGGGAAGGGCGCGCGGGTGCTGTTCGTCGGCGCGTCCATGCCGTCGCGACGCCGGGGCGGTTTGTTCGCGCGGGACTGTGACGTGATCGCGACGATGGCGTCGTGGGGGGCGCGGGTCAGCGTGTATGCGCTGGACGGCGGAGACGGGGAATTTTCGAGGACGGAGCGGGATCTGCCGCAGGGCGTCGAGGTGATGGCGGGGCTGGGCCACGCCGAACTCACGCGCTTCCTGCATGAACGCGCCGGATGTTTCGACAATATCTGGATTGCGGGGAGCGATACGTTGCATCGCATCCTTGGCAACCTGCATGAGAGTGCCGCCGTGTTGCCGTCGGAGGGCATCGTCCTGGATGCGCGCTGGCTGGCGAGTGTCGAGAACCATGCGCGGCGGCGTGTCGGCGGCCTTGACGATCCGGCGTTGCTGGCGCGGGAGCTGCGCGAGGAACTGCGCGATGCGTGGTTCTGCCAGACCATCGTCGCCCTGCAGGATCATGACGCGGCGCTGATCCGTTCGGTCGGTTTCGACAACGTGGCGGTGCTGGGGCATGTCGCGCCGATCATCGAGGGGGTTGCGGATTTCGACCGGCGTGCGGGGTTGCTGTTCGCCACGCCTATCCATGCGTCGGGCGATGCGGCGCATGACGGGCTGGCCTGGTTCGTCCGCGACGTGTTGCCGCATCTGGACGCCATGCTGCCGCCCGAGGTGACGCTGACCGTCGCGGGCTACAAGCCGGACGATCTCGATCTGTCGGCGATGGCGCGGTATGCGCGGATTGCGCCGATCGTGCCGGCGAAGGATCTCGAGGCGCTTTATGAGCGCCATCGGGTGTTGATCGCGCCATCGCGCGTTTCGGCGGGGTTGCCGTATGAGGTGACGCGCGCGGCGCTTCATGGATTGCCGGCGGTGCTCGGCGCGGATGTGGCCGAACAACTGGGCTGGCCGGATTATTCGGCCTGTCTCGTCGCGGGCACGGATCCGGTCCTGTTCGCCGAGAGCGTGGCGCGGCTTTATAAGAACGAGCCGTTGTGGCAACGGCTGTCTTTCGGTGCGCCGATGGCGGCGCAGCATGCCGGCAAGCCGGATTTGTTCAAGCGGAGCCTGCAGCAGATCCTGCGTCAGGCCCGCGCTCAGGAAGCGGTATCATGACTGAATCTCTCAACCAGGTTCTGGCGCAGGCGGACCGGGCGATGCCCGAGAGCCTGGAACGCCTTTTCGCGCTGTTGCGCATTCCCAGCATCTCCGCCCAGCCGCGGCATGCGCAGGACTGTCGCGATGCCGCCGAGTGGTTGAGCGATGAACTGGCGTCGCTGGGGTTTGCCGCGCGGGTGGCGGAAACGCCGGGCCATCCGATGGTGGTCGCGCATGACGACAGCGCGCCGCATGGGCCGCATGTGCTGTTCTACGGTCATTACGACGTGCAGCCGACCGATCCGGCCGCGCTCTGGCATAGCGATCCGTTCAGGCCGGCCATCGTCAAGGAAGCGGACGGGCGCGAGGTGATCGTCGCGCGCGGGGCGTCGGACGACAAGGGCCAGCTCATGACGTTCATCGAGGCCTGCCGTGCGTGGAAGCGCGTGCATGGCGCGCTGCCGCTGAAGGTCTCGATCATCGTCGAGGGCGAGGAGGAAAGCGGCGGGGCGAATCTGCTGCCGTTCCTCAAGGCGCATGCCGATGAGCTGAAGGCGGATGTGGCGATGATCTGCGACACCGGCATGCCCAACCGCACGACACCGGCCATCACCACCGGCCTGCGCGGTCTGGTGGGTGAGGAAGTGACGATCGACTGTGCGACGCACGACCTGCATTCGGGCATGTATGGCAACGCGGCGCGCAACCCGATCGAATTGCTGTGCGGCATTCTGGGCAAGGTCCGCGATGCGGAAGGGCGCGTCACGCTGCCGGGTTTCTATGACGGTGTGACGGATGCGCCGGCCGCGGTGCGGGCGCAGTGGAAGACGCTGTTTCCCGACGATGCCGAGACGCTGGCGCCTGTCGGGCTGTCGGTCGCGGCAGGCGAGCGGGGGTATACGGCGGTCGAGCAGATCTGGAGCCGCCCGACCTTCGAGATCAACGGGATTTCCGGTGGTTACGAGGATGATGGCTTCAAGACCGTGCTGCCGGCCAGGGCGATGGCGAAGGTGTCGTTCCGTCTGGTGCCGGGGCAGGATCCGGCCCGGGTGCGGGAGGCTTTCCGGCATTATGTGCGCGAAAGCCTGCCCGCCGATGCCAGGGTGACGTTTGCATCGCATGGTGCGTCATCCGGCTTCGCGGTGCCGCAGGACGGGCCTTATCTCAAGCCTGCCCTGGCGGCGTTGAGCGATGAGTGGAACGTGCCGGCGGTGTCCATCGGTTCCGGCGGGTCGATTCCGGTGGTGGCGGAGCTGAAAGAGGCGCTGGGTGTGGACTCGCTGTTGATCGGCTTCGCGCAGTCCGACGACCGCATCCATTCACCGAATGAACAATATGGTCTCGACTCGTTCCATAAGGGCGTCCGGTCCTGGGTGCGGGTGCTGGATCGTCTCGCCACGGCACGCTGACATGCTGCCCGCGCTGACGATGGGCGATCCGGCGGGCATCGGGCCGGAACTGACCGCCGCGGCGTGGACGGCGCAGGCGACGCCGTTCGTCTGGCTGGGCGATCCGGCGTTGTTGCGCGATCGCGTGCCGGTCAGGGTGGTCGCGGATGCGCGGGAGGCGCTGGCGGCTTTCGCCACGGCCCTGCCGGTGCTGCCGCTGACGCTGGGCGCGGCAGTGTTGCCGGGCCAGCCCGACCCGGCGAACGGCGCGGCGGTGATCGAATCCATCGCACTGGCGACGAAGCTGGCGTTGTCCGGTGCCGTGTCGGGCGTCGTGACCAATCCGATCAGCAAGCATGTGTTGCGGCAGGCCGGTTTTCCCTATCCCGGCCATACGGAATTCCTTGCGGCGCTTTGCGACAGGCCGGGCGAGGAAGTCATGATGCTGGCCTCGCCGCGTTTGCGCGTCGTGCCGGTGACGGTGCATGTCAGCCTGCGGCAGGCGCTGGCGACGCTGGATACGGCGCGGATCGTCGCGGTGGGGCGGATCACGGCCGCCGCCCTGCGCCGGGATTTCGGGATTGCGGCGCCACGTCTGGCGGTGGCGGGGCTCAATCCGCATGCGGGTGAGAACGGGTTGATGGGCGATGAGGAAGGCGCGATCATCGTGCCGGCCATCGAGGCCCTGCGCGCGGATGGAATCGATGCTTTCGGGCCGCTGCCGCCGGATACGATGTTCACCGAGGCGGCGCGTGCGCGTTACGACACGGCGCTGTGCATGTATCACGATCAGGCGTTGATTCCGCTCAAGACGCTCGACATGGCGTCGGGCGTGAATGCGACGCTCGGCTTGCCGATCGTCCGGACATCGCCCGATCACGGTACGGCGTTCGATATCGCCGGCAAGGGGCTCGCGGATGTCTCCAGCCTGCTGGCGGCGTTGCGGCTGGCCGGTGAGATGGGGGTGCATCGGCGGAATTTCATGCAGGGAGAAGCGTCATGATCCGTCTGGGCGTGAATATCGACCATATCGCCACGGTGCGTAATGCGCGGGGCGGTCGCCATCCGGACCCGGTGGCTGGTGCCTTGCTGGCGGCGGCGCATGGTGCGGACGGAATCACGGCGCATCTGCGTGAGGATCGGCGGCATATCCGCGACGAGGACATGCAGCGTCTGCGGCACGATCTGCCGGTGCCACTGAATTTCGAGATGGCGGCAACGGAGGAGATGGTCGCGCTGGCCTGTGCGTTACGACCGCATGCCTGCTGCATCGTGCCGGAGCGCCGTCAGGAAGTGACGACCGAAGGCGGGCTGGATGTGATCGGGCAATCCGATGATCTGACGCGGAAAATCGAACGGCTTCGGCAGGCGGGCATTCGCGTTTCGTTGTTCATCGATCCTGATCCGGTGCAGGTCGAGGCGGCGGCGCGGGTAGGGGCGCAGGTTGTGGAACTGCATACGGGGGCCTACGCCCACCGGCCGGATGCAGCGGAACTGAAGCGCCTGCAAATCGCCGGGCATGCCGCGCTGGCGGAGAAGCTGGAGCTCCATGCCGGGCATGGGCTGACCTATGAGAATGTGGGCGCGGTCGCGGCGATCGGCGGGATGGCTGAACTGAATATCGGCCATTTTCTGATCGGCGAGGCGATCATGGTGGGGCTGCCGCATGCGATCGCGCGCATGAAGGCGGCGATCGCGGCGGGCACGGTATAGGGCCGCGCCGCCTTTCGTGACTGTCGCCCGCCGTTACTGCGTGCGGGGCAGGATGACCGGCTTGGTGGACTTGGGGTCCGGATTGGTGATGACGCCGCCGGATTGCTTGGAATAGGTCGCATCCGTGTTCTGGTTGGGCGTCTTGGCCGGTGCGAAGGCGGAAACGGGACCGAACGGACCGGCATTGACCTTGCGCTCGGTCGCTTCCGGCTGGCGGGCGCAGCCGCGCGTTATGATCGAGCAGATGCCGTCCGTGCCGATGACCTCGTCATCGTCGCCCGTGTAATGGACTTCGGAGACGCGGTCATGGTCGAGGCGGATGACGGCCGTGCAGGTCGTGCCGCCGCCGCCGCTGAATTCCTGGATGACGGACGAGATGTCGGCAACCGGAATCAGGGTCGAGCCGCTGAAGGTCGGCAGGGTATGCGTGCCGGTATACTGGTAGATTTGCGTCGTGTCGTTTAGCTGCTTCACGCTTGCCGGGATGCCGGCGCAGGCTTGCAGGTCGTAGGATGTCATGCCGACCATAGCGATCTGGGCGCGGTGTGCCGCCCTGGAGTCGAAATATCCGCAGCCGCTGAGTGTGGTGGCAAAGGTGGCAAGGGAAAGCGCACGAAGCGTACGGGAAATCATCGTTTCTCCAGCAGGTGGTGGCAACAGTTCGGCGTGAAGCAGACAGGAAGTGTCATCATCATAGCGGCGAAACGTTCCGGAGGTTCCGCCGGGGCATGGCAATAGACATGCCGTCCAATCGCGGAAGGATCAACCGCCTGGATTGTATCTAATGGCGTCCAGGCAATCCTGATGCTGGAATGCGTCGGCGATATCGTGATCGGATGAGAGCCGGTCGACCATGCTCCGGCGCCATCCCGCATTTCCGCTGGCGCAGACGGCGCGACCGCTGAATGCGCCGTCGCGGGCGGGGTCGAGCAGGCGGAGCGTGCGGCCCGCATCGTGCGTCAGGCCGCTTCGCAGGGCTGCGCGCAGCATCGGGACGTTCTGGGGCGGTGCATGCCGGAGGATCGGCAGCACCCGGTTCGGCGTCAGCGCCGCGTCGGCGCGCGCGAGGGAGCGGGCGAAGGCGGCCCACCCATGGTTTTGCGTCAGGGACTGTGCCGTTTCGGTGCGTGCCGGGTCAGGCGTCGCCATGGCGATATCCTGCGCATCCGCCATATGCGTTGGCAGGAGTACCGCCCAGAACGGCGTGAGGAGGTAAGCGAGGAGTGCCATCTCACCATTTCGCGAGGTGCGTATGGCCTTGGTGTGTCGCAATCGCGGCGAATGCGGGGCAGGCTGTTTCACGATCCGCGACAATGCTCTACACAGCAACGCCATCGACTAACGGGAAACGCCGAGGCGTTCCTCACCGAGGAAAGATTCGATCATGGCCAATATCTCCGCCTCCGAAGTCACGCGTCTGCAAAAGACGCTGCGTCGTCTGCTCGGCTCGCCGAACCTGACGGTCAATCCGCCGCCGCGCCCCGGCCTGTCGGTGGAACTGGCGGTCAACGATGAGGTGATCGGCACGGTGCATCGCGACGAGGATGAGGGCGAGGTGTCCTACGCCATCAACATCATCGTTCTGGAAGAGGACCTGCCCGCGGCCTGACGTGACGGGGGCCTGTCAGGCCCCTGCCGGCAATTCCAGGCGCGTGACCTTCCAGTGCCAGTGCTCGAACTTCATGTGCACGGTGGTGGGCGCCTGGCCCGGTCGGCTGGCGAGCCGGGCCTCGAAGCCTGTCAGCCCGACGAAACGTGCCGAGAATTTCGACCACAGGTCGCGCCAGGATGCAGGCTGCTGACCGGCGGGCATCATCTGCGTTGCCATCGTGAGCAGGGAATCGGTCGTCAGGCGCGTATCGATGGCGTGGGAGACTGCGCTGGTGGCGAAGGACGAGCCGAAATCCGGCAGATCGTCGGCGGCCGCTGCCGGACCGTTGATCGCGCTGATCGTCTGTTGCTTCAGGCTGTCGGTCAGGGCGCTCCAGTCGATATGCGTGGCGAGCGTGTTCGCGTCGTGCGATTTCAGCGCGCCGTCGATCGACCACAGGGCCATGAACGGCGAGAGCGCGTAGGCGCAGATGACGGCCAGGAAAAAGGCACCGAACCAGTGATGCGGGCGGGCGGCGATTGTTTGCGGCATGGCACGGCTGGCGAAGGCGATTCCGTGCGCGGGCAGTAATTGCAGTCGGGCGAGGCGTCTCATATCTATGTCTCTGCGGCAGGCATTAGGGGCATAGAGCGAACCGGATTTCCGCTGGAAAAACCGGGGTCAGGTGCGGCACGGATGTGCCGTGTCGATGGCGCTTCGTATGGATTGACGCCATACTACGTCGCGATGACAGAGTTGTCATTAATACAATGCGCAGCCGGGCATTTTTTATCCTTCCGGAAAGACGAAGTTGTCTTCATGACCATCGAACTACCCGATCTCTCGTTCACCACCGATGAACTGCGCCGGTATTCCCGCAATATCCTGCTGCCGCCCGTCGGGGCGGTCGGGCAGGCGCGCCTGCGGGAGGGCAGCGTACTGCTGATCGGCGCGGGCGGCCTCGGTTCCCCCGTGGCGCTTTATCTGGCGGCAGCAGGCGTGGGGCGGATCGGTATTGTCGATGACGATCGTGTTGATCTGAGCAATCTTCAACGTCAGATTCTGTTCGATGGTTCCACATTGGGCGAACGAAAGGCCGTCGCCGCGCGGTCGCGTCTTTCCGCGCTGAATGACGGGATTGCGGTCGATATCCATGACTGTCGCGTCGATGCGCGCAATCTCGACGAGCTTGTCGTGGGATATGATCTGGTCTGCGACGGGTCGGATAATTTCGCGACGCGACAGGCGGTGTCCGATGCCTGTGTTCGGCACGGGCGCACGCTCGTCTCCGGCGCGGTCTCGCAGTTCGAGGGGCAGCTTTCGACGTTCCGGCCGCAGCATGGCGGGCCCTGCTATCGCTGTCTGTATCCCGATGCCGCCGAAGGCGACGCGCCGACCTGCGGGCAGGCGGGTATCCTCGGTGCGGTGACGGGCGTGATCGGCACGATGGCGGCGACGGAGGTTTTGAAGGAGGTCCTGGGGATCGGGCGTTCGCTTCAGGGGCGCGTGCTGTGCTGGGATGCGCTTGAAACGCGTTTCCGGGAATTCGCGCTGGAGCGGGATCCGCATTGTCCCGGTTGTGGCGACGGGCGGCAAGCGTGACGCGGATGCTGGCCATAACGCTGGCCGATGACTCGTTTCATCGCGCGCATCATGCGCTCGTCATGGCGGCGGGGGCTCTGGCGCTGGGGCGTCCGGTGGTGCTGTTCGGCGGGGGGCTGGGGGTATTCGCGCTATGCCGCGACTGGCGCCGCCTGTCGGGCAGTGCGTTCGATGCGGACATCCAGGCGCGGGGCGTCGCGGGCTTCGAGACGCTGCGCGAGGCCGTGCAGGATCTGGGGATCGAACTTCTGGCCTGCGAATCCGGTCTGCGCATGGCCGCGTGCACGGCGGCGGATCTGTGCGACGGGGTGACGGTTTGCGGCGTGACCCGGTTTTTTGAACGGGCGGGCGACGGGCAGATGATTGCCGTTTGAAAAATCGCTGCTCATGGGGCAGCGGACCTCTTGCCCTCTGGCTGACAACTTGGCACCCATGCAGCCATGAAGAACAACCGTTGCGGTCTCGGATTATGGTTGGCGGTCCTGTCGCCACTCTGTGTTTCAGCCGCTGTCGCGCAGACCGCGCCGCATCACCACAAGCATCATCACATTGCCGCGCATGATGGCGCGACCGCGCACGCGCAGACAGGCGCGCGCAAGACGCATGGGGCCCATGCCGTGCCGCATGGGGCGAATCCGCAGGCGGCGGAAACGCATGCCGCGCATCGTCATGGTCGGCATCACGAGGCCACGGTCGCGTCGCGCACGCCTGCCCACCATGCGCCGCATCGCGCGAAGTCGCATGCCGTCGCGGCGGGGGCGGCCGCGGGTGCCGCGGCGGGCGTGGCAACCGGAGCGGCGGGCAGCGCGCCGGGCGAGGTGCCTGCCGGGCCGCCGCCTGCGCCCGATGCGCCCCCGCAGGACAAGGGCACCAATACGGGCCTGCCGCTGCCGCGTTTCGCGGCGATGCGCGCCGACAAGGTTTATCTGCGCAAGGGGCCGGGACAGCGCTATCCGATCGAGTGGGTCTATCATCGTCGCGGTCTGCCGGTCGAAGTGGAGCGTGAGTTCGATGTCTGGCGCCTGATCGAGGATTCGGACGGCACCAAGGGCTGGGTGCATCAGGCGACGCTGGTCGGCCAGCGTACGTTCGTCATTCCCGGTCTGCCGCCGGAGGGTCATCCGCTGGCGGCCGGTGAGGCATCCGAGAAATCCGGCGATGTCATCGGGCGTGCCGATGCCCGCGTGGTGGGGCATGTCGCGACCGAGCAGGAAGCCCGGGCGCAGCACGGTGATGTGATGCTCTACAGCCAGTCGGACGAGGGCAGCAGTGTTGTAGCGGTGCTTCAGCCGGGTACGGTCGGCAATATCAAGACCTGTCCGCAAGGTTCGGGATGGTGTCGTGTGGTGGTGAAGGGCTATAGCGGTTGGTTGCCGAAGCGGTTGTTCTGGGGACTGTTGCCGGGCGAGGTGATTCAGCCTTCCTGAGCACGGCCACCCTCCCGCTGACCGGACCGATTGACCGGAGACCATGATGACCGACTCGCACCGCCTGACCCCTGCGCCGCTTGTGCGCCGAACGAAGATTGTTGCCACTTTGGGTCCGGCATCGTCCACGCCGGACATGATTCGCACGCTCGCCGTGGCCGGAGCGGACGTTTTTCGTCTGAATTTTTCGCATGGCAGCCATGAGGATCATGGGGCCCGCTATGCCGCCATTCGTGATGTCGAGGCAGAACTGGGGCGCCCTCTGGCGGTGCTGGCCGATCTTCAGGGGCCGAAGCTGCGCGTCGGGACGTTTGTCGATGGCCGCGTGACGCTTGGCAAGGGCGACAGATTCCGTCTGGACCTCAACGATACGCCGGGTGACGTCCATCGGGTGAAATTGCCGCATCCCGAGATCCTGAGCGCCGCCGAGCCGGGCAGCCATCTGCTGCTCGATGACGGCAAGCTGCGCCTGCGTGTGCTGTCGCGCGGCGAGGGAAGCCTTGAGACGGTGGTCGAGGTCGGCGGTGTGTTGTCGGACCGCAAGGGCGTCAACGTGCCGGATGTGATCCTGCCGATTCCGGCGCTGACGGAGAAGGATCGACGGGATTTCGAATTCGCGCTGTCCCTGGGTGTCGAATACATTGCCCTGTCCTTCGTGCAGCGGCCGGAGGATGTGGAGGAGGCGCGCGAGATCGCCAATGGTGCGGCCTGGATCATGACCAAGCTGGAAAAGCCGCAGGCGATGGAAAGGCTGGAGGACATCATTCGCCTTTCAGATGCGTTGATGGTCGCGCGCGGCGATCTGGGTGTCGAACTGCCGCCGGAGGAAGTGCCGGTCGCGCAGAAGCGCGCCGTGCGCGAGGCGCGCCGCCAGGGGAAGCCTGTGATTGTCGCGACGCAGATGCTGGAGAGCATGATTACCAGCCCCACGCCGACCCGTGCGGAGGTTTCGGACGTTTCCAACGCGGTATTCGACGGGGCGGATGCGGTCATGCTGTCGGCGGAGAGTGCTGCCGGGCAATATCCGCGTGAGGCGGTGGAGATCATGGCGCGCGTGACGGCGCGCATCGAGCGCGATCCGGAATGGCGCACGCGCCTGCATGCGTTGCGGCCCGAGCGCGATGGCAGCACCGGTGGTGCGATCGCCGAAGCTGCATGGCATGTGGCGCAGGCGGTGCATGCTTCGGCTGTCGTCACCTACACGCAGACAGGCCAGGGTGCGTTGCGGATTGCGCGCGAGCGGCCGGATTGCCCCGTTCTGGCGCTGACGCCCGATGACGATACGGCGCGCCGTCTTGCCGTGGTCTGGGGTGTTCGGGCGCAGTCCGTCGGGCAGGAGATGCCGATTTTCGGCGTCGAGGGCGTGGTCGATCAGGCGGTCGAGCTGGCGCAATACGAAGGCTTCGCGCGCAAGGGCGAGAAGATCGTTCTGATGGCGGGCCTGCCATTCGGGCAACGGGGTTCCACGAACACGCTGCGCGTGGTGGATTTGCCGTAAGACCTGCTGCGGGAGCCCGCCGGGATCGGCGGGCTTTCGACGGATGGCGGGTGTGGCGTCCTAGTTATCGTCCTCCGCTGAATTGAAATCCTTTGCGGCAAGTCGGGAAGCAAGGGTCTTCAGGTCAGGCACGCCGAGGATCAGGCGCAGGGAATCCGGCACGAGGGTCGTATCGAAAGGCTCGCGGGTTGGCGGGTTTTCCTGATGTGTTGTGGCATTCGTCCTGAGGATGGTTTGCGTCCCGAAGATCTGGGGATGTTTGGTATTCTGTAGATATCGGTCGAGGGTCGCCGCCGCGATCCATCGGGCGTCGGTGTAGCCTTTCGCAAGGGCACCCATGGCGAGAGCGTGGGCCAGGAGAAAATCTTCGGGTTCCTGACCGTGCTGCTCGATGAAGGCGGCTTCGTAATAGTCGAGGCCGGTCGACAGGGTGTGATTGGTCATCATTTTCCTGAGTTCGGCACGACGTTCAGCGTCTTGTCGGGTCAGGATGGTCCAGTTGATGGGACCGTTTTCACGCGCGGATTGATCCGCATCGAACAGGGCCCTGAGGCGCGGGTTGTCTTTCGGAGGCGGTGCCGCATGGGCGCAGGCTGCAGTCACGCAGAGAAGTGAGGCGATCCGACCCAGACGACGCATAATATACATTCAGCGATGACTTCCCTGATATCGTTTTGTTTCGATGTCATTGTGGGAGGAACGGCGCACATGTGTATATATGGAAACGTTATTCCATCGCCAGCAGAAGTCAGGCCTGTTTGTTCTCGATGAGATTGCGACGGATGCGGCGGCCGCGCTCGATGGTGCGCACGATGGTGGCCTCGTCGTCCTGGCGGATCGCGTCGGCCATGGCCTGGGCGTCCTGCGAGAAACGGTCGAGCATTTCCAGCAGGGCCTCGCGGTTATGCAGGAAGATATCGCGCCACATGATCGGGTCCGACGCCGCGATACGCGTGAAATCGCGGAAGCCTGACGCGGCGAAGTCCAGCACTTCCGCGCGCAGTTCGTCCGCCAGCGTGTCGGCGGTGTTGCAGATGGTGAAGGCCAGCAGATGCGGCAGATGGCTGACGATGGCGCAGATCTTGTCGTGATGTGCGACGTCCATGTGGCGCAGGCGCGCGCCCATGGCCTGCCAGAAAGCCTCCATCGTCGCGATCGCCTCCGGTGAGGCATTCATCGCGGGTGTGAACAGGCACCAGCGGTTCTCGAAAAGGGTGGCGAAGCCGGCATCGGGTCCGGAATGCTCCGTGCCCGCCATGGGATGGGCCGGCACGTAGGCGATGTCCGGCCGCAGATAAGGCGTGATGCCTTCGACAACACTGCCGCGTGTCGAGCCGACATCGGTGAGGATGGCGCCGGCCTTCATATGCGGGATGATTGCCGCGGCGACGACCGGGATGACGCCGACCGGCACGCAGAGCACGACGAGGTCCGCATTTGCGACGGCGGCGGTTGCGTCCTGCGTGATCTCATCGGCAAGGTTGAGGGCGCGGGCGCGATCGCAGACATGGGCATCGCGATCCACGGCGATCAGGTGGCGCGCGATCGAGGGCTCCAGGCGGGCGCGGCGCAGGATGGAGGAGCCGATGAGGCCCGGCCCGATGACGCAGAGTGTCTCGACGAGCGGCTTCATGAGGCGCGACGCGAACGAGGTTCGTCGAAGCCCTGCGGTGCGCCCTCGTAATTCTGGCGGTTGCGGTGGCCCAGGCGGCGCATCTCGAACATCTGCCACAGCAGCAGGACGGGAATGCCCAGTGCGATGTCACGACCACGGCGCAGCAGCGAGAGGCCGAGCGCCACCTTGGCGTCCACGCCGAAGATCATGCCCAGTGCGACATAGGCGGCTTCCTGCACGCCGAGGGCGGCCGGGACCAGGAAGCCGGCGGACATGATGCCACAGACGACGCCTTCGATCGCAATGGCGCCAGCGAAGGACAGGTCGGCGCCGAGCATGCGGAATGCGAACCAGCTCAAGGCGGCGCTGCCGAGCCAGCAGAGGAGATGCATGGTCGCGCCGAGCGCGACGCGGCCGGGGCGCTGCCAGATATCGTCGAGATGGGCCTGGAACGCGTCCATGTTGTCCACCAGCGAGTCGCGCCAGCCGGCGGCGATATGCTGCCCGAAGAACTGAACGACGCGATGCACGGCGGCGCCGCCGCGATGTTGCGTCCAGATGAATCCGGCGATGCCGAGCGAGAGCAGCGCCATCCCGCCGAGCACCGGCCAGATGAAGCGCCCCCCGCCCTGATGCCCAACGAGGCACAGCAAGGCGAGCAGGACGAACACGATCTGGCCCAGCACCTCGGTCGTGATGTCGACGAGATTGGCGGCCACGGCTTCCGGCCATTGCACGGCGCGGCGGTGGTGCGTGGTGTCGGGTTCCGCGCAGGTCGCGCGGATGCCCAGCACGATGCCGCCCAGTTGCGAGAATGGCAGGCAGTTGCCCGCAGCGTCGCGTACGGCGCGCGCGCTCACGGTGCGCAGCAGGCCCAGATCGGGGCAGGGCAGCAGCCATGCGAGGCCCAGGCCGACGTCGATGACCACCTGGCCGACCAGCAGGGCCGCGAAACCGCCGAAGCCGATGCGTTGCATCGCGCCCAGAACCGGGCCGACACCGAGCCAGGCTGTGATGGCGGTCAGGACGGCAATGCCGAGAAGCGAGAGGAGGAAAGTCAGTTTCTTCAAAACGACGTCGCAATCCGGATCGGCCCCGAAAGGCCGTGAAACAGGAGCAGGCGGCCGGAAAGCCGGGCAAGTGAGCCGGGGGCCGGGTGCGGACGAGAACCGGTGTTCCGGCGTTCGTCTGGTCGCGGCTTACACCAGGTGAGGGCATTCCGCCACACCGGTCGTGGTGGGTTCGTACGAGAATATGCGGTATCGGCGGTTTGCGTGATGCGCCCTGAACGGTATGTTGCAATTGAAACAGGATCTATTCCGCCCTGGTCTGCGATGGCTGTTGGCGGTTGTCAGAGGAGCAAGCGCGACATCATGGCCGAATATACGCTCGTAACCGGCGCGACCGGCTTCGTCGGGTCTGCCGTCGCGCGCGTGCTGCAGGAGCGCGGACACCGTCTGAGGCTGATGGTGCGCGCGGGCGCCGACAGGTCCAATCTCGCCGGGCTGGATGCCGAGATCGTGAATGGCGATCTGACATCGCCGGAAACGTTCCCGGCCGCGCTGAAGGATTGCCGGTATCTTTTTCATGTCGCGGCGGACTACCGTCTATGGGTGCCCAACCCGGCGGCGATGATGACGGCCAATGTGGAAGGGACGCGGCGGCTGATGCTGGCGGCGCAGCAGGCCGGGTGCGAGCGCATCGTCTATTGTTCGTCCGTCGCGGCGCTGGGGCTGACCAAGGACGGCACGCCGGCGGACGAGACGACGCCGATCGAGGAACATGACGTGATCGGCGTCTACAAGCGCTCCAAGTATCGCGCCGAGCAGGAGGTGCTGAAGCTGGTGCGCGAACAGGGGCTGCCGGCGGTGATCGTCAACCCCTCCACGCCGGTGGGGCCGCGCGACATCAAGCCGACACCGACCGGGCAGATGATCGTCGATTGCGCCTCCGGCCGGATGCCGGCCTATGTGGATACGGGCCTCAACATCGTCCATGTCGACGATGTGGCGGAGGGGCATGCGCTGGCGCTGGAGCGCGGGACGATCGGCGAGAAATACATTCTCGGCGGCGAGAATTACACGCTGGGCGAACTCTTCGCGCTGATTGGCGAGATTGCCTGCGTCAAGCCGCCGCGCATCAGGCTCCGGCAGTCCTGGCTGTGGCCGGTGGCGGTCGGGTCCGAGTGGCTGGCGCGGGGCTTCGGCATCGAACCCCGGGTGACGCGTGAGACGCTGGCGATGTCGCGCAAGCTGATGTATTTCTCCTCCCTCAAGGCGCAGGAACATCTCGGTTACGCGCCGCGCCCGGCGCGCGAGGCGGTGGCCGATGCGATCGCCTGGTTCCGGCAGCATGGGCGGATCGATCCGGTATGATACCGACGCTGGCAGGTGCATCGGCCTTCGTGGCGTGGCTCAAGCTTGTCTTCGCCCACGGTCGGTTCTGGCATGGTGGACCGCAACTGGAACGGCGTGACGTGACGGACGCGGCGTTGCCGGAAGTCGTGGTGATCGTGCCGGCGCGTGATGAGGCGGAGTCGATCCAGGAGTGCCTGACCTCGCTGCTGCGGCAGGATTATGGCGGCCCGCTGTCGGTCGTTCTCGTCGATGACGGCAGCGTGGATGGCACTGGCGATCTGGCGCGTGCCGTGCCCGATCCTGACGGTCGCCTGACGGTCATCGAGGGGCAGGCGCGACCGGAGGGCTGGAGCGGCAAGCTCTGGGCCGTGCATCAGGGTGAAATGGCCGCGTTGAAGCGGCTTCGGCCGGATGGGTTCGTGCTGCTGACGGATGCCGATATCGTCCATGCGCCCGCGCATATCGCCACATTGGTGGCGAAGGCGCAGGAGGATCGGCTCGATCTCGTCTCCGAGATGGTCAAGCTGAACTGCGAGAGCGCGGCCGAGCGATGGCTGGTGCCGGCATTCGTCTATTTCTTCGCCATGCTCTACCCCTTCACGCAGGTGAACGACCCGGCCTCCCGCATCGCCGGGGCGGCGGGGGGCACGATCCTGCTGCGCCGGACGGCGCTGGAGCGCGTGGGGGGCGTCGAGGTGTTGCGCGGCGCGCTGATCGACGATTGCACGCTGGCGGCGCATGTCAAACGCGCCGGGGGACGGCTGTATCTGGGACATAGCACCCTGGCCTGGTCCCGGCGGCCCTATCGGGGTGCGGCGGACATCTGGCGCATGATCGCGCGCACGGCCTATGTGCAGCTTCGCTATTCGCCGCTCAATCTGCTGCTGACGATTTCTGCCATGGGGCTGGTCTGGTTCGTGCCGATCTTCCTGACGCTTTTCGGGCGCGGTCGGGCGCGGTGGTTCGGGTTGGGAGCGTCGGCGCTGTGCGCGGTCTCCTTCGTGCCGACGCTGCGCCGGTTCGGGCTGTCGTTCTGGCGTGTTCTGCCGTTGCCGCTGGTGGCGGCATTCTATACGGCTGCGACGATCGGCTCGGCCATCGACCATCATCGTGGTCGTGGCGCGCAGTGGAAGAACCGGGCCTATACCGAAGAGGTGCATGCATCGTGAATGTCGTGACGAAGTTGCCGGTCGCATCCGTCTGGGGGCAGGCGGATGTCACGTCTGACAAGGGGGCGGGCGACGAGAATTTCCCCGTCGGGACGGTTTTGATCGGGCGGCGTTATCGCGCGCCGATCCATGCCTATTACAATTTCGCGCGGGTGATCGACGACATGGTCGACAACACGCGGCTGACGCCGGATGCGAAGATCGTGCGGCTGCGCGCCATGGGCGAGGTGATCCGTGGCGAGCGCGAGGCGCCGATGCGCGCCGATGCGCAGACCGCCGTCACGCTGCGTCAGGTGCTGTTGCAGACCGGCGTGCCGCTGGAGACGGCGACGGATCTGATCAAGGCATTCTGTCAGGATGCGGTGAAGAGCCGTTACGATTCCTGGGAGGAACTGCTGGATTACTGTCGCTATTCAGCCAATCCGGTGGGACATTTCCTGCTGAAGCTGCACGGCGAGGACGATGACACGCTGCCGCCATCCGATGCGTTGTGCAGCGCCCTGCAGGTGCTGAACCACCTTCAGGATGCGTCGAAAGATCTGAGAACGCTGGACCGATGCTACCTGCCGCGACCGTGGCTGGCGGAGGAAGGCGTGACGATCGACGATCTGCGGCTGGCACGCAGCAAGCCGGGGCTGCGACGCGTGTTCGACCGGCTGCTCGACAGGACGGACGAACTCAATGCCGAGGCGCGACGTCTGCCTAACCTGATCCGCAATCGGCGGATGCGGATCTACGCGGCGGTAATCGTCGAGCTGTCGCACCGTCTGGCGGCGCGCCTGCGGCGCGAGGATCCGGTGGCCGGGCGGGTCAGGCTACGCGCGGACGATGGTATTCGTGCGCTGGCCTGGAGCGCACGCTTCGTGATCTGACGGACGTCAGCGCGGCTCGCCGAGGAAGTCGATCACGGCGCGGTTGAATTTTTCGGTCTCGTCGATGAAGACCATATGCGCGCTGTCGTCGAAGAACATGTTGCGACCGTTGGGCATGTGATCGCCGACCCAGGCGGGGCCTTCCGGGGTGAGGATCGTGTCCTTGCGCGCCACCATCATCAGGGCCGGCAGGGTGAGGGTGGGGAGCAGGTCGCGCCAGTCGTGCACCGTATGGTCGGCCATCAGGGCGGCACGCGCGAAGGACGGGCTCATGGCCATTTCCGCCAGCAGCATTCTCTCCTCTTCCGGCGGCAGGTCGGTGGCGAGACAGCTTGCGAGATTGCCGCGATCAAAACCGGCCGGATCGTTGGTGAGTTGCTGCTGGGTGATGGCCAGGCCGGCCTGATCGTAACAGGCGGCGTGGCCGAGCTTCCATTCCGGCGAGAAATACTGTCGTGGCGTCTGCTGCACGAAAATGGCGTCCCGCACGCGTTCCCTCCCGAAGACTTCGAGATAGGACCAGATGACGGGGCAGCCGAGCGACCAGCCGAGCAGGGTCGTGTCCGTCAGGTCGAGTGCCCGCAGGACGTCGTGCAGATCGGCGGCAAGGCGGGGGATGCGATAGCCATGCTTCGGCTTGTCCGACCGGCCATGGCCGCGCAGATCGATGGCCACGACGCGCGCATGCTCGGAAAGGGCTGCGATGTTGCGGTGGAAGAAACGCCCGCTGAAGGTCCAGCCGTGGATCAGGACGAGCGGCCGGCCGTGACCATGGCTTTCGTAATGGATCTGCGTGCCGTCGTTGGTGACGATATGCGGCATGTCGGGCGTTCCTGTTGTCTCGATTGACACGAATTCGTGAGAACAGCGCCTGGGTTTTCCGTGGGTTGCATGTCGGACTGTTGCCGGAATGCCATTGAACATGTGGTGATTGTGCCGCATTTGCCGAATCGTTCGATTGCGTTGGCCGGATGCGATCGGGTATTCTGGCGGCATCATGAGCATTGCCGACACTTCCACCGCGCCGGTTCGCGGTCATGCCCCCTTGCTGCGCCCGATCGATCTGGGGCGTGGCGTCGTGATCGGGACGCCGGTCATTCTGGCGCCGATGTCGGGCGTGACCGACCTGCCTTTCCGGCAGTTGTCGCGTGAACTGGGCGCGGGGCTGGTGGTGTCGGAGATGATCGCGTCCTGGGCGATGGTGCGCGAGAACGAGAACACTCTGCGTATGGCGCGCAATGCCGAGAATGGCCCGAACTCCGTGCAGCTGGCGGGCTGCGATCCGGCTGCCATGGCGGAGGCCGCGCGTATCGCGGTCGATCATGGGGCGGATCTGATCGACATCAATTTCGGCTGTCCGGTGAAGAAGGTGGCGGTCGGCCAGTCGGCGGGTTCGGCGCTGATGCGCGATGAGGTAAAGGCGGCGGCGCTGCTGGAAGCGACGGTGAAGGCCGTCGATGTGCCGGTGACGCTGAAGATGCGGATGGGGTGGGATCATAACAGCCTGAATGCCCCGGTTCTGGCGCGGATCGCGCAGGATGTCGGGATTCGCATGGTGACGGTGCATGGGCGCACCCGGCAGATGTTCTATAACGGGCGTGCGGACTGGGGCTTTGTCCGGACGGTGAAGGATGCCGTCTCGATTCCCGTAATCGTCAATGGCGATATCGTCAGCATCCGTGATGCCCGCGCCGCGCTTGCGGCATCGGGTGCGGACGGCGTGATGATCGGGCGCGGTTGCTATGGTCGCCCCTGGTTTCCCGCGCAGGTCGCCGAATCGCTTCGCTCGGGGCAGGATGTGCCCGATCCCGACCTGCCGACGGAGAAGGCGATTGCGTTACGGCACTATCGCATGATGCTGGAGCATTTCGGCGAGCGCCCCGGGTTGCGTCTGGCGCGCAAGCATGTGTCCTGGTACTCGACCGGGCTGCCGGGATCGGCGGCGTTTCGCGCGGCGATCAACAAGGTGGACAGCGCGCCGGAAGCGATCGGCATGCTGGAAGCGTTCTATGACAGGCAGATCGCCGATGGCGTCCGCCGTGATCGCGAGGGCCCGGCGGCTGACGATCATGCGCAGGAAGCGGCCTGAATTAAGACCTTGCTCATGAAACGATGCTATAGCGGGGGCCTGTTTCGCGAATCCGGCGGGTGGCCGGATTCCCTTCGTCGCCGGATCGTCTGCGTGTTTCATGTCCGATAATTCCCTGCCCGAGATGCGGCCCGATACGCGGCCGGACGCGCTGGCGGCGTTTCTCATCCGCTATCTGACGCCTTTCCTCGACGATGGCGCGCCGGTGCAGAATCTTCATGCGCGTGTGATTGCCGAGGTCGAGCGGCCCTTGTTCCGTCTGGTGTTGCAGGCGACCGACGGCAATCAGATCCGTGCCGCGGCCATACTGGGGCTGAACCGCAACACGCTGCGCAAGCGTCTTCGGGATCTGGAGATCGAACCGGCGCGCTGTGTGGTGCGCCGATGAGTTCCTTCTTTCGCGCCTTCAGGCAGCGGTTGCAGCCGGACGTGGATTTCGGCGCGCGTCGCCTCTCGACGCGTCTGGCCTCCCTGAACACGGCGGCCATTCTGATGGTCGTGGCGCTGGGTCTGGGATTTGCGACGTTCGTGGTGCTGGCCGGCGGCATGTCGCTGGCGCATCGGCCGCAGATCGAGGCGACGATCTTCCTGCTGGATTTCGTGGTGTTCCTGTTGCTGGCCGCCGTGGTGATCGGCCGCGTGGGGCGCATGTTGGCGGAGCGGCGTTCCGGGCTGGCGGGGGCGCGGCTGCATGTGCGGCTGATTACGCTGTTCGGGGTGGTCGCGGTGGCGCCGACGGTGGTGGTCGGCGGTCTGGCGGCCCTGTTCTTTCATTATGGCATCCAGATCTGGTTCTCCAACCGCGTGAACACGGCGCTGACCGAGGCGCGGGAAGTCGCGGCGGGGTATTTGCAGGAGCATAACGAGAATATCCGCACCGATGCGTTCGCGCTCGCGAATTCGCTGATTACGACGGCCAATGACGATCTGATGTATCAGGCGTCCGGTGTCGATCTGCTGCATGACCCGAGCCGCCTGACGACCATCCTCGACATGGAGGCGACGGAGCGCGGGCTGAACGAAGCTGTCGTCTTCGAGCCGTTCAAGGACAAGGTGATCGCGGCCGGCGGGTTGTGGGCGCGGCAGATGGGGCAGGACGCGCTGGCGCTGCCGCCGCGTGCCGCCGAGGATCTGGTGCGCAACAGCGACAATTCGGATGTCGCGATCCTGGACAGTCCCGACGAGCGCACGGTGCGGGCCGTCGTGAGCCTGGGGCAGAACTCCGGCCTGATGCTCGTCATCACGCGACCCGTGGACCCGAAGATTCTGGAGCATATGCGCAAGACCGACGCGGTCGTGGCGGAATATGCGCGGCTGAACGCCAATCGCTCGAAGATACAGCTGACCTTCGTGCTGATTTTCGGCCTTCTGGGCCTGATCGTGCTGACGGTCGGGATGTTGACGGGGTTGATCCTGGCCAACCAGATCGCGCGGCCGCTGGGCCTGCTGATTCTGGCGGCGCGGCGCGTGAGCGAGGGCGATCTGAGCGTGCGCGTGCCGGAGGCGCGTCGTGCGCGCGATGACGGGCGCGACGATGAGGTGTCCAGCCTGTCGCGGGCGTTCAACCGCATGACGGACCAGCTTGACGGGCAGCGTTCCGAACTGATGGTGGCCTACGATCAGATCAACGAGCGGCGGCGCTTCACGGAGACGGTGCTTTCCGGCGTGTCGGCCGGTGTCGTCGGGCTGGATGCGGCGCAGGTGATCGAGCTGCCCAACCGTGCGGCATCGCGCCTGCTGCACCGCGATCTCGGCGGGGCGATCGGGCGTCCGATGCGGGAATCGGTTCCGGAATTCGGTGCGCTGCTGGCGGCGGTGAGCGAGGCGCCGGAGCAGGTACGCACGGCGGAAGTCCAGATCGACGCGGAAAATCCGGGCAATGTGCTGGGCGACGGGCCGAGTGTGGGGCCGAGCGGGCGGACGTTGCTGGTGCGCATTGCCGCCGAGCGCCGCGGCGATGACGTGGCGGGATATGTCGTGACGTTCGATGACATCACGGCGTTGCTCTCCGCGCAGCGCAAGGCGGCATGGGCCGATGTGGCGCGACGTATCGCGCATGAGATCAAGAATCCGCTGACGCCGATCCAGCTGGCGGCGGAGCGGCTCAAGCGCCGCTTCCTGCGCGAGATCAGCAGTGATCCCGAGACGTTCAGCCAGTGCGTGGATACGGTGGTGCGGCATGTGGGCGATATCGGGCGCATGGTGGACGAGTTCTCGGCCTTTGCCCGGATGCCGCAGCCGGTGCTGCGGGACGAGGATCTGTCGCGGCTTGTGCGGGAGGCGCTGATCCTGCAGCGCAACGCTCACCCCGAAATTGCGTTCCAGACGGAAGGTCTGCCCGCGCAGGGGCCGATCGTGCGTTGCGACAGGCGGCTGATCGGGCAGGCCATCACCAATCTGCTGCAGAATGCCGCCGATGCCATTGCCATGACTGCCAAAGAGGGGGATGCTTTCGTCGTGGATGAGGCATCGGAGCACCGTGCCGGTGATCGTGACAGGATTATCGGCCATATCCTGGTCGCGTTGCGGATCGAGGGGCAGGAGGCGATGCTGAGTGTCGCCGATGATGGCATCGGCCTGCCGTCGAGCGATCGTCACCGCTTGACGGAGCCGTATGTGACGCACAAACCGAAAGGAACGGGGCTTGGTTTGGCGATCGTCAAGAAGATCATGGAAGACCATACGGGTTCCGTGCGTCTGGACGACCGGCCGAACGGGCGCGGCACGGTATCGACGCTCACGCTGCCGATGCGTGAGGCCGTCGTGGCGAATGTGGACGAGTGATCGAGATCGAAGGAAAGAGCCGTTGATGAGGATGGTCAATGGACTATGAAATCCTGATCGTCGATGACGAACCGGACATCCGGTTCCTCATCGAGGGTATCCTGAATGACGAGGGGTATGAGACGCGTGGCGCCGGAACGTCCGATCAGGCGCTGGCGGCGTTTCGTGCACGTCGGCCGTCGCTGGTGGTGCTGGACATCTGGTTGCAGGGTTCCCGGATGGACGGGATCGAACTGCTCAAGGTCATCAAGGCGGAAGAACCCGATCAACCTGTCGTGATGATCTCGGGCCACGGCACGATCGAGACGGCGGTGGCGAGCCTGCAACTGGGCGCGTACGACTTCATTGAGAAGCCGTTCCAGACGGACCGGCTTGTCGTTGTGGTGCGGCGGGCGCTGGAGGCGGCGCGGCTGGCGCGCGAGAATGCGGAATTGCGGCTGCGTTCCGGCGCGGAGACGGCGTTGTTCGGCAAGGGTGCTGCGATCGCGACGGTGCGGGCGCAGATCGACCGCGTGGCCCCGACGGGCTCACGCGTGCTGATTACCGGTCCGGCGGGGGCGGGCAAGGAAGTGGCCGCGCGGATGATTCATGCGCGTTCCAAGCGGGCGAATGGGCCTTTCGTGGCGCTGAACTGTGCCACGCTGGCACCGAGCCGCTTCGAGGAGGAACTGTTCGGTCTGGAAGGGCAGCCTGACGGCACCATGCGCCGCACGGGCGTTCTGGAGCGTGCGCATCGTGGCACGCTGCTGCTCGACGAAGTCGCGGACATGCCGATGGAGACGCAGGGCAAGATCGTGCGCGCCCTGCAGGACCAGACGTTCGAGCGCATTGGTGGGGCGACGCGGGTAAAGGTGGATGTGCGCGTGATCGCCACCACCAATCGCGATCTCCAGGCCGAAATCCAGCAGGGGCGCTTTCGCGAGGATCTCTTCTACCGCCTGTCGGTCGTGCCGTTGCGTATTCCGAGCCTGCGGGAGCGGCGCGAGGATATTCCCGGTCTGGCGCAGCATTTTCTCCAGCGTTATGCCGAGAACGCGGGGCTGTCGGTTCGCGAGCTTTCGGTCGATGCGCTGGCGGCGTTGCAGTCCTATGAATGGCCGGGCAATGCGCGTGAATTGCGCAACCTGATGGAACGCCTGCTCATCATGATGCCCGGCAGCGGCAACGATCCGATCCGTGCGGACATGCTGCCGCCGAGCCTGAGCCAGGGTGCGCCTTCCATGGCGCGGCTCGATGCGGGCGCGGACGTGATGGGCCTGCCGCTGCGGGAGGCGCGGGATCTGTTCGAGACGCAATATCTGCAGGTGCAGTTGTTGCGGTTCGGCGGCAATATCAGCCGCACGGCGAATTTCGTCGGCATGGAGCGCAGTGCGCTGCATCGCAAGCTCAAGCAGTTGGGCGTGACGCAGGAAGAACGTAATACGGTCGGTGGATGAGGCGCTGATCTATTCCCTTAAGCCGGCTTTTGCAGCTTTCTTCCGATGTGATGCGTTGTGGCCTCATTCTCTGTCGTCGGATCGGCAGCCGCTTTTTGATTGAGGACCGACGTGGTCAAAGACAGCCCGGAAAACCAGAACAAATCCTGCTCCGCCACACCGCATGAACAGCCGCCGGGCGAGCCGGTGCAGGATGTTTTTCTCAACCACATCCAGCGTGCCCGCGCGCCGGTGACGATCTTTCTCGTCAACGGCGTCAAGCTTCAGGGCATCGTTCCCTGGTTCGACGCGGAAGTGATCATTCTGCGGCGGGACGGGCATACGCAGCTCGTCTACAAGCATGCCGTCAGCACGATCATGCCCGTTTCGCCTGTCACCCTGTTTGAAAATGGCGACGAGGCGGCGGCGGACGCGAAGCTGGCGCAACTCGGTATGAAATAACGCGAAAGGATTGCCTCGACCTTGGCCATGACGAGCACCACGCCGCCTGCCACACGCGCAGCCGTGATACTACCCTGGGAGCGGCCGACGCCGCATGACGAGTTCCGTGCGGCCGAAGCGCGGCTGGAAGAGGCGGTGGGACTGACCGCTTCCATCGGGCTCGTTGTGGTGCGGCAGGCGATCCTTGCCTTGCGTGCGCGGCGCCCCGCCACGCTGTTCGGCAGCGGCCAGGTCGAGCAGCTGGCCGAGATGGTGCGGCAGGACGACGTGACGGTCATGATCGTCGATTCCAAGCTCTCGCCCGGGCAGCAGCGTAATCTGGAGCGGGCGCTGAATTGCAAGGTGCTCGACCGGACCGGGCTCATCCTCGATATCTTCGGCGCGCGCGCGGCGACGCGTGAGGGTGTTTTGCAGGTCGAGCTTGCCCATCTGGAATATCAGCGTTCGCGTCTCGTGCGGCTCTGGACCCATCTGGAGCGCCAGCGTGGCGGTTTCGGCTTCCTCGGCGGACCGGGCGAGACGCAGATGGAGGCCGATCGGCGCATGCTGGACGAGCGGCTGGTGAAGCTGCGCAAGGAGCTGGAGCAGGTGCGGCGCACGCGCGGGCTGCATCGCTCGGCCCGCAAGAAGGTGCCTTTCCCCGTCGTTGCGCTGGTGGGCTACACCAATGCCGGGAAATCGACGCTGTTCAATGCGCTGACGGGGGCCTCCGTTCACGCGCAGGACCAGCTGTTCGCGACGCTGGACCCGACGATGCGCGGTCTCCAGTTGCCGTCGGGGCGGCAGATCATCCTGTCCGATACCGTGGGTTTCATCAGCGACCTGCCGACGGAACTGATCGCCGCTTTCCGCGCCACGCTGGAGGAGGTCGCGGAGGCGGACATCATCCTGCATGTGCGCGATATCGCGCATCCGGACAGTGCGGCGCAGCGGGCGGACGTGATCGGCGTGTTGTCCAGCATGGCGCGGGACGGCATGCTGGACGAGCACTGGCCGGATCGTTGCATCGAGGTGCTGAACAAGGCCGATCTGGTGGGCGGCATTGAAGCCGTGCCGCGCGGTACGGGGACGGTGGCCATCTCGGCGATTACGGGGGAGGGTATTCCGAACCTGTTCTCGGCGCTGGATGCGAAGATGACGGCCGCCATGCGGCTGGCGCGGGCGCGGATCAACATTGCCGATGGTGCGGCGCTGGCCTGGCTTTATGCTCATGGGGAGGTGCTGGAGCGGCTGGATCGGGATACCGACATCACGGTCGAGGTGCGGCTTTTCGAGCAAGATCAGGCACGTTTCGCGCAGTTGCATCCGGGATATCTCCTGCCCGCCGAGTAATGTTCGGATGCCGGGGACGTTTCGCCATCGGCACGGTGTGATTTTATCCGCTCTGGAACCGTCGTATCATTCGGGGATTCTCGAACATAATCCGGATGGACGACGTCATGTTCACATGCACAGGTTACGCTGCCACCGCGGCCGATGCGCGGCTGGCACCTTTCACGTTCGAACGTCGCGATCCCGGCCCCACGGACGTTCAGATCGACATCCATTACTGCGGCGTCTGCCATTCCGACCTGCATCAGGCGCGCAACGAGTGGCGCAACACGGTTTTTCCATGCGTGCCGGGGCATGAGATCGTCGGCATCGTTCGCGCGGTCGGGACCGAGGTCACGAAATACAGCGTCGGCGATCGCGTTGGCGTTGGCTGCATGGTCGATTCCTGTCGCGAGTGTCCCTCCTGCAAGGCGGGGCTGGAGCAGTATTGCGAGCCGGGCGCGCGCTTCACGTACAACAGCCCCGAGGCCGACGGCAAAGGCCATACGTTCGGCGGATATTCGCGTCAGATCGTCGTGGATCAGGATTTCGTCCTGCGGGTGCCGGACAGCATCGATTTCGCGGCGGCGGCACCCCTGCTCTGCGCCGGGATCACCACGTGGTCGCCGCTGCGTCGCTGGAAGGTCGGACCGGGCCAGAAGGTCGGGATCGTGGGTCTTGGCGGTCTGGGCCATATGGGCGTGAAGTTCGCCGTGGCGCTCGGCGCGGAGGTCACGCTGTTCACCACGTCCGAAAGCAAGGTGGCGGACGGCAAGCGTCTGGGCGCGCATCGGGTGGTGATTTCCAGGGATTCCGCGGCGATGGCGGCGGAGGCCAACAGCTTCGATTTCATCCTCGATGCGGTATCGGCCAATCATGACATCAACGCCTATCTGGCCTGCCTGAAGCTGGATGGCACGCTGGTGCAGGTGGGTGCCCCGGAAGACCCGCTGCCGGTCTCGGTGTTCGGGCTGTTGATGAAGCGTCGCAGCTTTGCGGGTTCGCTGATCGGCGGCATCGGCGAGACGCAGGAGATGCTGGATTTCTGCGGCGAGCACGGTATCACCTGCGATGTCGAGATGATCCGGATGGATGAGATCAACGAGGCCTACGAGCGGATGCTGAAATCCGACGTCAAATACCGCTTCGTGATCGACATGGCGACGCTGCCGGATGCCGCGTGAGGCGATCCGCATAAATCCGTGATCGGCGTCGCGCGCACTGGACAGGCGTGACGCCCGGCACGATCATGGGCGGTTTCGGCGGATCGTCAAGGGAGGCGTCGTCATGGCCAATTTGATCGGGCACGTCACGCGTGCCGAGCTGGCGCGGATCGTATCGATCGCGCGGGAGGCCGCGCGCGAGGTCGTCATGCCGCATTTCCGCCGGCTGGGGCCGGGCGATGTTCAGAGCAAGGCCAGCGCGCTGGATCTTGTGACGATCGCCGATGAGCGCGCGGAACAGCATATCACCGCGCGGCTGCTGGAGATGTGGCCGGATGCGCTGATAGTCGGTGAGGAGGCCTGCGCCCGTCGCGCCGACCTGCGAAAGGCGCTGACGGATGCGCCGCTGTCGATCACCATCGATCCGATCGACGGCACCGCCAACTACGCGGCGGGTGTGCCGCTGTTCGGGGTGATGATTGCCGTGGCGTCCTATGGCGTGCCGCTGGCCAGCGTCATTCTCGATCCGCTCAGCATGGAAGCGGGCGTCGCCTTGCGAGGCGAGGGGGCCTGGATCGACCGGGCGGGCGAGAAACTGCGCGATCTGCGCATGGCGGCCGCCGCGCCATTATCCGCCCTGACCGGCAAGGCGGCGTGGCGCAATCTGCCGACACGCGACACGCAACAGGCGGATCGCACCTTGCGGAGCGTTGCGGCGCTCTGGGATTTTCGCTGCGCCGCGCATGAATATCTTCTGACGGCGGAAGGGCGCGGGCATTTCCTGCTCTATACGCGTAGTCTGCCATGGGATCATCTGCCCGGCTGGCTCATGCTGCATGAGGCCGGAGCCTATGGTGCGCGGTTCGACGGGCAGCCCTATGATCCGGGTCAGCCGGGGCAGGGCCTGCTTTATGCGCCCGATCGTGCGACATGGTCCCTGCTGCATGAGGCGCTGGCACTGGCATGACGAGTGGCCCTGGCGCGGGAAGTCGCGCGACGGGAGGCAACCGTGGGGTGGCGTGATCGTTAAATCCTGGCCTGACAACAGGAAATGGAAGATCAGATCATGGCCACCCAAGACCCCGTTCTTTATGCAGTATGCGATGGCGAGAAGGCGCGCTTCCTGCGTTTCGACGGGCAGCAGCTTCGCACGTTCCAGCGGTTCGGCGCCCATAGCGGTGAGACGGATGCGATCGGCGAGGTCGGTTCCATCAAGCAGCCGCGCACCGATCCGCACGCTCAGGTAAAGGAACGTTTCGCGCGCGAGATCGCGCAGGAGATCAATCAGGCGCTTCAGCAGGACAGCGCGCTGGAAGGGTTGGTCCTTTCGGCACCGCCGCATGTCCTGCACGATATTCGCGAACATCTCTCCAAGGCGGTGGCGAAGAAGCTCATCAAGTCCGAGAGCAAGGACCTGACGAATACGCCGGACCATGACCTGATGAGTCATTTCGATCGTCCGGCGACGGGCTGGCCGCAAATGACGCCCTGACAGGGCTTTGACACCGCGAGATGGGTGCGAAGATCTCGTGGTGGAGGCGTTCGGGCGCAATGCCGGCCTCACGCAGCCGGCTATTATGTCGCGCTCGAAGCCCTCGGGGCCGCAGATAAAAAAATCCGCGTTCCGGGGGAAGCTGGCGGTCGGTGATTCGATATCCGGCCGCCCTGCTCCGGCGCTGCCGCCGTGGCCCGGCGCTTCAGCCCTTACATGGCCAGAAGCGGTTCCTCCGACTGATTCTCGATGATGCCGTGCTGTTCGCGCGTGAGGCCCTCGACGGACACGTCGATGCCGCGATCCCGCAGCTTGCCGACGATCTTCTCCAGTGTCTCGACCGCGGTAATGTCCCAGAAGCGTGCCTCGTTCACGGCGATGGCGACCACGCGGGAGGGTGTCTGGAAGTCGATGGCGTCCAGCAGCACGTCGGCCGAGGCGAAGAACACCTGACCGCGCACGATATAGAGGTCGGCACTGCCGCTGGTATGTTTTTCGACTTTCAGCAGGCCCATCACGCGCCAGGAGAAGAACACGCCGGACAGCAGAACGCCCACGGCCACGCCCGCCGCGAGATCGTGCGTGGCGACCACGACGGCGACGGTGACCAGCATGGTCAGGCTCGACAGGCGCGGGTGGCGCGTGAGTTCGCGCAGGGACGTCCAGGAGAACGTGCTGATCGAGACCATAATCATGATCGCGACCAGCGCCGCCATGGGCACCTGCGCGACATAGCGGTGCAGCACGACCATCAGGAGCAGCAGGAAGGCGCCCGCCGTGAAGGTGGAGAGGCGGCCCTGGCCGCCGTAACGCAGGTTGCCGACCGTCTGGCCGATCATGCCGCAGCCCGCGATGCCGCCGAATAGTCCGACCAGCACGTTGGAGATGCCCAGCCCGCTGGATTCCATGCGCGGATCGCCATGCGTGTTGGTGGCGTCGTCCACCACGCCGGCGGTCATCAGGGATTCGAGAAGACCGACGGACGCCATGGCGATAGCGTATGGCAGGACGATTCCGAGGGTCTCGAGCGTCCATGGCACGTGCGGCAGCGTCAGGCTGGGCAGGCCGGTCGGCAGGGCGCCGAGGTCGGACACGGTATGGACCGGCATGGGGAACCACATGGTGATGGCGGTCAGGATGACGATGCAGATCAGCGGGGACGGGATGGCGCTGCTGATTTTCGGCAGGAGGTAGATGATGACCAGCCCTGCCGCGATCAGGACGTAGGTGTGCCATGTGACGTGCAGCATCTGCGGCACCTGAGCCGAGAAGATCAGGATCGCCAGCGCGTTGACGAAGCCGGTGCGGACCTCGCGCGAGACGAAGCGCATCAGCACATGCAGGCGCAGGACGCCGAAGACGATCTGCATGAAGCCTGCCAGCAGGGTGGCGAGCAGCATGTACTGTGCACCATGCTGGTGGACGAGGGCGGCGGCGACCAGCGCCACCGACCCCGCCGCGCCGGAGATCATGCCGGGGCGACCGCCGGTGATGGCGATGGCCACGCTGATGACGAACGAGGCGTAAAGCGCCGTCGCGGGCGTGATGCCGGCGATGTAGGAGAAGGCGATGACTTCGGGGATCAGGGCGAAGGTGCCGACCATACCGGCCAGCACCTCGCGCAGCGGGCTATAGGCCCACTGAGCGCGGTATCGAGCAAACGTCACGATGAAAGCCTTTCGACGCAATGCGGTGGAACGGGATGTTCGTCGTATTCAGGCCCGACGCGGCAATGGCCCGCGTAAACTAGGCAACCAGCGGCCGCTTCGCAAGAAAGACAATCTGTCCTTTGGTTTTTCGGTGAACATCGCATGCGGCGGCGCGTTGGACGCGGACACGGCAATATGTGATTTTTCCAAGGACCACGCTTCATGACCGATCATCCCTCCGCCCCGTTCGACACGCCGTTGCAGGACCGTATTCCCGGCCAGACAGCCCTGATGACTCCCAAACCCGACCATGGCGAGGAGAGCTATCGGGGATCCGGCAGGCTTGCCGACAAGGTGGCGATCATCACGGGTGGTGATTCCGGCATCGGGCGTGCCGTGGCGATTGCCTTCGCCCGGGAAGGCGCTGACGTGGCCATCTCCTTCCTGCCGGAGGAAATGGACGACGCGAAGGAAACCGCATCCTGGATCGAGAAGGCAGGGCGCCGTGCGCTGCTGCTGGCGGGCGATGTGAAGGACCGCACCGTCTGTCGCGAGATCGTGGAAAAGACGGTGGCCGAGTTCGGCAAGCTGGATGTGCTGGTCAACAACGCTGCCTTCCAGATCGAGCGCGACAGCCTCGACGAGGTCAGCGAGGACGAATGGGACGAGACCTTCGCCACCAATTCCGGTGCGGTGTTCCGTCTGACGCGTCATGCCGTGCGGCACATGAAGCCGGGCGCTTCGCTGATTCATACGGTCTCGGTCAATGCCGATCAGCCCAAGCCCAAGCTGCTGGCCTATTCCGCGACCAAGGCGGCGATCCAGAACTTCAGCGGTGGCATTGCGACATTGCTGGGCGAGAGGGGCATCCGCTCCAACACCGTGGCGCCGGGGCCGATCTGGACGCCGCTGATTCCGGCGACGATGGGGGGCGAGCACGTCAGGCAGTTCGGCGCGGACAGTCCACTGGGCCGCCCGGGGCAGCCGTCGGAACTGGCGGCGCCGTATGTCATGCTGGCGAGTGACGAGGCGAGCTATATTTCCGGCGCGACCATCGCGGTGACCGGCGGCGTGCCGGTAATCTGATTTCTCCGGCGGCATTTTTACCTGCAAAAACCGCGACGCGGGGGCTAGACTTCGCCCCTGCGTTTCTCTAAATGCGGGCTTGCTGTGTGGCGGATGTAGCTCAGTTGGTAGAGCGCCGGTTTGTGGTACCGGTGGTCGCGGGTTCGAGTCCCGTCATTCGCCCCAGCAAATCTCCTTCTCGACAATCCGATGATCTGGCCTACAGCCAGGGTGGCGTGGGCTCCGGCGTTTTGCCGTCGTAATCCGTGATGCGGATACTGTGGCCGTCGCGGTCGACAAGTTCCGTGCGCGTGGCTTCACGAGCCGGGAGAGGTGAGGCGGCTTGGGCGATCTTCACCGCGCTTCGTTCGGGCGGTGCGCCGAACAGAAGCCTTGTCTCGGCGATCAGCCTGCCCTGACAGACCAGCGATCCGGTGTTATAGACATTCACGAGCCGACCGTCGCGCGTGCGGATGACCGCGCCATGGCCGCTGGCCATCTCCTCCACCGTATCGACTTCCACCCCGGCTTCCCAAAGACGGTTTTCGGCTGTCTCGCGCGTCCATGTCACTTTGGGGCTGGCCATCAGGGTGTTCTCCGTCGCTGGGTCCGCGAAAGCGGTCGGCGCGGAGTGTAGATACGCACTGTTCGTGCTTCAACCGCTAGGGAACGAGCACGGCTGCGCCTTCGAACCGCCCATGGCGAAGATCGTCCAGCGCCTGATTGGCATCCTTGAGCGTATATCGCGTGGTTTGCGTCCTGATGCCGATTTCCGGCGCGAGGTGCAGGAAATCGAGCCCGTCCTGTCGTGTCAGGTTGGCGACGGAGACGATCTCGCGTTCTTCCCACAGGTCATCGTAGGAGAAGGCCGGAATCTCACTCATGTGGATGCCCGCGCAGACGACGCGACCGCCCTTGCGCACGGCACGCAGGGCGGCTGGCACCAATGGCCCGACGGGCGCGAAGATCATCGTGGCGTCCAGCGGCTCCGGCGGTAGTTCGTCCGATCCGCCAGCCCAGACGGCCCCGAGCGAGCGGGCGAAGTCCTGTGTCCTGGTGTCGCCCGGGCGGGTGAAGGCATAGAAGTGGCGCCCCTGCCAGCGCAGGACCTGCGCGATGATATGCGCGGCCGCGCCGAAGCCGTAGAGGCCGATATTTCTGCCATCCCCGGCCTTGCTCAGCGCGCGCCAGCCGATCAGCCCGGCGCAGAGCAGGGGGGCGAGATCGGTGTCCTCGCCTTTCTCGCCGAGCGGGAAGGCGTAGCGCGCGTCCGCGACGGTCATGGTCGCGTAACCGCCATTGCGCGTGTAGCCGGTGAAGATCGGGTGATCGCAGAGGTTCTCCTCCTCATGCGTGCAGTAATAGCAGTGGCCGCAGGTATGGCCGAGCCAGGGAATGCCCACGCGCTGGCCGATGTGCAGCGATGTGACGTTCTCGCCCAGCCTGTCGATCCGGCCGACGATCTCATGCCCCGGGATGATGGGCAGGGCCGGATGGGTGAGGTCGCCGTCCACGACATGCAGGTCCGTCCGGCAGACGCCGCAGGCACCGATCCTGACGCGGATTTCGCCCGGGCCGGGTTCGGGGTCCGGGAGGTCCACGGGTTCCAGCGGGGTGTGCGGCGAATTCAGGCGCATTGCGAACATGGATCGGCTCCTTCGGCATGATGTCCCACGCCACCATGGCCCGATCGTTCCCTGTCCGGCCATGATGTGAATCAATGCTCAACCGGTCAGTGGGTTCTGCACGGCCTTTCCTTCCTCCGAGGCGCGCCAGAGATACCATGCCAGTGCCGAGCGATAGGGCGAGAAGCCGAGCGTTGCCTTGTATAGGACGCCGGGTGAGGGCATCGCCTCCAGCCGTTTGATCTTGCGCCATCCGGCCCGCACGCCGAAATCGTCCACCGGCATGACGTCAGGGCGGTTCAGGGTGAAGATCAGCAGCATCTGCACCGTCCAGCGGCCGATGCCGCGCAGGGTGACGAAACGCCCGATCAGTTCGTCGTCCGACATGCCGTCGGCGTCCTGCCGGCTGGGCACCAGCCCGTCCAGGCGTGCCTGCGCGACGCCGCGCATGGCGGCCAGTTTGGCGGCGGAAAGCCCGCAGGAGCGCCAGTCGGCGTCCGGCAGGGTGAGAAGCTGGTCCGGTGTCGGGAAATCGCCGCCCGCCAGCGTCTTGACGCGCCCGAGGATGGCCTGTGCGGCACGGGCGTGCAGTTGTTGCCCCGTGATGGCGCGCAGCAGGGCTTCGTAGGGCGCCATACCGTCATCGCCGCGCAGGCGGCAGGGACCGATGCGCTCGAGGAGGGCCGCGAGATCCGGATCGGTGCTCAGGCATTGTTTCAATGCGGGATCATGGGCGGGAAAGACATCGTGCATTATCAGGCCTGTCGCGTGTTCGATGATACATCATGTTGCGTCTCTCTTGCTTGGCAAGCACCGCGTTTCAGTGCCATGATAGTTTTGGTGACAAACCATGACGTGGTGCGATCCGGCCAGGGCCCTGCCGCAATGCCCGAGCCGAAACGCCAGACAAACTTCTTTGCCGGAAACCGCCACGATGACGCCCGTATCATGACCGCGCAGGTGCCATTCTGAAACGCGCCCAGGCCACGAACGCGGCCGCCGATCT
The DNA here is from genome assembly GCF_002005465.1 of Neoasaia chiangmaiensis. Classification (NCBI taxonomy): domain Bacteria; kingdom Pseudomonadati; phylum Pseudomonadota; class Alphaproteobacteria; order Acetobacterales; family Acetobacteraceae; genus Neoasaia; species Neoasaia chiangmaiensis. Next base: position 1,603,397 of record NZ_CP014691.1, on the reverse strand, counting down.
GATTGACGAGACGCCCCCCGTGGGTCGTAAGCCGCCCCGGCGCGAGCCGCGGCTGTTCGCGCCGCGGGACCGGGAGACGGCTGTGCATCAGCCGGCGCCCGGTGGGCGGGAGCGGTTGATCGGCGCGTTCGTGCCGGCGTTTCTGGGATACCGACGGCTGAAGCCCACCACGGCTGGGCTGATGAAGCCGCAGGTGATCGAGGATTCCGGTATTGCGACGGTGCTGGCGGCGTCCGTCGCGCTGCATGCCATGTTGCTGGCGCTGATCGCGCTGGAAAGTGCGCGTCATGCCCATGGCACGCCGCAGGGCCAGCAGCAGCCGCAGGTCGAGATGATGTTCGATGCGCCCCCGGCCAAGAGCGGCATGGCCGGGCCGCATACGGACAATCCGGGCGGCCAGACCAATCCGGTGCCGACGCAGAACCCTTCCGCGCAGCAGCGTGCCGAGAGCGAGGAGAAGGAATCCGCGCAATCCGCCGAGTCGCGCCCGACTCCAGCAACGCCGACGCCCGAAGCGCCGACCGCGCCGCCGATCCCGCAGGCGCCGTCCGCCGAGTTGCCGGCGCCGACGCCCGAGGTCAGCCATGTCACGCCGGGGACGGCGCCTTCAGGGCGCAACACGACGGCGCATACGCATGCGCAGCATCACGCGGCGCACCGTTCGCATTCGAGCAGCAACAATCCCTTCGCCAACCCGATGAACCTGTCTTTCGGCGAAGCGCCCGCGCCGACGCGCCAGCGCCGTGGCCGTTATGGCGGCTCGGGCGCGCCGATCGACATGTCACTGGGTCCGCTGGTGACGAACGGCCAGCTGAATGCGCCGTATACGACGCATAATTCGATCCGTGGCGTGAGCGAGGATTACGGTAGCGAGATCGACCGCTGGATCCGCTCGCATATGTATTACCCGGAAGACGCGATTCATAACGGTGAGGACGGTCCGTCCTCCGTGCATGTGGTTCTGGACCGTAGCGGCCATGTGAAGACGGTGCGTCTGACCGGGCAGTCAGGGTCCTATTCGCTGGATGCGGCCACCACGGGCATGTTCCAGAACGCGAAGCTGCCGCCCGTGCCGCCGGACATGAAGGGCGATCACTTCGATATCGACCTGACCATCAACTATATCCTGATCCGGCGCTGAGCGGTCCGGCGGCGCAGCAGGCCGATCGCAGCAAGGACGCTGATGGGAAACAGGCCGTAGAGTGATACGGTCGACATGGTCGCGCCCCATGGGCCGCCTTCCAGAAACCCGGCATAGCCATAGAAGCCGAACACGAAAAAGCCGGCCAGTGTGGCGAGCACGACCTGCCGCGCCCGGGATGACGGGAACAGCCGCCGGGCTGTCTCTGGCATGATGCGCAGCACGAACCAGACCAGCATCAGGGCCGTCGGCATGCCGAACAGCACGACAACGATCCAGGGCGACCAGCCGAAACCGCGCTGGACCGACCCCATGTCCCCGCCTTGGATGAATGTGCGCAGCGGCACATAGGACAGGAAGTTGCCGACGCTGGCGGCGGTGATCCAGAAACCGAGGAGCGCCAGCCCGGGACGGGCATGGGCGATGGCCTGACGGTATATCAGCCGCCCGATTGGCAGGGAGATGAAGCCGTTGCCGACGATCATGCCGGCGGCGGCGATCAGTGCCGCGTCGATCCCATGGCCGCTGCCGAAGATGGGCGCTTCGTCCACGTCCTGGTTGATGCCCCACTGGCTGAGGAACAGGATGACGGACGGGGCGGGCACATGCAGCACAAATGGATTGCGTTTCCAGCCCAGAACCCACGCGACGACGGCATGGGCATATTCATGCGTGAAGAACGCGAAGGCATGCGCAAGCCAGATCTGGAAGATCAGGCAGAGGGCGAAAAGGAACGCGTGACGCTGGATAAGGGATGAAGGCACGAAAAATCCTTTTGCCGAAGGCTGCCCGGATCTTTGAATGTCGAGCACCGCACGATGCGTCAGGCTGGATGGGGACGGGGCGGGCAGAAAAGCGAAGTGGCTGCCGACGGTGGCGGAAATGACGGCGCAGAGCAGTATCCAGTGGTGACGGATGGGGAAAGGCCGATCTTCCTCACGCGAGATCGGGCAAGGCGCTGGTGTCGGGGGCTGTAGAGGGTCTGCCATGCAAAGGATACGCCCGTTCCCACAGGATTCGAACGTTTCACTCTGCAATCAATGTCGTCGCGTCGTCAACGCGTTCGGTCAGGAGACGCCGCCGATGGAATTGAGGATATGCCGCACCTTCCGGCCGAGATCCTGCTTGCGATAGGGTTTGTCGATCACGTCGAATTCCGCGCCGCCCGCATCTTCGCGCTCGAGGGAGGCGCGGGCGTAGCCGGTGGTCAGGAGGCAGGAGATCGTCGGGCGCAGGTGCCGTGCCTCGCGGGCGAGCATCACGCCGTTCATGGAGCCGGGCATGATGAGGTCGGTGAACAGGAGATCGATCTCGGCCTCGCTGCGCAGCTGATGGAGCGCTTCCTCCGCGTTTTCGGCGCGTAACGTGTTGTAGCCGAAATCTTCCAGGAAGGATTCGGCAAGGTCGCCGACATCCGCGCGGTCCTCGACGATCAGGATGGTCTCGTGGCCCTGGAGATTCATTTCCGGCAACGCGTTGATCGCCGGCGTGAAGCTGGCCTGATCGACGACGGGAAAAAGCATCTCGATCGTCGTGCCTTCATTCTCGCGCGAATGGATAATCACGGTGCCGCCGGACTGCCGGACGAAGCCGTAGACCATCGACAGGCCAAGGCCCGTGCCCCGGCCCTCGCCCTTGGTGGTGAAGAACGGATCGAGCACCCGCTGGCGAACGCCTTCGGGCATGCCGCACCCCGTATCGGTAATGGCGATCCGGACGTAGCGACCGGGCGCCAGGGGATCGCGCGCGTGTTTTTCGGCGATCTTGTGGTTCGATGTGGTGATCGTCACGCGCTTGCGCGCCGTATTCGCCATCGCGTCGCGCGCGTTGATCAGGATGTTGAGCAAGGCGACTTCGAACTGGCTGTTGTCCAGGCGGCAATTCCAGAGGTCTTCCGCCATGTCCAGTTCGATATCGGCATGTTCCCCGATCGTACGGTCGATCAGCGCATGCATGCCACGAATACTTTCATTCGCGTTGAGTGCACGACCTTCCAGGCGCTGCTTGCGCGAGAAGGCGAGCAGTTGCTGCGTCAGCCTGGCGGCACGCTGGGCGGCATCGTTGGCATGGCGGACATTGCGCAACAGGCGCTGCGGATCGAGCCTGCCGCGCTCCAGGGCCTGGATGTTCAGTTCCTGATAACCGGTCATGACCTGCAGCAGATTGTTGAAATCATGCGCGATGCCGCCGGTCAGCTGGCCGAGCGCCTCCATCTTCTGCGCCTGGTGCAGGGCGTCTTCGGCGTCGCGCCGACGGGAGACGTCGAGTTGCGAGCCGAAGAAATAAAGCAGTTCGCCTTGCGGGTCGTAGACGGGGGAGATGAACAGCGCGTTCCAGAACGTGGCGCCGTTCTTGCGGTAGTTGAGGACTTCCGTGGCGATTTCGGTGCGGCTCGCGATGGCCTCCCGAATGGCCTGGATCGTGCCGGGATCGGTGTCGGGGCCTTGCAGGAAGCGGCAGTTCTGGCCGATGATCTCGTGCGCGTCGTAGCCGGTCATGGCAAGGAAGGCGCGGTTGGCGAAGACGATATCGTTGTCCGGCGTGTGCGGATCGGTCACGATCATCGGCATGCGCGTCGTTTCGACGGCAGCAAAGAAGATATCGCTGGATCGCGTCAGTGGCGCGCTTCTGTCACCGGTGACGCTGTTCAGCGCCGTGCTGTCTTCCCTGTTCGTCCTGTCCGTCATGACCGCCTACATGCCTCATCCCCGTCAGGAACGGCAAGACGACGTTGCCGTTCCTTATGGGCATGTCATTCGGCGGCTTCGGCGTATTCCGAGATGTCCGGGCAGGAGCAGACGAGGTTGCGATCGCCCCAGGCGTTGTCGAGTCGGTTGACGGGCGACCAGTATTTCGCCGCCGTCGGGCCGCCCGGGAAGCATCCCGTGGCGCGGTCGTAGGCCCGATCCCATTCGCCGGCTAGATCCGCGACGGTATGCGGTGCATGGCGCAGCGGGCTGGCGTCCAGCGCGATGTCCGCGCGCTCGATGGCCGCGATCTCCTGCCGGATGGCGATCATCGCATCGCAGAAGCGATCGAGTTCCATCTGGCTTTCGGATTCCGTCGGCTCGATCATGAAGGTGCCCGCCACCGGGAAGCTGACGGTCGGCGCATGGAAGCCGTGGTCGATCAGGCGCTTGGCGATATCGTCCACCGTCACGCCGACCCGGTCCTTCAGCGGGCGGAGATCGACGATGCACTCATGCGCCGTGCGGCCCCGGCTGCCGCGATAGAGGACGGGGTAATGCTCTTCCAGCCGATGCGCGATGTAGTTCGCGTTCAGGATGGCGATCTCCGTGGCGCGGCGCAGGCCGGCATCGCCCATCATCATGATGTAGGCGGCCGAGATCGGCAGGATGGACGCCGAACCGAACGGCGCGGCGGAGACGGCATGCTCCGCGCCCGCTTCCGGGCGACCCGGCAGGTAGGGCGCGAGATGCGCCTTCACGCCGATCGGGCCCATGCCGGGGCCGCCGCCGCCATGCGGGATGCAGAAGGTCTTGTGCAGGTTGAAGTGCGAGACGTCCGCGCCATACAGGCCGGGGCGCGACAGCCCGACCTGGGCGTTCATGTTCGCGCCGTCCAGATAGACCTGGCCACCGGCGGCATGGACCTTTTCGCAGAGTTCCACCACGCCTTCCTCGAACACGCCGTGCGTGGAGGGGTAGGTAATCATGATCGCGGCGACACGGCCCGCATGTTGCGCGAGCTTGGTATCCAGATCCGCCAGATCGACGTTGCCGGCGGCATCGCAGCCGACGACCACGACGCGCATGCCGACCATCTGCGCCGAGGCCGGATTGGTGCCGTGGGCGGAGGCCGGGATCAGGCAGATATCGCGTTCGAGGTCGCCCCGCGCGCGGTGATAGGCGCGAATGGCCAGCAGGCCGGCATATTCGCCCTGCGCGCCGGAATTGGGTTGCAGGGAGACGGCATCGTAGCCGCTCACGGCGCAGAGCGCGCGTTCGAGATAGGCGAAAAGCGCCGCGTAGCCCTGCGTCTGGTCTGCCGGGGCGAAGGGATGGATCCGCCCGAAGCCCGGCCAGGTGATGGGGATCATCTCCGCCGTGGCGTTCAGCTTCATCGTGCAGGAGCCGAGCGGGATCATCGTGCGGTCCAGCGCCAGATCGCAGTCCGACAGGCGGCGCATGTAGCGCAGCAGATCGGTTTCGGACCGATGGGCGTGGAAGACCGGGTGCGCGAGATAGTCCTTGCCGCGCACGAGTCCCTCCGGCAGGCGGTCACGGGCGGTCAGCTTGCCCTCCAGCGCGGCCAGTCGCGCATCGTCCGGGCAGAAGCAGCGCCAGAGCGCCTTGATCTCGTCGGCGGTCGTCGTTTCGTCACAGGCGATGCCCAGACGGCCTGCGCCGATATCGCGCAGGTTGATGCCGGCCTTGCGGGCGCGATCCAGCACCAGCGGCGCGGAATCGCCCGCATCGACGGTGATCGTGTCGAAGAACGCGGTCGTCTCGACCTTGACGGCCAGCGCGTGCAGGCCGTCCGCCAGCACGGCGGCAAGGCGATGCACGCGGCGGGCGATGGCGCGCAGGCCGTCGGGGCCGTGATAGACGGCATACATCGAGGCGATGACGGCCAGCAGCACCTGCGCGGTGCAGATGTTGGAGGTCGCCTTTTCGCGGCGGATATGCTGCTCGCGCGTTTGCAGCGCGAGGCGATAGGCCGGATTGCCGCGGCTGTCGCGCGAGACGCCGACCAGGCGGCCCGGGAGGTAACGCTTATAGGCGTCCCGCACGGCCATGTAGCCGGCATGCGGACCGCCGAAGCCCATCGGCACGCCGTAGCGCTGCATCGAGCCGATGGCGATGTCCGCCCCCAGCCTGCCGGGCGATTCCAGCAGGACAAGCGCCAGCGGATCGCAGGTGAGGGCCGCGATGGCGCCGGCATCGTGCAGCGTCGCGATCACGTCGCGGAAGTCGCGCGCTTGGCCCGAGCTGCCGGGGTAGGACAGCAGCGCGCCGAAGACGGCGGTGGGGTCGAGATCGGTTGCCGGATCGCCGACGACCAGTTCCCAGCCCAGCGGTTCCGCACGGGTGCGCAGGACCGAGAGCGTTTGCGGATGCGTATCGGCATCGACGAAGAAGGCGTTGGCCTTCGATCTGGCGACGCGCTGCGCCAGCGCCATGGCTTCCGCGCAGGCCGTGGCTTCGTCGAGCAGCGAGGCGTTGGCGATGTCCAGACCCGTGAGGTCGCGCACCAGTGTCTGGAAGTTCAGCAGCGCTTCCAGCCGGCCCTGGCTGATTTCGGGCTGATAAGGGGTGTAGGCCGTATACCAGGCCGGGTTCTCAAGGATGTTGCGCTGGATGACGGCGGGCAGGATCGTGTCGTGATATCCCTGTCCGATCATCGAGCGCATGACGACGTTGCGGTCCGCCATGGCGTGCAGTTTCGCCAGCGCTTCGGTTTCCGTCAGCCCTTCGCCGATCCCGCTGTCCCGCCGGTCCAGAATGGCGGCGGGGACGGTCTCCTCGATCAGCGCCTCGAGACTGTCCACGCCCAGTGTCCTGAGCATGGCGGCCACTTCGGCGGGGCGGGGGCCGTTATGGCGGGTGGCGAAAGCGTCGGCGTCGTGCTGGGGCCAGAGAGTCACGGTCGTCTTCATCCTTTGCGGGCGCGGCCCGCGCGACGGGAAGGCGCGCCTTCCCGGATCCGTTTCGTTAGAGGGAGGCCTTGTAGGCGGCTTCGTCCATCAGGCCTTCGAGCTGCGACGAATCGGCGACTTTCAGCGTGAAGATCCAGCCTTCGCCTTCCGGGTCCGCGCCGATCAGCGTGGGTTCGTCGGTCAATCTGGTGTTGAAGCCCGCAATGGTGCCGGCGATCGGGGCATAGATGTCGGATGCGGCCTTGACGGATTCGACGACGGCGGCGGCATCGCCCTGGCCGAGTTCCGTGCCTTCGTCCTTCGCTTCGACGAAGACCAGTTCGCCGAGTTCCTCGGTGGCATGCGCGGTGATGCCGACGGTCGCGATGTCGCCATCGAGGCGAATCCATTCGTGCGACTTGGTGTAGTAGGTGGCCATGAGAACGTTCCCGTGCAGTAAGGTTGGCGTTATCGTTTGAAGCCCGGCGCCACGAAGGGCAGCGCGCGGACATGGATCGGCACGAACCTGCCGCGCAGTTCGGCGAACAGGGCCGTATCCGGCGTGGCATATTCCGTGGCGACGTAACCCATGGCAACCGGGGCGTTGACGCTGGGGCCGAAGGCGCCGGACGTCACGACGCCGGCCGGCGTCCGGCCTTCGGCATCGGCGAACAGCTTCGCCCCGGCGCGGACCGGCGCGCGGCCCTCGGCACCCAGCCCGACGCGCCGGCGGGAGACGCCGTGTTCGGCCTGTGCCATCACGATATCCGCGCCGGGATAGCCACCCGCGCGGCTGCCGCCGGCGCGCCGGGCCTTCTGCATCGCCCAGGCGAGGTTGGCTTCGATCGGCGTGGTGGTTTCATCCAGGTCGTTACCGTAGAGGCACAGGCCGGCTTCCAGCCGCAGGCTGTCGCGCGCGCCGAGTCCGATCGGCAGCACCCGCTCATCGGCGAGCAGCGCGCGGGCGACGGTTTCCGCCCGGTCGGCCTTCATGCCGAGTTCGAATCCGTCTTCGCCCGTATAGCCGGAGCGCGTCAGCGTGCAGCGCACACCGGCCACGTCCGTCTCGATGGCGTCCATGAAGCGCATTCCGGCGGCGGCGGGGCACAGCGGCGCGATGACATCCACGGCCTGCGGGCCTTGCAGCGCCAGAAGCGCGCGGTCGTCGAGCCGTTCGATCACGACGCGATCGCCGAGGGCGGCTTCCATATGTGCCGTGTCGGCCTGCTTGCAGGCGGCGTTGACGACGACGAACAGCCAGTCGCCCATATTGGCGATCATCAGATCGTCCATGATGCCGCCACGGTCGTTCGTCAGCAGTCCGTAACGTTGCCGATTCGGCGCAAGACCCGCGATGTCGACTGGAATCAGCGTCTCCAGCGCCAGTGCGGCGTCCCGCAGGTCGCCGGATTTCGCCGTGATGCGCAGTTGGCCCATATGGGAGACGTCGAAAAGGCCGGCGGCCTGGCGCGTATGCAGGTGTTCGCCCATCAGGCCGGCCGGATATTGCAACGGCATCTCGTAGCCCGCGAACGGCACCATTTTCGCACCTTTTTCGAGGTGCAGTTCATGGAGTGGCGTGCGGGAAAGCGTATCGGACAATGACGGACTCCATCGCTGGGAGGTTAACGCGCCTTTGCCCCTTCTGTCGGTTTGCCTGAGATCGCTATCCCGTCGGCGGGCACGCGCGTGGGCGTGCCTCTTTCCAGAAGTTCCAGCCGATGTCGGTCCTTTGGCCTGAGAGTTTCCGGGGCGGTTGCTCCTTCGGCGCCGGCCTCCTGCGGCCAGTCTCTCCCGTCATCGGTAAGGTCTTCCTCTGACAGGTTTGTCATGGCCGCGTCAATCATGAAAAAGGGATCGAAACGCGGCGATCGTGCGTTGCCGCCGGTGCAACCTCAAAAGGAGTGGGATCATGGCCGAGACACTGACGATCATCGCCGAATTCGGGACGACGCCGGAGACGTACGACAAATTCCTCGAGATGTGCTACTACGATAGCGAGCGTTCGATCGCCGATGAGGCCGGATGTCTGGAATTCACGGTGCTGACGCCGCAGGACGAAGGCAATACCGTCGTTCTGTATGAGGTTTACACCGGGCGCACGGGCTTCGATGCGCATCTCCAGACGCCGCATTTCCAGAAATTCTCCAGCGCGGTGCGCGATCTGAAGATCGAACAGCGTAGCGTGCGGTTTTTCAACAAGCGCTCGTCTTGAGGATTACAATCGGCGCCGCAGCACTTGCGGGACCCGTTGTGCTATCGGGCTGCGCGGCGTCCCCGGCGCAGCACCGACCCGTCGGCATGGCCAATCCGGCATCCGTTTCCTGCATACGGCAGGGCGGCCATCTGACGACGGTCAACACGCCATCGGGGGAGATCGGCATGTGCCGCCTGCCGGATGGGCGCGAATGTGAGGAATGGGCCCTGTTTCGGGACCATCGTTGTGTCGCGGCGCCACGATAGGCGCGGCGGCTGAACTGCGGCGATCTGTCGTGACCACCGCAGGAGAACGGCTTCAGGCGTTTTTCGACGGCAGGTTCTCGGCGATATAGGGCGGCAGATTGAAGGCGCCCGTGTGGATCTCCGGTGTCCAGTAACGCGTCGTGCCGAGGATGCCGGCTTTCTCGGCGCGGGCGCGGATCTGTTCCGTCGTCTGGCGGGATGGCGCTTCGCCCTTTGCGGCGACGCCGAGCGTCATGAAGCCGCCCACATAGGTCGGCACGGCGGCGACATAAGCCGAGACATGCGGGAAGAATTTCGCCCGGCGCAGCGATGTCTCACGCAGTTCGTCCGCCTGCATGAACGGCACGCCGCACTGGTTCACGATCAGGCCCTCTTTCGAGAGAATGCGCGCGCAATCGCGATAGAACGCGTCGGTGAACAACACTTCCCCGACGCCGATCGGATCGGTCGAGTCGACGATGATGACGTCGAAGGCGCCGTCATCGGCCTTTGCGACGTAATCGATCCCGTCGCCGACGATGACGTCCGCGCGCGGATCGTTCCAGGCGTCGCCCGCGATGCCCGGCAGATGCTTTTTGGAGAGTTCGATGACGGCACCGTCGATCTCGACCATGACGGCCTTCTCGACCGTATCGTGTTGCAGCACGCGCCTGAGCACGCCGCCGTCGCCCGCGCCGATGATCAGCACGCGCCGGGCGTCCGGATGGGCGAGAAGCGGAACGTGCGTCAGCATCTCCTGGTAGACGAACTCATCGCGCTCGGTGATCTGGACGGCGCCGTCGAGCACCAGGACGCCGCCATGGGATTCGCTTTCGAACACCACGATGTCCTGGAAGTCGCTGCGGACACGCGCCAGTTCACGCTTGACGCGGAAGCGCTGGCCCCAGTCGGGATAGAGAGTCTCGTTGATCCAGGAGTCTGACATCGTGCCTCTTTCTTTCTCGTTGTCCGATCATCAAGAAAAAAGGCCGGACCCTGCGGTCCGGCCTTCCCGTTCAGCGGAAATCGCGCGTGATTACGCTGCGATCGAAGCCGGTTCACGACCGCGACGCTGCTCGTCGGCGACCACGCGGCCTGCCTGGAACAGGCGCTGCATGACCGGGATCGTCAGATTCGGGTCGCAGGCGCCGCACATGAAAACGTCCACTGCCGCGAAGTTGCGTTCGGGCCATGTGTGGATCGAGATATGGCTTTCGGCCAGCACGATCACGCCCGACACGCCGCCATTGGGCGTGAAATGGTGGAAGTGGCTGTGCAGGATCGTGGCACCCGCCGTCACCGCTGCTTCGCACAGGGTCGCATCGATCTTGGACGGGTCGTCCAGATTCGTCGCGTCCCAAAAATCGATCAGCAGATGATGACCAGCAAACCGCTCGCCGTCACGTTCAATAAAGTAGTCCTTGCGCTCCTCTTCGTAAGAGGAAGCCGGTGCGATCGTCTGGTTATCTCTCGGGAGTCCCGATACCATCCCCAGTTGAGCAAGTGCGTTCATCACGTACCCCAAAACCAGTAGACAGCCTGTTGGGCAGAATTGCCCCCTTGGGCCAGGGGGCCGCTGATAGAGACCCTTCCCCCTGGATGCAAGCCATTTTCTCGTTTGGACGAATCTTTTCATATTTCTTTCGGCAAGCACAAACTCCCGCGATCAGTCGAACCGCTTCGCCCCGGGAACGGTTAGGACCTTCATCGTCATCTCCGAGAGAAGAATCATGGCCATGCCGCGCCGCCTGAAGCGAATATATGCCCTCCACGACTTCGAAAGCGCGGCGCGCCGTCACCTGCCCAAGGCGATTTTTCAATACGTGCGCAACGGCGCGGGCGAGGAGTTTTCCCTGCGTCGTAACCGGCGGATTTTCGATTCACTCCTGCTGCGGCCCTATCGCCTGCGGGATGTCGCGCAGCGCGACGCGGGCGTTACGTTGTTCGGCCATCGTTACGCCCAGCCTTTCGGCATCGCGCCGACGGGGGGCGCGGCGATGATCCGGTACAATGCCGACCGTCTGGAAGCGGCGGCGGCGCGTGCGGCGAACGTGCCGTATTCCCTCAGCGCCAATTCCATCACGCCGCTGGAAGATGTCATCCGGATCAACCCCGAGACATGGTTCGCCGCCTATCTGCCGGACGACCTGGCGATCGTGGACGGCATGGTCGATCGTGTGAGCCGTGCGGGATACAAGGTGATGGTGATCACGGTGGACGTACCGGTCGCGGCGCAACGTCTGGCGGAAACACGCGCCGGCTACACCATGCCCATCCGCCCGCGCCTGCGCGTGGCGGCCAACGTCGCGTTCTATCCGCGCTGGCTGTTCGGCACGGCGGGGCGAAATTTTCTCCGCCTTCGCCAGCCGCGCATCGCCAACATCCGGCCGGGGAACGGTCCGGGTCTTTTCTCCCGTGAACTGAGTGCCGTCGGCGGTTCGTCAGGTTTCACCTGGGACCATATCGAGCGTATCCGCGCGCGCTATCCGGGCAAGCTGGTGCTGAAAGGCATCCTGCGACCGGAGGATGCGGCGCGCGCGGCGCGGATCGGCGTCGATGGTATCGTCGTGTCCGACCATGGTGCGCGGTTGCTGGACCATGTCATCACGCCGCTGGAAGCGTTCGCCGAGATCAAGGCGCAGGCCGGGACGATGGCGGTGATGGTCGATGGCGGGTTCCGGCAGGGCAGCGATGTGCTGACGGCGCTGGCGCTGGGCGCGGATGCCGTGCTGGTCGGCCGGCCGTTCCTCTATGCCAGTGCGCTTGCCGGACGTGCCGGGGTTGAACATGCCATCGGGCTGCTGGGCAAGGATATCGATCGGGGGATGGCGATGCTGGGCGTGTCGCGCATCGCCGATCTGACGGCGGACTTCGTGCAGCGCGTCTGAGGCGCGTCAGTCCGTCAGGCGCATATGTTGTGCGGGATGATAGACAACGGGATGGACAAGGTAGCCATCCTGTCCGCGAACGAATTCCAGATCGTTGCGCCCGATCAGCATCTTCAGGGCCTGTGCGGGTTCGAACACGCCGTTGAGGGGCTGGCTTTCCCGCCCTGTCAGGAGCGAGGGATCGATCAGAACGGGGCAATGGGTCCGGTCGGTGAAGTGCCGCAGGGCATGATCCAGCGGTTGCGTCGGCGATCGGAAGCTGACGGGATCGAGGCGGCAGGCGGGCCGGGTCACGGCCGAGGCGGCTGGCGCCATCGCCAGGCCGGCGGTCAGCATGACCGCGATAGTCAGTGAACAACGCACCGCGCGGTCTTTCCGTCCCAATGACGGAAAGGCCGCCCGATGCGTCATGGTCGTGCGGAAAGCCTTACTTCTTCTGGCCGCAGACATAGGAATTGATTTCCGCGCCCAACGGGATTTCCGTGACCTTCGGGGTGTTCCAAGCCATGATCTGTCTCCTTCGAAAGTGGGTTCGAGCGTGACCCTGAAGCGGGCGCAGATGACAATCAAGCCATTTTTTGGAGAATTGCATCACTTCGGCGGCAACTGCTGAAATCCTGTCTCGTAAGACCATGGAGTTGGTCTAAGAACGGTCCGGCTTTCTTTATCTTCCCTCCGACCGAAAGTGGTTTCCTCCATGTCCGGGATGCAGTCGCTGCATGACACGCTCGATCCTGAGCTGACGGCGGCAAGCCCAGCGCGGGTGGCGCCGCAGCCCGGGGATCCGGATGGTCGCCGTCAGGCGGGGCTGATCCATCGGGCGATGTTGCGTCATGAGATCGGGCTGCGTGATGCCTGTGTCCTGATCCTGACGATTCTCGCCGTCTTCTATTCGCTCTACTTCGCGGCCAATATCGTCCTGCCGTTCGTGTTCGCCACGGTCATGAACCTGTTGATGATCGCGCCGATGCGGATGCTGCATGGCCGCCTGCGCGTGCCCAAACCGCTGGCGGCGCTGTTGCTGATCGTGGCGATGTTCGTCGTCGTGGCCGGTATCGGCACGGCCATTTCGGTGCCGGCGGCGGCGTGGCTGTCGAAAGTGCCGCAGAGCCTGCCGGCATTGCAGACCAAGCTGGCTTTCCTGCATGGTTCGCTGATTGACGTCCAGAACGCCTATTATCGCGCGATGAGCGTGTTCTCGTCCGGGACGCCGCGCCATATCGGCGTGCCGCATGGGGACGGAACCGGCAGTTCGGCGGCGCTGACCAGCCTGGGTTCGTCCGTGCTGCTGGGCACGCGGAACTTCATGGGCGAATTCCTGACCATGCTGCTGATGCTGTTCTTCCTGATGACGGAAGGCGACAGCCTGTTGCGCCGTATCGTGGAGATCATGCCCACTTTCGCGGACAAGCGGCGCATCGTGCAGATCGCGACGCAGATCGAACGCAATGTCTCGCTCTATCTGGCGACCATCACCATCATGAACGTGCTGGTCGGGCTGCTGAATTTCCTGCAATGCTGGCTGACGGGCATGCCGAACCCGCTGCTCTGGGGCGTGCTGGCGTTCCTGCTGAACTATGTGCCGATCATCGGGCCGCTGACGGGCGTCGTCGTCTATTTCTTCGTCGGCCTCTTCTCTTTCCCGTCGCTCGTGTACGCGCTGGTGCCGCCGGCGATCTATCTGTGCATCCATATCCTGGAAGGCGAGACGATCACGCCGATGCTGCTGGCCAAGCGTTTCACGCTCAATCCGGTGCTGGTGATGGCCTCGCTGATGTTCTGGGACTGGATGTGGGGCATTGCCGGGGCGTTTCTCTCCGTGCCGATGCTCGCCGTCTTCAAGATATTCTGCGATCATATCGACGCCCTGACGCCGATCGGCCACGTGCTAGGCGGCCCGGTGCGGCCGCGGTCGTTGCGGACGATCGGGGCGCCCGTCAAGGCGGACTGAAGGCCGGGCGCCCGGGCGGGAACCCGCGAGAATGCGGGCCTTCGGAAAGAAGCATTACTTTTTTTTGAAGATGTGCAATGGAATGACGCAAAGTCTCTTGGCATTCCATCAGGCTTCCGGCAGTTAGCCTTGCCGACTTCATTCGGACATTATTTATCTGTATCGCCAGACGCGTACGGTTCTGGCCCTGGTCGAGAGGCTACGCAACAAGCATGCGTTCTTACAGCGTGCGCCGCATGGCGCTGGCGGGCCTTCTTGCGCTCGTCCTGATCGGTTTGATCGTCGCGCTGTTGCGCTCGAACCATCATCTGCCGCAGGCGGCAGCCCCCGCGATGATGACCAAACGCGATGGCGCGCTGGTGGTTGCCGAGGATTCGCCGCTCATGAGCCGGCTGATCGTAGCCCCGGTGCGACCGCGGGTTCAGGCGCATGGCCTGAGCGTGCCGGCCACGGTGCAGGCGGAGCCCCGGCGGACGATCGACATGCAGGCGCCGGTGACGGGACGAATCGTTCAGGCCGACGTGCGCCCGGGCGATACCGTCCATAAGGGGCAGATCCTCGCGGAGATCGCCTCGGGCGATTTCGATCAGGCCGTGGCCGACGAGACGAAGGCGCAGGCGCAGCTGAGCTACGCGGATCGTGTCCTGCACCGGGCGCAGGGCGTGCAGGCCGTCGGCGGCAACGCGACAAAGGACGTCGATGCGGCACGGAACGACGAAATGCAGGCCCAGGCCGAACTGGAGCGGGCCCAGCATCGTCTGGCGGCCCTGAATACGCGGCCGGAGCTGGCGCGGCAGGGGCTTGTGCCGCTGATCTCGCCGGTGGACGGCATGGTGGCGAGCACGACGATGGGTGTTGGTGAATATATCGGCGACACCACGACCGTCCAGATCAGCCTGCTCGACCTTTCCGTTGTCTGGGTCGAGGCGGCGGTGCCTGAGGAGGCCATGGGGGAGGTGCGGATCGGCGAGACCGCGCGTGCGGATTTCGATGCCTATCCGGGCAGGAGCTGCCGCGGGACGATCTTCTCGGTGGACCCGACGCTGCATGCCGATACCCGCCGCATGACCGCGCGGCTGGCCTGTGACAATCCGGACATGGCCCTGAAGCCCAACATGTTCGGCACGGCGGTGATCGATATTCCCCAGCCGGCCGAGATCGTTGTGCCCAAGACGGCCCTGTTGATGAACAACGATACGATTTCGGTCTTTGTCGAGACGGCGCCGCACACGTTCCGCCGCCGGAACGTGGACGTGAGCTATGACGAACGCGACGATGTGCGGGTTGTCTCTGGCCTGCAAGCGGGCGAGCGCGTGATCGTGCGTGGTGGCATCCTGCTGAATGACGACTGACCTCATGACGTATCTTCCGCACGGCGCGCCGGCATGATCGGTCGGCTTATCGAGGCGTGCTTCGCGCGCCGTTATATCGTCTTCGTTGCGGCGGTCCTGCTCGCGCTGGCGGGCGCCTATGCCTGGCGTGTGCTGCCGGTCGAGGCCTATCCGGACCTCGGCGCCGTCAATGTCCAGGTCACGACGCAGGTGTCGGGTCTGGCGGCGGAGGAGATGGAGCAGCAGATCACCACGCCGCTGGAACGCGCGCTGTCCGCCGTGCCCGGCGTGACGGAAAGCCGGTCCAGCAGCACGTTCGGCCTGTCGCTGATTACCCTGATCTTCCGCGAAGGGACGGATGTCTTCACCGCGCGCCAGCTGGTGACGGAGCAGATGGCGGAAGCGTCTCTCCCCAATGGGGTGACGCCGCAACTGGGGCCGATCTCCGGTCCGGCGGGTGAGATCTATCGCTACACGCTCGAATCCGACAGCAAGAACCTGATGGAGGTGTCCGACATCCAGCGCTGGATCGTCATCCCGACGCTTCAGCGGATTCCCGGCATCGTCAACGTCAACAATTTCGGCGGCCTGACGCGCGAGTATCAGCTCGTGCTCGATCCGAGCGCGCTCCTGCGGTATGGCCTCGGCGTCAACGATGTCGTGAATGCCATCAGCAGCAACAGCATCAATGCCGCCGGCGGCCGGGTCACGCGCGGGGAGCAGTCGTATATCGTGCGGGGCGTGGGGATGATCCACACGCTCAAGGATCTGGGCGGCGTCGTGGTGGCGCAGCATAACGGCACGCCGATCCTGGTGCGCGATCTGGGACAGATGCAGTTCGGCCATCAGGTGCGCGAGGGCATTCTGGGGAAGGACCACAATCCGGATACGATCGAGGGCATCGTCACCATGCTCTCGGGCGAGAACCCCTCGCTGGTGCTCGATAACGTCCATCGCGCGGTCGCCGGATTGCAGGAGCGTCTCGCGCCGCTGGGCGTGCGGATCGTGCCGTATATCGACCGCGACAATCTGGTTCAGGCGACGACGCGCAAGGTGGGCGAGACGATGGTCGAGGGTATCGGCCTCGTCCTGGTTATTCTCACCCTGTTCCTCGGCAGTCCGCGCAGCGCGCTGGTGACGGCGGTGACCATTCCGCTGGCGCTGTCCACCGTGTTCGTGCTGATGCGGCTGCTGGGCATGGCGGCGAACCTGTTCTCGCTGGGCGCGGTGGATTTCGGCGTGATCGTGGACGGCGCGATCGTCATCACCGAAGCGATCCTGCGCCTGCGCGAGGACGCGCCGGAAGTGGCGCTGACGCCGACCGGCGTGCTGCGCGTGGCGCGAATCGCGGGGCGGTCGATCTGCTCGTCCACGCTGATCATCATCGTCGCCTACAGCCCGCTTTTCGCGTTCGAGGGCAGCGAGGGCAAGCTGTTCCGGCCCATGGCCTATACGGTGAGCTTCGCGCTGATCGGCGCGCTCGCCTGCGCGATCTGCCTGATTCCCTCCTTGAGTTTCCTGGCGCTGCGCAAGCCGCGCCGCATCTGGCACAACCGTCCGCTCGAGCGCCTGCATCATGCGTATGAGCGCGGGCTGAACCATATGCTCATTCGCCCGATGATTACCTATATCGGCGGCGCGCTGGCGCTGGTGCTGGTCGTGTTCCTCGGCGTGACCGTCGGGCGGGAATTCCTGCCCGATCTGGACGAGGGCGCCCTGTGGCTTCAGGTGCAGTTGCCGTCCGGCATTTCGCTGGATGCGGGCAGCCGTATCGCCGGGGAACTGCGCAATGCGGTGCGGGAGTTCCCTGAGACCTCCTATGCCATGACCCAGCTCGGCCGTAACGACGACGGCACGGATCCGTGGACGCCATCGCATATCGAGATGCCGGTGGGGCTGAAGCCATACGATCAATGGCCGGCGGGGGAGACGAAGGTGCAGTTCATCCGCCGTCTGCGGCATCGTCTCGACCAGATTCCGGGCATCAGCTTCGGCATCAGCCAGCCGATCCAGGATAACATGAGCGATCTGGTGGGTGGCGCGCACAGCCCGCTGGTGCTGCGCGTCTATGGCAACGACTTCCAGGAACTGCGCCGGATCGGCAACCGGATCGTCGATATCCTGAACGACGTGCCCGGCACCGCGAACGCATCCATTTTCCAGGAGCCGCGTATTCCGCAGCTCAACATCGTGCCGGACCGCGAGCGGGCGGCGCGTTACGGCATCAATATGAGCGATGTTGCCAATGTGGTGCAGAACGGCATCGGCGATGCGGCGATCACGCAGATCTATGTGGAGGATCGCGTCTATAACGCGACGCTGCACATCACGCGTGACGACATGCAGAACATGCAGACCATCCGCGACCTGCCGGTGCGCTCCAGCGGCGGCGCGGCGATCCCGCTCGGCTCGATCGCCGATATCGGCCTGCACATGGGCGAGAGCAACATCGCGCACGAGATGGGCAATCGTCAGATCACCATCCGGGTGGATAACGGCCAGCGCCCGCTGTCGCAGTATCTCGCGGACGCACAGGCGCGCATCAACGCGCAGGTGCATTTCGATCCGCGACAGTATCGCCTGGAATGGGCGGGCAGCTTCCAGCAGGAGGAACGCGCCCAGGCGCGGCTGAGCGTGGCGCTGCTGATCATGTTCGCGGTGATGCTGGTGCTGCTGTTCGTGGAATTCGGCAAGCTGCGTCATGCGCTGCTCGTCCTGTCCGTCGTGCCGCTGGCGACGCTGGGCGGGCTGGTGGCGCTGCATCTGCGTGGCGAGACGCTCAACATCGCCACGGCGGTGGGCTTCATCGCGTTGTTCGGCGTGGCGGTGCAGAACGGCATCATCATGATCGCGTCGATCAATCGTCATCGTGCGGAAGGGCATAACGTGCACAATGCCGTTCTGCTGGGAGCCGGCGAGCGTTTTCGCCCGGTGCTGATGACGGCGACCGTCGCCAGCATGGGCATGTTGCCGGCGGCGCTGGCGACCGGCATCGGCACCGACGTGCAGCGCGGGCTGGCGACGGTCGTGGTCGGCGGTCTGGGAATCGCCACGTTGCTGACCCTGTTCGTGCTGCCGGTGTTCTTCTACGAACTCGAGCATTTCATCGAACGTCGTCGTTTGCGCAAGGTAGGGTCGTCGTGATGCGTCGCGCTGTCGGTTTGTCCCTGGCCTGCCTGCTGTCGGGTTGTGCCATCGGCCCGAATTTCCACCGGCCTACATTGCCGGGCCATCCGGCGTATCAAAACGGTGCGGTGCCGGGCGATGTTCATGCCAGTGCTGGTGCCGGGGCAGCGGGGCAGGCGCAGCGTCTGGTCTCCGGAGCGGATGTTCCGGGCGACTGGTGGAAGCTGTTTCAGGTGCCGGAACTTGATGCGCTGGTGGCCCGCGCTCTGGCCGGCAGCCCGTCCCTGCAGGCTGCGCAGGCGACGCTCAAGGCTTCATGGGAGCAGACGAAGGTGCAGGGCGCCCCGCTGCTGCCCAGCATCTCGGCCGAGTTCAATCCGACGCGCAACAAGACGTCGCGGGCCTTCTCGGCGGTTCCGGGGAGCAACGCCTACCTCTACAACATCCATACGTTGCAGCTGAATATCTCCTACCAGCCCGATCTGTGGGGCGGGTTGCGCCGGCAGATCGAATCCGCCGCCGCGCAGGCGGAGATGCAGCGTTTCCAGCTGGAAGCCACGACCAACACGCTGATCAACACCCTCGTGCTCGCGGTGATCCAGCAGGCCAGCGTGCAGGCGCAGATCGAGGCGACGCGCCAGATCATCGACAGCCAGCAGCATGTGTTGCAGGTGATGGAGACGCAGCAGCGGCTGGGCGACATATCGCTGGCGAATGTCATGGCGCAGCGTGCCGCCCTGACCCAGATCGAGGCGACGCTGCCGCCGTTGATGCAGCAGAAGGCGCAGGCGCACGACCAGATCGCGGTGCTGGTCGGCACCACCCCGGATGCGACGCTGCCGGAACCGAAGCTGGAGGCCTTCCGGCTGCCGTCGGCCCTGCCGGTGTCCCTGCCGGCGGCGCTGCTGGAGCAGCGCCCCGATATCCGCGCGGCCGAGGCGCAGATGCATTCCGCCAGCGCGCAGGTCGGGGTGGCGATCGCCAACCGTCTGCCGAACGTGCAGCTTTCCGCGACGCCGGGGCAGGCGGTGAACGCGATGAGCCAGTTCTTCACGCCCGGTTACGGCAACTGGACCATCGGCGCGATGGTGATGCAGCCGATCTTCCAGGGGTTCGAACTGCTGCATCTGGAGCGGGAAGCCCGCGCCAACCTTCTGGCCGCCACCGCGCAATATCGCAGCACGGTGCTGGGCGCGATCCAGAACGTGGCCGATACGATGCAGGCATTGCAGAACGATGCGGATGCGCTGTCGATCAGCGCGCAGAACGACATGGCGGCGGAAAAGAGCCTGACGATCTCGCGCGGGCAACTGAGCGCGGGCGATATCAGTCCGCTGCTGCTGCGCAGCGCCCAGCAGCTTCAGATGCAGGCGCGGCTGACATTGATCCAGACGCAGGCGTCGCGTTTCTCGGATAGCGTGGCGTTGTTCCAGGCTCTTGGCGGCGGCTGGTGGCATCGCAACGACAGCGGCATGCGCAATCCGCCGGCGGACTGGAAAGCGGCTTTCACCGCGCCGGGCTAGCGCAACGGCACACGGCTTCGTGTCCCGATCCGGGAGGCCTTATCGCAAACCGTGCCGCCGGACAGCCTTTTTCCTTCCTGATACCGAAATTTCCGGAAGGAGCCGAACGCATGCTCGACCGCGCCAGCCTGACGCGTCTGCCCGCCAATATCCATCTGCCCCGCTTCGACACTGCGCGTCTGCGGCCGGGCATCCTGCATCTGGGATGCGGGAATTTCCACCGCGCGCATCAGGTCGTGGCGACGCAGGCGGCCATTGCGGCGGAGGGCGAGGACGGGCTGCGCTGGGGGATCGCCTCGGCCACCATGCGGCGTCCGGAACTGTCGCACCAGCTGGCCCGGCAGGATAATCTCTACAGCCTGTTGACGCGCGAACCGCATGGTACGGTCGTATCCGTCATGGGGGCAATCGCCGAGGCGCTGTTCGCCGGCGATGAAAGGGCCGATCTGCCGTCGCGGCTGGCCGATCCGGAAACGCGGATCGTCACGCTGACCGTGACGGCGAGCGGCTATTACCTGACGGCGGATGGTCGTCTCAACGCGGATGCCGGAGATATCCGGGCCGATCTGCGTCGCGGCACGCCCCGGACCGCGCTGGGTATCCTGGCGGCGGGGCTGGGGCGCGTGCGGGCGCAAGGCGGCGCGCCACCGGTTATCCTCAGCTGCGACAACGTCGCGCATAATGGCGGGACGCTGGCGCAGGCCGTGATGGACTTCGCCTCGATGGGTGGTGACGAGCGCCTTGCGGGCTGGATTGCCGAAAACGTGCGCTTCCCGGATACGATGGTGGACCGGATCGTGCCGGCCACCACGCCGCAGGATATCGAAGACGCCCGCCATGCGCTGGGGGGCGTGGAGGATGCCATACCCGTTCCGGCCGAGCCGTGGTTCCAATGGGTGATCGGCGAGTTCGACGGACCACGCCCGCGCTGGGAGGCGCATGGCGCGCAGTTCACGAACGACGTGGCGACCTTCGAGCGCGCCAAACTCCAGATGCTGAACGGCGCGCATATGCTGCTGGCCTATATCGGCGCCCTGGCCGGGCTGCCGACGATCGCCGAAGCGGCGACCGACCCGGCGCTGGGCCGCATCGCCGCACGTTTCATGCGGGAGGAGCAGAATGCCGGCGTGGCGTTCGCCCCCGATGACATCACGCGCTATGCCGACGCGCTGATGGAACGCTTCCGCAATCCCGCCATCGTGCATCAGGCCGAGCGGATCGGGCGCAACGGGTCCGCCAAGATGGCGGCCCGCGTGCTGGCGCCGATGCGGGCGAATATCGAGGCCGGGCGACCGACGACCGGCGCGACCCTGTTGATCGCCGGATGGATACGCTGGTTCGCACTGCACGAACAGGATGCGCTGGACCTCGCCGTCGCCGACCCGCATGCCGGGACGCTGCGCCGGATCTGTGCCGAGGCCCGGCACGATCACCGTGCGCAGGCGGAGGCATTCCTGGCGATGGAGGATGTGTTCGGTTCGCCGTTGCCGCATCACGAACGGCAGGTGGCGGCCATTGCCGGGATGCTGCGGCGGCTGACGGACGAGAGCGTGCCTGACGTCCTGCGGGATATTGTCCGATAGGCGGCGCGTCAGGCGGTGGCGCGCTCGATATAGGCGCGCACCGTGTGCAGGTCGTCCACGACGGCCAGTGCCTTGCCGCGGATCTCGTCCGTGGCCTCCAGCAGATCGGGCACGACGATGACGCGGATGCCGGCGGCATGGGCGGCGCGGGCGCCGTTATGCGAATCCTCCAGGGCGAGGCAGAATTCCGGTGCGATGCCGATCTTCCGTGCGGCGGCGAGATAGGGTTCGGGATTGGGCTTGCCGCGTGAGACGTCGTCGCGCGTGACGATGGCGTCGAAACGACCGTCCAGCCCGACGAGCTTGAGATGGTGGTCGGTGCGGTAACGGCTGGAAGAGGTTGCGATGGCGCGCGGCAGCTTCAGGCGGTCGAGCAGGTCCAGCAGCGGTTCGACGCCGGTCTTGAGCGCCAGCCGTCCGGTATCGACGAAATTGCGCAGATGGACCTCCTGACGCGCGAAGAATTGTTCCAGTGGGAAGTCCGCACCGTAATTGTCCTGCACCAGACGGCGGCAGTCGTCGGCGGGCAGGCCGATCATCCGGCGGCAGAAGGAGGCGGGCATGTCGTAGCCGAGTTCATCGCCGGCGGCGACCAGCGCGTCCATCGCCAGGGTTTCGCTGTCGAGCAGAAGGCCGTCCATATCGAAGATCACGCCGCGGATCGGCGCGGGTTTCGTGGCAAGCATCGTGTCCAGGACGGTCTCGGCGGCCATGGGTCATCCTTCTTCGCTAATGATCGTTGCCATTCTTATGGTCTGGGCATGGAAAGGTTGCATGGGACGTTCTGACAGCTTCGTGCGCCCGCAAGCACGCCCCGGGATCCCACCCCGGGATCCCACCCCGGAATCCCACCCCGGAATCCCACCCCGGAATCCCACCCCGGAATCCCACTATGTGTCGTGACTTCACGCAAGATGGATTTGACGTAATGTTTCAGAAACCTCTAAGCGCGTTGACTGTTCGCCCATCGATTCCTGATGCGGCATGACCGGAAGATTGCTTCATGGCTGATTTCGCGCGTTCATTATCGAGTTCACCGGCATTCGACGATTCGGGCCAGAGCCCCGCGCAGCTGCTGCGGCCCTACTGGCGTGTCACGCTGGCGGCATTCCTCGGGTGGTTTCTCGATGCGTTCGATCAGGTCGCGCTGCTGCTGTGCCTGCCGGACATGGGCAAGAGCCTGGGCGTCAGCCTGACGGCGATGGGGCTTATCATCACCGCGCAGAGCGTCGGGCGCGTGCTGGGCAATACGGGCTGGGGATGGCTGGCCGACCGCTACGGCCGCAAGCTGACCTTCATGATCGGTGTCGTGTGGTTCGCGGCATTTTCAGGCGCGACGGCCGTGGCATCCTCCTATCTGCTGATGGTGGCGATCCAGTTCATGTTCGGCGTCGGTTTCGGCGGGGAGTGGACCGCCTCGGCGGCGCTGCTGATGGAGAGCGTGCCGCCGCGTGCGCGGACACTGGCGTCATCGCTGATGATGGCGGGATACGAATGCGGGTTCTTCGCGGCGGCGGCGGCGCAGGCCGTGGTGCTGCCGCATTTCGGCTGGCGGGCGCTGTTCGTGCTGGGGATCGTGCCCGCGCTTCTGGCGATCTTCATCCGCATCGGCGTACCGGAAAGCCCGGTATGGCTGGCCGCGCAGAAGAACCCGCGCGCGAAGGCCGCGCGACCGAAAGGCGGGATGTTCAGGCTCGACGGCGCGGCCGTTCAGGCCATCGTCTTCATGGCGGTGCTGCAATTCCAGAACGCGGCTCTCTACACATTCTATCCCACGCTGCTGCGCACCACGCATGGCCTGACGCCGGGGCAGGTTTTCCCGATGGTCGCGGCCTATTGCATCGGCTCGCTGATCGGCAAGCCGCTCTGCGGCGCCCTGGCGACGCGTTTTGGCGAACGGCCGGTCATCTATACGTATTTCCTCATCACGCTGGCGGCGATCATTCCCTTCGTGACGGTGCACAGCTTCCCGCTGATGTTCTCGACGGCATTCATCATCGGCGCCTTCGGCAACAGCATCTGGGCGTTGGTGCCGCACTTTCTGGCGCAGCGTTTTCCGTCCGCCACGCGCTCGCTGGGCATGGGCACGAGCTATGCCGCCGCGGCGATGGGGCAGGGCCTGTCCGGTTTCTTCATCCCATGGTTCGCGACGATGTATTCGCTGGGCTATTCGATGGAGATCAGCGTGTTCGTCGGCACGGCGATCGTGGCGGCCGTTCTGGCCTATCGCCCGCCCGTCCTGCCGGGCGAGCACATGGAAGGCGAAGTGACGCACTGACATGCAACCTTTCGTCTATACCGACCGGATCGAGATCCTGGGATTGCGCGATGAAGCCAACCGCCCGCGCGCGTTCGATCCGCGCTTCAACGACCTGATCTTCCCCAGTGCCGCCGTGCATCGCCTGATGAGTGGCACGGCGTGGGGCGAGGGGCCTGTATGGTTCGGGGATGGGCGGTATCTGCTGTGGAGCGATATTCCCAACGACCGCATCCTGCGCTGGTGCGAGATTACGCAGAGCGTGTCCGTTTTCCGCCAGCCCGCGCATTTTCCCAACGGCAATACACGTGACCGGCAAGGGCGGTTGCTGACCTGCGAGCATGAGGCACGGCGCGTGACGCGCACGGAATATGACGGGTCGATCACCGTTCTGGCGGAGCGTTACGAAGGCCGGCGGTTGAATTCACCGAATGATATCGTCACGCATCCGCTCGACGGCGCCGTCTGGTTCACCGACCCCGACTACGGGTTGAAGAGCGCGTTCGAGGGCGGCGGCGTGGCGGCGGCGGAATTGCCGACCGGGCTTTATCGGGTCGATCCGGATGGCACCGTCGGTCTGATGGCGGAGGATTTCGAGAATCCGAACGGCCTCTGCTTCTCGCCGGACGGCGCGGTTCTTTATGTGATCGAAACCGGGCCGGTGTCGAACCGGCTGACCGCGTGTCGGCTGGATCGGGACCATCGGCATATCGTGCAGCGCCGCCTGCTGATCGAAAACGAGCCCGGTGCCCTCATGGACGGCATGCGCACGGATTCCGCAGGGAATTTATGGTGCGGCTGGGGCAACGGGCCCGGCCTGGATGGCGTGCGCGTCTTTGCGCCGGATGGCTGTGTCCTTGGGCATATTCCGCTGCCGGAGCGCTGCGCCAATCTGTGCTTCGGCGGTGAGGGCGGCGGTACGCTGTTCATGACGGCGACGCATGGGCTGTATCGCCTGCGCGTCAATGCGCGCGGCGCCCCATAGGCAAGCAGGCCGCCAACGGCACGGTGGCAGCCTGCTGCAAGTGCTGGCGATCAGAAATTCACGCCGGCCTGCAGGAAGAAATATCGGCCATAATAGAAGTTGCCGTAGACGGCCGCGTCGCTGTTGTCCGCCGCGCTTGCGACGAAGGGCGGATTCTTGCCAGCGATATTGTTGACGCCGCCTTCGAATGCCCAGCGCTTGTAGTTATAGGTCAGGGTAATGTCCTGCTGGACCATCGCCGGTGTCTTGTACCGGCCGGCGGAGGCTGCCGTCAGGAAAACCGAGCCGTCGTTCCAGTGCATGCCGCCCATATACTGCATCATGTAGTTGATGCCGAAGCGGCCGTGCTGCCAGCCGAGGGTCATGTAGTCGCGAACGCGCGGTTGCCCAGAGCCGCCTTGATAGAAGAGCGCGCCGAGGTAGTTATAGTATTTCCCGCCGGGAACGAGCTGCTCCTTGTAGCTGAGCAACTGCTGGTAATTATTGTCGATCGTGAATGTGTCGTTGCGGGTGACGCGGAAACGATAATTCAGGTCCCAGTCGAGCCCGCTGGTATGCAGGCCGCCGAGATTTTCATCGAGTGCCGAAACCGTATTGATCTGCCCGTTACTGAGGCGGTTGACGTCGGCGCAAAGGGACGGGTTCGTTCCCGTGTAGCAGCTGTCGACGATATATTGGGTCGACAGTGAGCTGATGACGTCCGAGATATTGTAGTGCCAGTATTCGACCGAGGTCGACAGTCCCGGAATCCAGCGCGGCGTGATGACCGTGCCGAATGTATAAGTGCGGCCGACTTCCGGCTTCAGTGTGCTGTTGCCCCCTTCCAGCGTAGGGATCTGACCGGAGCCGGACGACGTGAAGGTGGCGGCATTGATGCCCTGCTTCGCGCAGTTGGCAACGACCATCGCTGAACGTGCACCGTAGGAGGATGCCTGGCCGCACGGATCGCTGGCCGTGTTGTAGCTCAGCGTCGTGCCGCCGTAGAGCTCGTAGACGTTTGGCTGACGCAATGACGTGCCGATCGTGCCGCGGAAGCGGATGTCGCGCGTCGGCGCCCAGTCGATCGAGCCCTTCCAGTTATAGGCCGAACCGAAGGTGTTGTAGGACGAATAACGACCCTGTCCGTCGATTGTCAGGTCATGGGCGAGCGGCGCATCCTTGAGCAGGGTCAGCTTGCCTTCGATATAGCCTTCCGTGACATTGAAGCCGCCGCTCGTGGCCGCCACGGTGTTGGTGAGGCTCCCGCCGCTCTGGACCAGCGGATCGGGGTCGTTGGTCAGTTGTTCGCCACGATGTTCCATGCCGAGCGCGATGCCGAGATCGCCGCCATTGGACCATGGCATATGCACGACGTGGTTGTTGTTGATGCGCAGGTTCAGATCGCGCAACTGGTAATGGCTGTGACTGTATGTCGTGTAATTGGCATATTGCGCGGCCGCGGAGGAGAGCGGCTGGAAAACGTTCGATTGCACGCAGCCTTTCGAACCCGCGCATGAGTTCGCATTATAATAAAGCAGGCTGTTGGCGTCGCCCGGCGTTACCTCTTCCAGACCGTATTCCTGCAGGAGCTTGGCGTAGTCGCCGACGCCGGACGTCTGGGTCGTGGCCATGCTGGCGCCGTAGGTGTAGGAAAGATCGTATTTCCATCCGGCATAGATATCGCCATTCGCACCGAATTTTCCGGTCACGGTATCGACGGCGGCCTGGGTCTCGCGATTGCCGAATTCGGTCATGCGGCGATACATCTGAAGTGCTTCGCCGGTATTGTTGCCAGGGTAATCTTCCGGAATGACAATGGAATTCGGCAGCGTGGACGGTGGCACGCTGCCTTCCACGGGTTCCGCCGCCATCTGTGTCATGGACGTCCTGTGGCTGTAAAGAACGCTCGCGTAGAGCGAGAGGTGATCGTTGACGTCGTAATGCGTATCGCCGGAGAAGCTTGAGTTCTGTAACGCATTGACCAGCGATTGCTGGTTTCCGTAATTATATCGGCCGGATGTGGTGTAGTCCGTCAGGCCGCCCTTGCCGTTACCCAGATAGGTATTGTTCGTTGTCTCACCGAAAAATGTGCCGTTCGGCGTGATGATCGAGCCGTAGCTGACGTTGGAGGCGGACAGGGGGTCGTTTATCTGGATATTCGAGCGCGACCAGGAGCGGTCTGCCTGCTGCACGCCGCCTTGCGACATGTAGGACGCAAACAGCGTCAGATTGCCTTTCCCATGGTCGAAATTCCAGCCTTTATAGGCGGAGATCAGCCCGGTCTGGTTGTCGCCGTGCCCGGTGATGCCGCCGCGGAGCGTCACGTTCGCATCGTTCAGATCGTGCCGGAGCTTGATATTAACGACGCCCGACACGGCATCCGCGCCATAGAGTTCCGAGCCGCCATCCTTCAGGATTTCGACGCTTGCGACGGCCTGGACTGGAATTGCATTGAGGTCGACGCAGTTCGAATCACCATTGATGGCTGTCCGCTTGCCATCAATGAGGACAAGGACGCGCGTCTCGCCGAGATTGCGAAGATCGAGGCAGGACGCGCCGTCCGTGCCGTTCGTCTGTGTGTTGTAGGTGCCCGAGGACCCAACCGAAGGCAGGCGCTGGAAAAAATCGCTGAGCGTGGTCGCGCCGGTCTGCTGGATCTGCTTGGCGGTGACGATCTGGACCGGATTGGCGCTGGTATTGTTTGACGTGCTCAACGCCGAGCCGGTTACGACGATGTTTTCCGCATTGGAACTGACCGCCTCGGCCGGAAACTTTGTGGACACGTATGGGCTGTTGTCACGCGTCGCGCCGGACTGCGTCATGGCGTGCGACACCGTCGTGCCGGCGACTGCCTGTTGGCGTGCGTTGACTGTTCTGGAAGGGGCGGACGGCCTGCTTTTTGTGGCGGCGCCGCGCGTATGGTGCGCGTGCTTCCTGACCGTGGTTGCCGGCCCTGCAGCCGTTGTGTCCTGAGCGTTGGCGCTGGAGTAACCGCCTGATAGTGCGGCAAGGAATGTGGCACTCAGCAAGGGGCCAATACGTCGCCTTCTGTTGTCTTTGCGTATCATCTTGCACCTGTGGCTCGGAGTTTTCGGATCGATTCCGGAATTTCCAAGGCAGTCGCATAAATAATAAAGAAACAGCAATATTGCGCTTGCACCAAACATAGAAAACAAAATTAAGTGTTGCTTCTTTGGCACATAATAAAACTGTAATTTTAAGTAATAAGAAAGCACATATGTTATTAAATGTAATCAAATTTGTATTTCATTTCTGTTTCTGATTGTTTTTCGAAAACACCTTTCCGAGACAATGGGTAACGGAAGGTATGGCAGGGTGTCCTATGTTCGTTTCAGGGGTGGCGAAGATTGTCGGTTTTCCAGCGATAACGTGCTGTACCAGGACGTTCGGATGAAAGCCCGACAGCGTCAATGTTGCCGGAAATGCGCGTGTGACTGGTGTATTTGTTGCCGGGAAGTGGCGGCAGGCGACGGTTGATGTAAAGATATTGTATCGGGATGCAGTCGTTTACATTCCGGGCCGATCATGGCCCGCGACGCGTCCTGTCGTTTCGGATACGTACGGACGATGACAATTTGCGACCCCTGCGGAACGATGTTTTCCAGATGATCAATACAGGCAAGCGACGCGAACGAAAGTCTCAAAAGGATATCGATGCCAGCGCACTGGATGAGAGAGCGCTGCGATGTCGGATTTACGCGCTGCGTCGTCGACAGGCCAAGCAGCTTCAGGCCTGCCGCTATCTGTCCGATATCGATCTGGAGCTCAAGAAACTGGAAACGGTTTACATTTTCCGCTCGGGACGAGCCTGCCCGTAGCGCTGTCTACGGCCATTACACGATCGTTTTGGTATCCTCGGTTCGAAAGCCACCCAGGACAGCAGCGGCGCGGTCGCGATCCAGTTGTCCTTCCCAGGCGGCCATCACGACGGGCGCCACGCAGTTTCCCCCCAGATTGCCAACGGCCCGCGCGATGCCGATGAACCAGTCCACGGCGACCAGTAGCACGATGCTGGCAGGCGGGATGGCCGGCACGGCGGCGAGGGTGGCCGCCAGGATCACGATCCCCATGCCCGGCACGCCATGCGCGCCCTTGGATGTGAAGGAGGCCGTCGCGAGCATGACGACGATCTGCCATGTGGAAAGGGGCGTGCCGGTCGCCTGTGCCAGGAACACGACGGCGAAGCCGAGATAGATCGACAGCGCGTCCAGATTGAACGAATAACCTGCCGGCACGACCAACCCCACGACCTGACGCGCGACCCCCATGTGTTCCAGCTTGGCCATGACGCTCGGCAGCACGGAGTCCGAAGCGGTGGTTGTGGCGGTGATGACGAGCTCCTCGCGGAAATGGCGCAGGAAATGCCATGGACTGACGCCGCACAGACGCAGGCAGCCGCCGAGCCCTATTGCCATGAAGAGCGCAATGGCCGCGCAATACAGCGCGACGAAGCCGGCCAGATGCGCAATCGCCCCAAGGCCGTAGCGCGCGGTCGTCGTGGCCATCGCCCCGAACACGCCCAGCGGGGCCAGCCCGATGATGATAGTCATCATGCGCGAGAACAGTTGCGACGTCGCCTCCAGCAACCGCGTGATCGGCGCGCCAGCGGTGCCGATGCCATTGAGACAGACGCCAAACAGGATGGCGAAGAACAGGATTTGAAGCATGTTGCCGTCAGCGAAGGCGGCGATCGGTGAACGCGGAACCAGCGACAACAGGAATCCGGTGGCGCCGCCCTGATGAAGGTGCCGCACATTGGCGGTGTAGCCTTCGGCCGCATGGAGATCGTCGGGCGACGGCATGAACGCGATACCGGTTCCCGGTCGCAGCAGGAGCGCCGCGCCGACCGAGACGACCATCACCAGTGTCGTCATGCCTTCGAAATAGATCAGCGTCTTCACGCCGAGCCGGCCGACCGTGCGCAGCGATCCCGCGCCGACGATGCCGAGCGTGATGATGCAGAACAGCAGCGGCCCCACGGCCATGACGATCAGCCGCAGAAAAAGATCGACGGCCCAATGCATCCGCGCGGCCAGCCCCGGCAGCCACAGCCCGGCGCCCAGGCCGAGCACGGTGCCCGCGACGATCTGCCAGAACAGGGCCGATCGACTGCCGGCAGGCTGGGAAGCGGTGTCGGGGGATGTCGTCATGCAGGAAACGGTCCGATCGGTTTTTGGCACGCCTATCCAACAGGGTTCGTGCCATGGAGGGAAGCGGCGGCGAACCGTCATCCGGTCGCAAGCGTATTTTATCCGTCGTCAACGTCTCGATTTCCGGGGAGCGCCGCACCGTCGATGCATGCATTTCTTCCATTCGGCACCGCTGCCGGGCAGGGCTGGCTGCAATTCGGCGAACTGGGGCTGGCGTTCCTGCTGGCGGGAATCGTCGGGCTGGAGCGGGAATATCGCCAGAAAAGCGCCGGTTTCCGCACCTATACGCTGGTCGGCGTGGCGTCGGCGCTGTTCGTGCTGGTATCGAAATACGGGTTCGACGATGTGCTGGCGCCGGGGCGGGTCGTGCTGGACCCATCGCGCGTTGCCGCGCAGATCGTGTCCGGACTGGGTTTCATCGGTGGCGGCGTGATCTTCATGCGGCGCGATGCGGTGCGGGGTCTGACGACGGCGGCCTCCATCTGGCTGACGGCGGCACTCGGCATGGCGTGCGGCGCGGGGATGACCGCGCTCGCTTTGGCGACAACGGCGGGATATCTGTTCGTCATGTTCGTCACGCCGCGCCTGTTGCGGCACTTCCCCAGTGCCAAGAAGCCCGGCTTCATCGTGGCGGTGGCCGGGGTGGACGATGCCGGTCTGCCGGACCGCGTTCGGGCCCGCATCCGCGAACTGGGTTTCAGCACGGGGCATATGCGGCTTGAGCGGGACGTGGAGGACGGCACGATCTCGATCGTCATACGTATTCGCGGACCGCGGGGCTACGGCGATCTCCTGACGGGGCTGATGCGTGTGCCGGGCGTGACGAGCGCACGCAGCGAGAGCGGCAGCAACGCTCTGGAATAGACCGCTGCCGCTCACGCCCGAGTTGCCGTTTCCGCGTCATCCTGCCATGCAGGCCGCATGACGACACAGACGGATTTCGAAATTTTCCTGACCGCCCCGCCGGGGCTGGAAGCGGTGCTCTGCGAGGAGGTCCGTCTCAAGGGATTCAAGCGCCCGCAGGCCGTGCCCGGCGGCGTGGTGACGCGCGGCGGATGGCCGGATATCTGGCGCGCCAACCTGTGGATACGTGGCGCCACGCGCGTGCTGGCGCGGATCGATGCGTTCCATGTGAAACATCTGGCCCATCTGGACGACCGCGCGCGCCGGGTGGAGTGGGCGGCCGTGCTGCGTCCCGACGTGCCGTTCCGCGTCGAGGCATCGAGTGCGGCATCGCGCATCTATCATGCGGGTGCGGCGGCGGAGCGGATCGGGAAGGCTATCCGCGAAACGCTTGGCGCGCCCTGCGATCCCGAGAATGCCGGGATTGTGGTCCGGGCGCGGATCGAGCACGACCTGTGCACGATCAGCGTGGACACGTCCGGCACGCTGCTGCATCGGCGCGGCCATAAGGAAGCTGTCAATCGCGCGCCGATGCGCGAGAC
This sequence comes from Neoasaia chiangmaiensis, assembly GCF_002005465.1. Lineage (NCBI taxonomy): Bacteria > Pseudomonadati > Pseudomonadota > Alphaproteobacteria > Acetobacterales > Acetobacteraceae > Neoasaia > Neoasaia chiangmaiensis. The sequence goes on along the minus strand of NZ_CP014691.1, from coordinate 1,571,976 downwards.
GATGGCATCGCTGTTCCTGCGGCAATGTGGTTTCGACGGCAGCGAAACGGTGATCGATCCGATGTGCGGCTCCGGGACGTTCGTGATCGAGGCGGCCGAGATCGCGGCCCGGCTCAATCCCGGCCGTTCACGCCATTTCGCGTTCGAGCATCTTGCGACCTTCGATGCGCAAGCATGGCAGTCCATGCGCGACGTTCGGCGTGAGTCGCCACCGGGCGTGCGCTTCCACGGGCGCGATCGTGATGCGGGGGCGATCGCGATGAGCCGTGCCAATGCCGAGCGTGCGGGTGTGACGGACCGCACCGACTTCCAGCAGGGCACGATCAGCGAGCTGGAGCCGCCGGAAGGGCCGGCCGGGCTGGTCATCGCCAATCCGCCCTATGGCACGCGCATCGGTGACAAGGGCAAGCTCGTGCCGTTGTACCGGACGTTCGGGCGCGTATTGAAAGAGCGGTTTCCGGGTTGGCGCGTCGCGATCGTCACGGCGGAGGCCGGTCTGGCGCGGGCGACCGAATTACCGTTCCGGCCCACGGGCGCGCCGGTGCCGCATGGTGGCCTGCGCGTGACGCTCTATCAGACCGATCCGCTTGCCTGAGGCGCGGTCAGATCGCGATGGAGGAACTGGTTGAATTCGCTTTTCTCATAACCGGAAAAAGCGCTGCCGCTGGTGAAGCCGTAACGCCGGTATAGCGCCAGTGCCGGTTCGAAGGCAGGGCCGCTTCCCGTCTCCAGACTGAGCCGCTGCATGCCGCGCCGTCGGGCTTCGGCGATGATTCGTTCAAGGATCGCCGCGCTAGCGCCCTGACGCAGGAACAGGGGATGCGTGCGCATCGACTTGATCTCGGCAGTGCCGTCCGGCAGCATTTTCAGGGCGCCGATGGCCGCGATCCGGGTGTCGTGCCAGGCCGACCAGACCGTCACGTCGGGCGTTTGCAGCCCCGAGAGATCGAGCGCGGAAACGTGGCCGGGCGGGGAGTTGGCGTGCATGCCGTCAAGGTGCAGCGCCAGGAGCGCGCGTGTCTGCCCGCTGGAAAGATCGTCCTGGCGAATGTCGAACGACATCGTTCTGTCAGGCGCGGAAATTGTTCTGTCAGCCACGGAAATTTCTGACCACCGCGCGCAGGTTCGGCGGATCGTCCGCCAGCATCGCCTGCCGACGGAGCGTGTCGCACTCCTCCAGGCTCAGCGCGCGGATCAGCTTCTTGACGGGTGGCAGGGCGCTGGCCGTCATGGAAAAGGATCGCAGGCCCATGCCGATCAGCAGGGCGACGGCATGCGGATCGGCGGCGAGTTCACCGCAGACGCAGACCGGCCGATGCCCGCGCAGCGCGGCATTCACCGTGGTTGCGATCAGGCGCAGGACGGCCGGATGGAGTGGCGAGTAGAGGTCGGAATCCATGGTCATCGCCCGGTCCACGGCGAGCGTGTACATCGTCAGGTCGTTGGTGCCGATCGCCAGGAAGTCGGCGTGCTGCACCAGCGCGTCCGCCGTCATCGCCGCGGCGGGCGTTTCCACCATGATGCCAAGGGGCGGCAGTCTGGATGGCAGTTTCACACCCTTGCGGCGCAGGCGCCGGGCGGCTTTCTCGAAAAGCTCGCGCGCGGTGACGATCTCGTTCGTCGCGGTGACCATCGGCAGCAGCACCCGCACCGGCCCGTCCATGGAGGCGCGCAGGATGGCCGAGAATTGCGTCAGCAGGATTTCGGGATGGTGCAGCAGCAGGCGCAGGCCACGCATGCCCAGTGCGGGGTTGCCGCCGTCTTCCGCCGCCGCATATCCCAGCATCCGGAGGCGCTCCAGCCCCTTCTCGCCGCCCCAGTCGAGCACGCGGATCGTGGTCGGCAGGCCGTCCATGCCGCGTACGATGCCGGCATAGACGGCGTATTGCGCCATTTCGTCCGGCCATTCCCGGTCTTCGTCGAACAGGAATTCGCTGCGCAGCAGCCCGATGCCCTGCGCGCCGTTGCGACGCAGCAGCGGCAGTTCGGCCGGCAGCTCCACGTTGGCGAGCAATTCGATGTCCTCGCCACCGGTCAGGCGGGCCGGGAGGCGACGCAGGCGGCTGATGCCCTTGCGTTCCTGTGCTTCCGCCGCCATGGCGGCCTGTGCTTCGGCCAGCGTCGCCGGGTCCGGATTGACGACGATCTCGCCGCGCGCGCCATCGACGATCAGGAGGTCGCCGTCCTGCACGGCGGATGTCAGGTCCGTGACGGCCAGGACCGCCGGCACGTTCAGCGCGCGCAGCATGATGGCGGTATGATCGGTCGCGCCGCCCCCTTCCGACAGCACGGCGGCAATGCGCGTGGGGTCGATCAGCGCGGCATCGGCCGGGCGAAGCTGCTCGGCGGCCAGAATGCAGCCAACGGGCAGATTGGAGAACGCACGGAACGAGACGCCGGTCAGATTGCGCAGCAGACGCCGCGCGATCTCACGGAATTCACCGGCGCGCCGGGCGGCGGCTTCCCGCTCTTCCTCCGGCGTGTTGGGCTTGGGGCCGGCGAGGGCGGCCAGCGTCTCGCTTTCCTGCTGGACGGCGGCTTCGGCCGTCAGCCGGTCTTTGGCGATGCGTGCGCGCGCCGTGCGGATCAGCCGCGAATGGCCGAGCATCCGCTCATAGACATCCAGCAGCGCGCCGATTTCCTCCCGGCCTTCCTCGGGCAGGGCTTCCAGCTTGGTGCGCAGTTTGGTGATCTGCCGCTGTGTCTGGGTGATGGCGTTGTCCAGACGGGCGAGTTCGCTTTCCGGCGTATCGGCGCTACAGGCGTTCCCGATGGTCGGGAGCGGGCGTTCCTGCACCAGCGCGACGTTGGCGATCACGATACCCGCGGAAACGCTGCGGCCATGCAGGCGCCGCATCGGGCGCGTTGAGGGAACGGATTCAGGGGAATGATCGGCCGTGGAGGCGCTTTCTTCCCGACGGCGCCGCGTTCGTTCAGTCACGTTCGCCGAAACCGTCCGCAATCAACGCGGCGACGGCCACCAGCGCCGCATCGCCCTGTGGTCCGGTGGCGGCCAGCCGGACCTGTTCGCCACGCCCGGCGCCCAGCATCATCAGCCCCATGATCGACAGGGCGGACACGCTCTGTCCGCCGCGTGAGACTTCGATGTCCGCCTGATAGCGCTCCGCCAGCGAGACCAGCTTCGCCGCCGCACGTGCGTGCAGGCCCAGACGGTTGACGATAACGACGTCTTTCGTGATCGCGTCGGTCCCGTCCATCAATGAAAGGTGCGGCGCATCGGCATGATCGGGGCGGATGCCGCCGGTTGCGGGTTCATCGTCCCGGCCACCACGCTTTCGCAGCACTTGCCGCCCTGGAGACAGGATTCGGGCAGTTGGGAGGCCGCGGCGATGTATTTGCGTCCCGCCATGGTCGCCAGTTCGATGCAGGCATCCAGATCGCGCTGGGCGCGGGCCTTGGCCAGCTTCACCAGCATGGGCACGTTCACGCCGGCCATGACCTCGACGACGCCTTCGCGACGTACGGAAAGGGCGACGTTGGAGGGTGTGCTGCCGAAGATGTCCGTCAGGACCAGCACGCCGTCGCCGGTATCGACGCGCCGCACCCTATCGAGAAGGGCGGGCCGCAGGGCCGCGACATCGTCGTCATGGTCGACCGCCAGGGTCTCCAGTTGCCGTTGCGCGCCCACGACATGCTCGACGATCTCGCGCAGGGCTTCGCCGAGGCGGCCATGTGTGATGAGAACGATCCCGATCATCGGGCGATTTTTCTCCGGGAAGACGTGGCGGCCATAGGGCCTGACGAAGCTTCCGGAGTGCAATATCGGCAGTTTTCCGAGGCGTTCAAGAGTGATCTGTCCGCAATGGTTCGTGCAACGTGTCCCGTCTTGGCGCGCGCGCCCATCGCCAGACGCTGCGCCCCTGCCGGGCCAGTTCCCGATGCATGACGACGATCGGTTCATCTTGCAAGAGCGATTCGTTTTGCGCCCCGGCGAGATGGGCGGCGATCGTCTCCACCAGCGTCACCGAGCGATGCTGGCCTCCCGTGCAGCCGATGGCGATGGTGGCGTGTTTCTTTCCTTCCGTCACGAAGCGCGGCAGCACCAGTTCGAGCATGGCGAGAATGTGGCCGAGAAATGCTTCATAATCGGGGTCTTGGCGCACGTATTCTCGTACGGGTTCGTCCAGCCCCGTCATGGGTTTGAGAAGCGGGTCGTAATGCGGATTACGCAGGAAACGCGCGTCGAAAACCATGTCTGCCTCGCGCGGCAGGCCGGCCGGATAGGCGAAGGACATCAGCGTCACGGTCAGGGATTCGCCTTCACGCATGCGTCCGAAGCGGGTCTCGATCAGACGCCTGAGGTCCTGCGGCGGCAGGTCGGAGGTATCGACGATCAGGTCGGCATGCGCGCGTAAAGGGGCCAGCAATCTGGCTTCCTGCTCGATGGCGGCCGTCAGGCCGGGATTCGCCTTGGGGCTGCTGTCGAGCGGGTGCCGTCGGCGGGTGGTGGTGAAGCGACGCAACAGCACATCGGTCTCGGCGGTTGCGAACAGCAGTTCCGCATGACAGTCCGGTCGCTCCCGCAGGCGGGCGAGGGCGGAGAGCACGGCCTGTGCCTCGAAGCCGCGCGTCCGGACATCGACGCCCACGGCGAGCGGCGCTTCGGCACGGGAAGCCAGCGCGTCCAGCACGTCGAGGGGCGGATTGTCCACGACCTCGTGGCCGATGTCTTCCAGGATGCGGAGGATGGAGGATTTCCCCGCGCCGGACAGGCCGGTCACCATCAGGACCCGGCGTATCGCCTCGGGGCATGGTCCGGTCTGGATCATGGGCGAAGGCCGGGGCGCGGCGCCGACGGCGTGGCGCGCTGCGTGGCGTGGGAAAACATCATGGCGAAAAGACCCTAACCGTTTTCGATGCCGTAAGGAAACGGAAGAATCGTGCCATCCGCGCCATTCAGGCCGGCGAAAAGCTCGTATTCGCCGTTCAGGCAGCGCAGGGCGGTCCGGATCACGGCGATCGCGCCGGCCCGCCGTGCGTCCAGGCGCAAAAGCCACAGGCCGGTTTCGGCATGGCGCAGGGCGGGCGGCAGTCTCGGTGCATCGGGGAAATCGCCGAGTTCGACGCAGAGCGCGAGCGCAGCGTGGGGACGGGACGGCATGCGGACGATGCCCAGTCCGCGCACCTCGATGAAGCCGGCAAGGTTCGGTGCGGGGGATGCCCATGCGCCTTGTGCGTCGATGCGCAATTCTACGCGATCGTCCGCCACGAGGTTGAACCCGGCATCGACCAGTCTGAGCAGCAGGTCGGATTTGCCGCTGCCGGGGGCGCCGGTCAGAAGGACGCCCTGTTCTCCCCAGCTCGCGCAACAGCCGTGGAGAAATATTCGACGTTCGGTGGTCGCCAGAGGCGGCGTGTCTGGTCTATCACTGCGCGCCATGCACGAAGATCCTTTCTCAGATCATGCGCTACCCGGTATCGTGACGGGTATCGATATTGCCGGCACGACACCCGACGGTGATATTCCGCCGCGTTTTGCCGATGAGTGCCGTCTCGCGCTGGAGCGCGTCGGGCAGCAACTGGCGGATCGGGGGCTGACTTTTCGTGATGTCCGCCACTTCGCCTATACGGTGCGCGATATCGAAGCGTTTCGACAATACCAGACGCTCGTTTTCGAAGCCTTGGGCAATGCGCGCGCTGCGATGACCCTGCGCCTTGTCACATCCCTTCCAAACGAGGGGCAGCGCATTGCCTTCAGTTTTTCGGCGGAGAGTGGCGGCTGACACCAAAAAAGGGCTGATTTCGTCTCATTCTGGCTTTTGATACCAGTTGATGAGCGATAGTTTCTGAGCGGGCCCCCCAAACTGCGGGATTTCTGCGGATTTTTTCTTTCTTCGGCAGTTTGGCACGCTCCTTGCAAGTGTCATGGCAGCCCGGGCATGTCGCTTCAGGGCATGATGAAGAAAGTCAATTCCATGATCCGCTCCATGCTTCTCACCGCTTTTGCCCTGACCGCCACGATCGCAGCGCCCGCTTTCGCGCAGGAGCCGCCGGTCCAGGCCAGCCAGAACATCAATATCTCGCAGGTCGATCTGCGTGACGAGGCCAACTGGCGCATGGTTGACCGCCAGGTCGCCGCAGCGGCCGAGACGGTATGTCATCGCATCGTGCAGGCGAGCGACCGGTATAGCGCCGATGTTGACGAGTGCGTCGAAAACGCCAAGCACGATGCACAGAGGCAGATGCGTCAGGTTCTGGCCCGGCAGGAAGCCGATGCCAAGGTCCGCTTCGCCAATCTCGGCTCGACCGCCCGGCATGGCTGACATGTTTCGCCCTGCGGATCGTCGGTGCTCTGCCCTGCCGGACGGGCTCCCCGACGATCCGGTTTCATGACGAGCGCGGCAATCGAACGACGAAGCGGGCGCCCAGAACGTGGCTCGCAGCATCGTATCGGTTCTCCGCATGCAGCGTGCCGTGCAGTGCGTCGATGATCTGCCGGCTGATCGCCAGTCCAAGCCCGGAATGCTGGCCGAAATTCTCCGTTTGGGGCCGCTCCGAGTAGAAGCGGTCGAAGATGTCTTCCAGTTTGCCGTCGGGAATGCCCGGCCCCTGGTCGTCCACGATGATTTCCGCCCAGCCTTCGTGACCGATGGCGCGGAGCGTGATGACACCGAGCGGCGGCGAGAACGATGCCGCATTGCCGATCAGGTTGCGCAGGACCTGCACCAGCCGGTCTTCGACGGCCAGAACCTTCAGCGGTCGTGCCGGGTCCTCGCGACCGTCTTCCAGTTTCAGGATCGGGTCCCGCGCCGCGCGTGTCGTCTGGTGGATTTCTACCAGGATGGCCAGCAGGCTCATGACGGCCAGAGGTTCCGGTCGTGTGCGCGACAGTTCGGCGTCGATGCGGGAAGCATCGGAGATGTCGGTGATCAGTCGGTCCAGACGTCTGACATCATTGCTGATGATGCCGAGCAGCCGTTGCTGGCGTTCCCGGTTCTCGATGCGCGGCAATGTCTCGATCGCCGAACGGATGGAGGATAGCGGGTTCTTGATCTCGTGGCTGACATCCGCCGCGAAGCGCTCGATCGCGTCCATGCGCGCCCACAGGGCCAGCACGCTGGCGCGCAGGGCGCGGGCGAGGACGCCGATCTCGTCACGTCGTGCGAGCAGCGGTTCCGGCACGGAATCGACGCGGCCGGATTCGTCGCGCATGTCGTGCGATGCCGCGGCCAGACGAAGGAGCGGCCGGGCGATGGTCAGCGAAAGATACCAGGAGAGCAGGAGCGTGACGGCCATCGCGACCAGGAAAAGCGAGACGATCGACGAGCGCACGGCGAACAGTGACCGGTCCACTTCCTGTGCCTGACGCGTCAGCTGGATGACGCCCACGGTCTGGCCCTCGTGCACCACGGGCTCGGCGACGGTCACCACCAGTTGCCGTGCCGAGGTGCGGCGGATGTAAGGCGCGGCCTCCGGCGGGTTGGCGCCGCGCTTGGGGCTCGTGTCCGGGTCGGGTGTCGGTGCGTCCGGCGTATCCAGCGTCACGATCCCCTCGCGGGAGGAGAGTGGCAGCAGCGAGAGCAGCCAGTCATAGGCGACCTCGATGCTGTTGTTGTGCGGCGGCTCCCATTGCGATGGCGCGTTTGGCGCGGGATCGGTGCGGCTTGCCGGTTCGGGCCGCAGGCGGCGGCGTTCGTGCTGGGCCAGGGCGGCCTCGTCCCGGCTGTCGGCCACCAGTTTGCCGTCCGGGCCGACGAGGCGGGCATGCGCGTTGGGGCTCGGTTCGGTCAGGCGCAGCAGCAGGGGGCGCGCGGTCGCGGCATCGAGGACGAATTCGTCGCCGGGGATCGGGTGGCGCTCCGGGCGGCGCACGACGGCTGTCTGGCCGATGGCGTTCGCGTAGATATGCGCCTGTTCGCGCAGGGCGGTGACGTCGGCTTCCAGCAGGCTGTTCTGGAAATCGTTCAGGAAGAGCAGCGTGACGGCGAGCATCGCCAGCGGCAGCGTGTTGAGCAGGAAGATTCGCCGCATCAACGGCGAGGCAAGGCGGGGCCGTCGCAGTCGGGCCATGGCGCGCCGACCGGGCGTGCGTGCGGTGAATGCCGGATCGGCCAGGACGTCGGCATCTCGCCGACGGTGCTGGCGTGCCGAGACGATCAGGCGGCGCAGCGCGGTTCTGGCGCGAAACCACAGGCGCCGTTCCCGGCGGACGTCGCGCGTCGCATTCAGCAGCTTCTCGCGGGGCGACGCCATGACGGGTCAGTCTTCCTTGTAGCGGTAGCCGATGCCGTACAGCGTCTCGATCTGGTTGAAATCGTCGTTGACCTGCCGGAACTTCTTGCGCACGCGCTTGATGTGGCTGTCGATGGTGCGGTCATCCACGTAGATGTTCTCGCCATAGGCGGCATCGATGAGCTGATCGCGCGATTTCACCATGCCGGGCCGGGTGGCCAGGGCCTTGACCAGCAGAAATTCCGTGACGGTCAGCGGGATGTCCTTGCCGGCCCAGAGGCACTGGTGGCGTGTCTCGTCCAGCGTCAGGCTGCCGCGCACCATCGCGCCGGTGCCGCTGCCCATGCCGTTGGCCTCCGCCCGGACGGCATCCTGGCGACGGAGGAGGGCGCGGATGCGCTCCAGCAGCAGGCGTTGGGAGAAGGGCTTGGTGATGTAATCGTCCGCGCCCAGCCGGAGGCCCATCAACTGGTCCAGTTCCTCATCCTTCGATGACAGGAAGATCACGGGGAGGGGTGAGCGCGCCCGCAGGCGTTGCAGCAGTTCCATGCCGTCCATGCGCGGCATCTTGATATCCAGCACCGCCAGGCTGACCGGACGCGCGGCGATACCCTGCAGGGCGGCTTCGCCATCCGTATAGGTGTGGACGGTGAATCCTTCCGCCTCCAGCGTCATCTGCACCGAGGTCAGGATGTTGCGGTCGTCGTCCACCAAGGCGATGGTGTGCTTGGTCGTCTCCATGACGGGTTCGTCCGATACGAAAAATAGATGCGGTAAAACCGATGGATATCCAACTTTTGGGGTTGGCATTCGGCGCTTCGCCGCCACCTATACCCCAAGCTGAGGCCGCGCCCAAACGGGGCGGTTTGCAATCCGTCGCTCCGGACGGCATCTTCCGCCTTTGACGAGGGATGCGCCGGTTCGGGGCTTCCCAGGACACGCGCGGCGCGCTGATATCGAGGCGCCGCGGCAGATATTTCGAGGTTGCGACCACGATGACGACTGAACACGACCAGAACACGAGCGACTTCACCGAGACGCCGGCCCATGCGGGCGAGAGCGCCGGTCATGAAACGGCGCCCGGAAATCCCGAGGAGACCATGCAGGCTGCGACGGCCCGCATCCAGGAACTGGAGGCGCAGGTCGAGGAATTCCGCGACAAATGGATGCGTTCGGAAGCCGACATGCAGAACCTGCGTGCCCGCGCCAAGCGCGACGTGGACGATGCGCGGCAGTATGCGGTGCAGAAATTCGCGCGCGACGTGGTCGAGGCGGCGGAAAATCTCCAGCGCGGCGTTGCATCCCTGCCGGCGAAGGTGGAGGGCGAGGACAGCCTGCTGACGAAACTGCGTGAAGGATTCGAGGGGACGGAACGTTCGTTCCTCGGCATTCTGGAGCGTAACGGGATTTCCTGTAATCATCCGCTCGGCGAGCCGTTCGATGCCAATCATCATCAGGCGATGGCCGAACAGCCGAGCGACCAGCATGCGCCGGGCACTGTCATGCAGGCCTGGACGCCCACCTGGACGTTGCATGGCCGTCTGCTGAAACCGGCGATGGTCGTGGTTGCCAAGGGCACGCCCGAGGCCGACGCGGCGCAGGCATCGCCGGAATCGGTGCCCGGTCAGGCGTGATCGGAGACTTGCGAAAGATCGCGGGTAAGGCTTGAAACGCTTTTAGGGCTTTCTTAAGTTAGCCTGCGGAAAATGGGTCGTCTCCGCGATGGGGCGATCACGAGGGTGGGGATCGGTGCCTTCCAGGGCCGGCTTCCACCGCTGAAAGGAAGATACATATGAGTAAAGTTATCGGTATCGATCTCGGTACGACGAACTCCTGCGTCGCGATTCGCGAAGGTGACGAGACCCGGGTCATCGAAAACAGCGAAGGCGCACGCACCACGCCGTCCATGGTGGCTTTCACCAGCAGTGGCGAGCGTCTGGTCGGTCAGGCCGCGAAGCGCCAGGCCGTTACCAATCCTTCCGACACGCTTTATGCCGTCAAGCGCCTGATCGGTCGTCGTTACGACGATCCGACCGTCGAAAAAGACAAGGGCATGGTCCCCTATGAGATCGTGCGTGGCGACAATGGTGATGCATGGGTGCGTGCACGCGGCGAGAACTACGCGCCGTCGCAGATTTCCGCCTTCGTGCTGGGCAAGATGAAGGAAACCGCCGAAGCCTATCTCGGCGAGCCGGTATCCCAGGCGGTCATTACGGTTCCGGCCTACTTCAACGATGCGCAGCGTCAGGCGACGCGCGATGCGGGCAAGATTGCCGGTCTCGAAGTCCTGCGCATTATCAACGAGCCGACCGCGGCGGCTCTGGCGTATGGCCTCGGCAAGCGCGACTCCGGCACGGTGGCGGTCTATGACCTTGGTGGCGGCACGTTCGACGTGTCCATCCTCGAGATCTCCGATGGCGTGATCGAAGTGAAGTCCACGAACGGCGACACGTTCCTGGGTGGCGAAGACTTCGACAATCGCGTGATCGACTACCTTGCGGACGAGTTCAAGCGCGATCAGGGCATTGACCTGCGTGGTGACAAGCTCGCGTTGCAGCGCCTGAAGGAAGCGGCCGAGAAGGCCAAGATCGAGCTGTCCTCGGCCAAGGAAACCGAGATCAACCTGCCGTTCATCACGGCGGATGCATCGGGTCCGAAGCATCTCGTGGTCAAGCTCTCCCGCGCCAAGCTGGAAAGCCTCGTGGACGACCTGATCCAGCGCACGCTTGGTCCGTGTCGCGCCGCGATCAAGGACGCTTCGGTGACGCCGTCGGAAATCGATGAGGTCATCCTGGTCGGCGGCATGACGCGTATGCCGAAGGTCATCGAGACGGTGAAGCAGTTCTTCGGCAAGGAGCCGGCGCGTAACGTGAACCCGGACGAAGTGGTCGCCATCGGCGCCGCGGTGCAGGGTGCGGTGCTCAAGGGCGACGTGAAGGACGTGCTGCTGCTCGACGTCACGCCGCTGTCGCTGGGTATCGAGACGCTGGGTGGTGTCTTCACCCGTCTGATCGATCGCAACACGACGATCCCGACGAAGAAGAGCCAGACCTTCTCGACGGCCGAGGACAACCAGAACGCCGTGACCATCAAGGTCTATCAGGGCGAGCGCGAAATGGCGGCGGACAATAAGCTGCTGGGCAATTTCGACCTGACGGGCATTGCGCCGGCACCGCGCGGCATGCCGCAGATCGAGGTCACCTTCGACATCGACGCCAACGGCATCGTGAATGTCTCGGCGAAGGACAAGGCGACCAACAAGGAGCAGCAGATCAAGATCCAGGCTTCTGGTGGTCTGTCCGACTCCGATATCGACCGCATGGTCAAGGAAGCCGAAGCGAATGCGACGGCGGACAAGGCCAAGCGCGAGATGGTCGAACTGCGTAACAATGCCGAGAGCCTCGTGCACCAGACCGAGAAGTCGTTGACGGAAGTGGGCGACAAGGTTGCGGCCAATGACAAGGCCGATGCCGAGTCCGCGATCGCTGCGGTACGCGAAGCACTGAACGGTTCCGATCCGGAAGCGCTGAAGTCCGCGACGGAGCGCCTGACGCAGGCCGCGATGAAGGTCGGTCAGGCTGCCTACAGCGCCGGTCAGGGCGCGGAAGGTGCGCCGGGTGGCGAGGCTCATGCCGGTCCGGCGGATGAAAATGTCGTCGATGCCGACTTCGAAGACGTGGAAGACAAGAAGCACTGATCTGCGCCGCGGGGTGGGTGTGGGAATACGCCCGCCCCGTGATGCATTGAGACTTTTCGTCTTCCGGGCGCCCGTTCTTCCACCAGACATGGCGGAGACGGGCGCTTCGATTTTCTGGACCCCCTGACCGAGGCTCCGATGGCCACCAAGCTCGATTTTTATGCTGTTCTCGAAGTGTCGCGCACCGCGACGCCGGACGAGTTGAAGAAAGCCTATCGCAAACAGGCGATGCGTTATCACCCCGACCGTAACCCTGGCGATCACGAAGCCGAGGCACGGTTCAAGGATGTCAACGAGGCTTATGACGTCCTGAAGGACGACCAGAAGCGGGCGGCCTACGATCGTTTCGGCCATGATGCCTTCGAGGGCGGCGGCATGGGTGGTGCTGGCGGCTTTGGTGGCTTCGGCGGGGGTGGTCTCGGCGACATCTTCGATCAGATGTTTGGCGACATGATGGGTGGCCGTCGTGGCGGCGGGCGCCGGAGCGGCGCGGACGTTCAGGTTCAGGTCGAGATCAGCCTTACCGAAGCATTCACTGGCGTCACCAGGCCGGTCGAGGTCCGGACGCGGGTTACATGCTCGGCGTGTGACGGATCCGGGTCGTCGGATCCCGATGCGGGCAGCACGACGTGCCCGACCTGTCACGGCGCCGGCAAGGTCCGTGCGCAGCAGGGGTTCTTCCTGGTCGAGCGTGCCTGCCCGACCTGTCATGGTGCTGGCAAGATCGTGCGCGATCCCTGCACGTTCTGCCATGGCACCGGTACGGAAGAAGAAACGCGCACCATCGAAATCCGCATCCCGGCGGGTGTCGAGGATGGCACGCGTATCCGCATGTCGGGCGAAGGCGAATCGGGCGGCAAGGGCGTGCAGCCGGGCGATCTGTATGTCCACGTTGCCGTCAGTTCGCACGATATCTTCCAGCGCGATGGGGCCAACATCTATTGCCGCGTGCCGCTGCGCATGACGCAGGCGGCGCTCGGCACGGAGATCGAGGTGCCGGTGATCGATGGCAGCCGCAGCAAGGTCAAGATTCCGGCCGGCACGCAGACGGGCGAGAACTTCCGCTTGCGCGGCAAGGGTTTCTCCGTCCTGCGTTCATCCGCGCGGGGCGATATGTATATTCAGGTTGTCGTCGAGACGCCGGCGCATCTGAGCAAGCGTCAGCGGGAGTTGCTGGAAGAATTCGAGACGGAAGCAGCCGGGCAGGATCATGCGAAAGGCAGTCCGGAAAACGCCGGATTCTTCTCCAAGGTCCGCGATTTCTTCGAGGGCAAGGTCTGATCCGATGCCCGGAAAAGATCGTTTTAAAGATCGTTTTAAAGATCGTTTTCCGGGCGTGTTTCCAAAGGGGCTGATGTCGTGGCCGTAGTGCTCAGTCCCGTGCGCCGGGCCGATGCGGCGGCGCTTGTGGCGGCCAATCTTGCCAGTCGCGACTACCATGCGCCGTGGGTATCGCCCTTTACCGATCAGGCAGGCTTCGAGGCATGGTTTACCCAGGGCGTCAGCGGGCCGAATGTCGGGCTCGTCGCACGGGACAAGCGCAGTGACGGCATTGTCGGCGTGTTGACGATCAGTCAGATCGTGCTGGGCACGTTTCGTAGCGACTATCTCGGCTATTACGGTATGGTGGGCTATGCGCGGCGGGGGCTGATGACCGAGGCGCTGCGCCAGAGCTGCGCCCACGCGGCACGGGAATTGGGCCTGCATCGTCTGGAAGCGAATATCCAGCCCGAAAATCATGCGTCCATTGCGCTCGTTCGGCGGGTCGGCTTCCAGAAGGAAGGTTATTCGCCTCGTTATCTGAAAATCGGTGGTGCGTGGCGCGATCATGAGCGGTGGGCGCTTCTGCTTGAATGAAAGCCCGTGGTCTGGCGCGGCGATCTCCGGTTATGATGGCGGGATGAACAAGCTCCGTATCGGCGTTGCCGGAATAACAGGTCGTCTTGGTGCCCTTTGCGCGGTGGAAATTCCCGCGGCGGGGCAGATTCTCGCGGGGGGACTGTCGCGGACATGCGACGCGACGCGGCAGATCACGGACGATGCTGCGATATTCGCCGCATCCTGCGACGTCATTATCGACGTTTCCCACCCCGATACGGTGATCCACCACGCACGCATTTTCGCTGATGCCGGATGCCCCTGGGTTGTCGGTGTGACAGGTCTGGATGACAGGGCGGAAGTGGCGGTTCTTGAGGCGTCACGGCGCGTTCCGGTGTTGCAGGCCGCCAATTTCGCGCCGGGCCTGACGATGGTGCTCGATCTGGCGCGCCAGCTTGGCGCGGCATTGTCGGGCGCGGAATATGATGCCGAGATTCTGGAGATGCATCATCGCCAGAAGGTCGACGCGCCTTCCGGCACGGCGCTGGCGATCGGTGCGGCGGTCGCGGAAGGACGCGGCGTGTCGCTTGCCGACGTCCGGAGCGTGGACCGGCGCGGCAGGCGGGGTAACGGTGAGATCGGCTTTGCCTCGTTGCGTGGTGGGCAGGTCGTTGGCGAGCACAGTCTGGTGCTGACATCCGGCACGGAACAGATCGTTCTGTCCCATCGAGCCTTCGACCGGCGGGTTTTCGCGCAGGGTGCCGTCAAGGCCGCGCGATGGCTGTATGGCCGTGCGCCGGGGCTGTATGCGATGGCCGATGTCCTGACCTGAAGCGTGCGCGCAGGCGGCATAATCGGATTTCTTGTTGCAAATGACTTGACCCGAAGGGCTAGTTCCGTCAAGCCGTGCGCTTTCGGAATGTGGCATTCGGCCCAGTCCAATCTCCCTGCGGCCCCCGCGCCGCTACCCCGCTTGCTGAGAGGTCACGGGAAGATCAATGCGTAACTACGGCGATTTTCTGTTCACATCGGAATCCGTTTCCGAAGGTCATCCGGACAAGGTGTCCGATCGTATCAGCGATACGGTGCTGGATGCTTATCTCGAGGCCGATCCGGAAGCCCGCGTTGCGTGCGAGACCCTGTGCACGACCAACCGCGTTATCCTGGCCGGTGAAGTGCGCGGCCCGGCCGCCATCACGCAGGAACTGCTGATCGAGCGCGCGCGCGATGCGATTAAGGACATCGGCTACGATCAGGAAGGTTTCTCCTGGAAGACGGCCGACATCACCTCCTATCTGCATGCGCAGTCCGCTGACATCGCCGTCGGCGTCGATAGCGCGGGCGAGAAGGACGAGGGCGCGGGGGACCAGGGCATCATGTTCGGTTTCGCGACGCGCGAGACAGAGCATCTGATGCCGGCGCCGCTGTTCTATGCGCAGACGATCCTCGAGAAGGTGCGTGACTATCGCAAGAACGGCGATGCGCGTGGCGTGGGCCTGCTGCCGGATGCCAAGAGCCAGGTGACGCTGCGTTACGTGGACGGCAAGCCGGTGGGCGCGACCTCGGTCGTGATCTCAACGCAGCATGTCGAAGGCATGCGCCAGAACACCATTCGCGAGATGCTGCGCGAGGTCGTGCGCGAGGTTCTGCCCGAAGGCTGGATGTGCCCGGAGGAGGAATTCTATGTGAATCCGACCGGCAATTTCGTCATCGGCGGTCCGGACGGGGATGCGGGTCTGACGGGTCGCAAGATCATCGTCGACACCTATGGTGGCGCGGCCCCGCATGGCGGCGGTGCGTTCTCCGGCAAGGACCCGACCAAGGTGGATCGCTCGGCAGCCTATGCCGCCCGCTATCTCGCCAAGAACGTGGTTGCCTCGGGTCTGGCCGATCGCTGCACGATCCAGCTTTCCTACGCCATCGGCGTATCCAAGCCGCTGTCGGTGTATGTGGACCTCGACGGCACGGGCAAGGATGTGGACGAGGCGCGTCTGGGCCAGGTTCTCTATGAGCTGATGGACCTGTCGCCGCGCGGCATTCGCAAGCATCTGCGCCTGAACCGTCCGATCTACGTCAAGACCTCGGCCTATGGTCACTTCGGTCGCGTGCCGGACCCGGCGCTGGACAACTTCACGTGGGAAAACGCCGATCTGGTCGATGGCCTGCGCGGTGCCTTCAACCGCTGAGGCTCTGACACTGTCGGATACAACGACCCTCAAGCCGCAACCCGAGCGGCTTTATGGCCGCCAGCGCGGCCATCCCCTGCGCGCGCGCCAGCAGCGTCTGCTGGACATGGCGTTGCCGCGCCTGCGCCTGACGGAAGAGCGGGCGCACGATCCGCGCGCTGTTTTCGGCGGTGATACGGCCGATATCTGGCTTGAAATCGGTTTCGGCGGTGGCGAGCACGCGCTGGGACAGTCCGAGGCGAACCCGACGGTGGGTTATATCGCCTCGGAGGTCTTCGAAAACGGGCTGTGTTCGCTTCTGTCGCGGCTTGTGCTGGAAGGCGAGGAGGAACGGGCTGTTCCACCCGCGCATTTCCGCATCTGGCCCGATGACGCACGCCAGCTGCTCAAGGCCCTGCCGGATGGCGCGCTGGGGCGTGTCTATCTGATGTTTCCGGACCCGTGGCCGAAGGCGCGGCATGCCAAGCGGCGTTTCGTGCATCCCGAGAATATTCGGGAGATCGCCCGTGTATTGCGTCCGGGCGGGATCTGGCGCATTGCCAGCGATCATCCCGTCTATCAGGACTGGGTGACGGAGGTGATGGGCGCGCAGGATCTGTTCGACATGGCGGAACCGGCACGTGGCGAGCGCCCGGAAGGCTGGTCGCCGACGCGTTACGAGGCAAAAGCCTGGCGTGAAGGTCGCACGCCCTTTTACTGGACGTTTACGCGCCGCGAATTTTAAGAGAGACGAGAACATGACGGCTATCGAACGCGAGGAGATGGAGTTCGACGCGCTGGTGATCGGCGGCGGTCCGGCTGGCCTGTCCGCGGCGATCCGTCTGCGCCAGTTGATGCCGGAGGCGAGCATCTGCGTTGTCGAGAAAGGCAGCGAGGTTGGCGCGCATATCGTTTCCGGCGCGGTGATCGAGCCGCGTGCGCTCGCCGAACTGCTGCCCGACTGGCAGGATCGCGATGCGCCGTTGCGCACGCAGGTCTCGGAAGAGAGCATGCTCTTCCTGACCGAAAGCAAAAGCTACGCGATCCCCTATCTCGACCGCGTGATGCCCCACATGAACAATCACGGCAATTACGTGGTGTCGCTGGGTGAGGTCTGCCGTTGGCTCGGGGCGCAGGCCGAGACCATGGGCATCGAGATCTATCCCGGTTTCGCGGGGGCCGATCTGTTCATCGAGGATGGACGTCTGGCAGGTGTGATCACCGGCGATATGGGAATCACCAGATCGGGCGAGCAGGGTCCGAATTTTGCGCCGGGCATGATCCTGCGCGCCCGGCAGACGATCCTGGCGGAAGGCGTGCGCGGCTCGCTCAGCCAGAAGGCCATGAAGCTGTTCGGCCTGCGCGATGGCGTCGATCCGCAGACCTATGGTCTCGGCGTCAAGGAGGTCTGGGAGATTCCGGCCGAAAAGCATCGTCCCGGTCTTGTGCAGCACAGCTTCGGCTGGCCGCTGGACGACAGGACCTATGGCGGCGCCTGGCTGTATCACTTCGGCGACAACCTTGTTTCCTATGGCTTCGTGACGGGGCTGGATTACCGCAATACGTGGCTGTCGCCCTTCAACGAAATGCAGCGGGTCAAGACCCATCCGGCGTTCCGGCCGCATTTCGAGGGTGGTCGTCGGCTGATCTACGGTGCGCGGGCCTTGTCGGAAGGTGGGTTGCAGTCCATCCCGCGTCTGTCTTTCCCGGGCGGCGTTCTGACGGGTGATTCGGCGGGCTTCCTGAATGTGCCGAAGATCAAGGGCACGCATACGGCCATGAAGTCTGGCATGCTCGCGGCGGAAGCTGTGGCGCAGGCCCTGAAGGCCGAGCGGCGCGAGGCGGGCGCCTACACGCATCTGGTGCGGCAGTCCTGGCTGTGGGACGAACTGCGCGGTGTCCGCAATATCCGGCCGGCTTTTGCGAAATGGGGCATGAAGCTCGGGGCGCTCTATGCGGGGATCGACAGCATGATCCTGCGTGGCCGCGCGCCGTGGACGCTGCATTTCGACCATGCCGATAACGAGACCACGTTGCCCGCGAGCCTGAGCCCGCCGATCGATTATCCGAAGCCGGATGGCGAACTGACGTTCGATCTGCCGTCTTCCGTGTTTCTTTCGGGCACCAATCACGAGGAAGACCAGCCGCCGCATCTGAAGCTGCGCAATCCGTCGATGTGGCGGACGGTCAACTGGGATGTCTTCCGTTCGCCGGAGAGCCGTTATTGTCCGGCGGGTGTTTATGAGGCCGTGCAGCAGGGTAACGACATGGCGTTGCAGATCAATGCGCAGAATTGCGTGCATTGCAAAACCTGCGACATCAAGGACCCGACGCAGAATATCGAGTGGTGCACGCCGGAAGGCGGGGGTGGTCCGAATTATCCGGTGGGCATGTGACGTGCCGGTAAATCTGTATTAAGAACGTTTCGCAAATTCCCAGGTCGACAGGGTGAGGGCAATGAAGATTTTGGTCCCGGTCAAGCGGGTGGTGGATTACAACGTCAAGCCGCGTGTGAAGGCGGATGGCAGCGGCGTGGAGACGCAGGGCGTCAAGATGTCGATGAATCCGTTCGACGAGATTGCAGTCGAGGAAGCGGTGCGCCTGAAGGAAAAAGGCGTGGCGAGCGAAATCGTCGTCGTATCGATCGGCGTGACGGATGCGCAGGCCATTCTTCGTACGGCAATGGCCATGGGGGCGGATCGCGCCGTTCTGGTGCAGACCGACGCGGCTCTGGAGCCGCTTGGCGTTGCCAAGCTGTTGCAGGCGGTTGTCGATCGGGAGAATCCGGGGCTGGTCGTCATGGGCAAGCAGGCCATCGACGACGACATGAACGCGACCGGGCAGATTCTGGCGGCGAGGCTGAACTGGCCGCAGGGCACGTTCGCCAACACCGTGACGGTCGCGGATGGCCGGATCGAGGTGAAGCGCGAGGTCGATGGCGGTCTGGAGACGGTCAGGCTGGCGCTGCCGGCCGTCGTGACGACCGACCTGCGCCTGAACGAGCCGCGCTATGCCACGATGCCCAACATCATGAAGGCACGGAAGAAGCCGCTGGAGACCATTGCCGCCGATACGCTTGGTGTTGATTTCGCACCCCGTCTGGAGACGATCAGGGTCGTGGAGCCGCCGGTGCGCAAGGCTGGCGTGAAGGTCGGTGATGTTGCCGAGCTGATCGAAAAACTGCGTGACGAAGCGAAGGTGATCTGAACATGACGTCTCTGGTTCTGGTCGAGATCGAAAACGGCGCGGTCAAGCAGGCCAGTCGTTCCGCCGTCACCGCGGCACGCGCCTTCGGCGAGGTGGATGTGCTGGTCGTGGGACCGGGCGCGGATGCTGCCGCCAGGGTGGAGGGCGTGCGCAAGGTCCTGCATGCCGACCTGCCGCCGCTGGCCGAGACGATTGCGGCCCTGATCGCGGACAGGGCGCCGGATTACAGCCATCTGCTGGCAGCGGCGACGGCATTCGGCAAGAACGTGCTGCCGCGTCTGGCCGGGCTACTGGATGTGCAGCCGATTACCGAGGTTGTTGACATCCTCGATGCGGAAACGTTCGTGCGGCCGATCTATGCCGGCAATGCGCTGTCGACCGTTCGCTCCAGGGATGCGAAGAAAGTGTTGACGGTTCGTGGTGCGAACTTCCTGCCGGCGGCGTCCGAAGGTGGCGCTGCGGGCATCGAGGAGGTTTCCGCAGCCGTCGAAGTGCCGGATGTGGAATTTGTCGGCGTCGAACTGACGAAGTCGGACCGGCCGGAACTGGAATCGGCGCGGGTGGTGATTTCCGGTGGTCGGGGACTGAAGGACGCTGCGAATTTCAAGCTGCTGGAGCCGATTGCCGACAGGCTGGGGGCCGCCATCGGCGCGTCCCGCGCGGCGGTCGATTCAGGCTTCGCGCCCAACGAGATGCAGGTCGGGCAGACTGGCAAGATCGTGGCGCCGGACCTTTATATCGCCGTCGGGTTGTCCGGCGCGATCCAGCATCTTGCCGGCATGAAGG
Organism: Neoasaia chiangmaiensis; assembly: GCF_002005465.1. Classification (NCBI taxonomy): domain Bacteria; kingdom Pseudomonadati; phylum Pseudomonadota; class Alphaproteobacteria; order Acetobacterales; family Acetobacteraceae; genus Neoasaia; species Neoasaia chiangmaiensis. The sequence continues at coordinate 1,552,110 of NZ_CP014691.1, read as the reverse complement.
ACAGCAAGACCATCGTGGCGATCAACTCGGATCCTGAAGCACCGATCTTCGGCGTTGCGGATTATGGTCTGGTCGGGGATCTCTTCGAAATCCTGCCGCAACTCAGAACCCAACTCGGGGGCTGATGGCCGGATGCCGATGCCACGATCAGGGCATCGGCACCGCTCTTCTCAGGAGAGCTGCCAGTTCGGCAGGTTGTGCTTGTAGGGGGTCTCGAATTCCTCGACGGCCGCCAGGAACTGGCTCTGGCCATCGACCCGGACCGAGGCCGATCGTTGAAATGACAGGTTACGGTAGATCAACCTGTTCAGGGCGCGATTGAAGATGCCCGGACCGGTCTTGTAGGCGATATACAGGTCCTTATGCAGGTAGCTGTTACGGTACAGGGAGAGCAGGCAGTCTTCCGTCACCGGCGAATTCGCGATCGCGCCGTAGAAATCGTTATGGATGTAGAAGTTGTCGGTCAGGTAGAACCGGTTTTCATGGTTGGACTTCAGGACGCTGGCGTCTTTCAGGCGTAGGTCGGCATCCAGCCACCATCCGCCATGCGTATTGATGGCGTGCACGCGGAAGAAATCCGCCGCTTCGGCAGGATGTCGTGCGCCGAGAAACAGGTCGCGTGCCTCCGCGCCGTAGAAATCCTCAAGGAAAGCGGCCGCTTCGTCGTAGGAATAGATCTTGTAGTCCGCGCCGAGCAGTTCCTGATGATAGGTGATGTTCTGCTGGATTTCCGGCGGGGGCGCCTTGTCCCAGAACATATAGAGCTTTTCCGGTATGGGCCGGCGGGACGGATGAAAGATTTCCTCCTGTTGTTTCAGGGCGATTTCCAGATAGAGGCAGTCGCATTCCTCTCCGGTATGGAACGCTTCGTAGCAGCTTCCCATGATCGAGAGCGCGCGTTCGTTGTCGCCTTCCGCCCATGCCGCGCGGATACCGGTGATGTAGCGATACATCGCGGGACTCAGGGTCTGGAGTTCCTCGAGTTCCTCGTCCGGCAGCGGCATGCCGGATTTCAGCAGGCAAAGAAGGCGGACCTGAAGAAGGGATTGCGCCAGCGGGTAATGCGTCGGGTTTTTGGAGTGCATGTCGTAGGCGACGCGGTAGAAGCGGCTGGCTTCTTTTGTCTTGCGTGCGGTGTGCAGGATATTGGCCAGGGTGAACATGGCCATCAGGGCGTTCAGGTCGTGATGCGTCGCGTAGTGCCAGGCACCGGGATCGTGCGCGACGTCTTCTTCCGTCAGTGTCCCAATATCGAACATTCATCGCTTCCAGTTATGGCTTCCATCGTTTCTCCCTCATAAGGGTAGCGACGGATTTTGGCGATACGCATGCTGATCGATATGCCGCTGTTCGGGCTGGAAAGGGCCAGCCCCGTAATGAATTGACGAAGGCGGGGCCGGGTGAGCCCCGCCGTCATGCGATCCGTCAGGCCGCGGCCTCCGCATTGGCGACGGAATCACTGTCGCTCTCCACGATGCGGGTGTTCCCGCGCGTGGGCCGGAAGCGCTTCTGATGCAGGGCCAGTTCGATATCCTCAAGCGTTGCGCCGGATGTTTCGGGCACGAGGAAGAAGACGAACAGCACGGATGCCAGATTGACGCCGGCATAGAACCACATCGTGCCGCCGAGCGTAATCAGCTTGACCAGCGTCAGTGCCGTGCCGGTGACCAGAAGGTCCGATCCCCAGAGCATGGCGGCGTGCAGACTGGTTGCCTGACCGCGCATGGAGAGGGGAAACATCTCCGCGCCCAGGAGCCAGCCGCAGACCTGGATGCCGCCGGAGTTGAACGCCATGAAGGCCAGCAGGAACACGATGACCAGATAGGAGCCGATGCTGCCCGGCGCGGGGTGCGCGGCGAAGACAATGCCCAGCCCGATCAGGCTGGCGACCGAGCCCGGGCCCATGATGAGCATGAGGCGACGACGGCCCACGCGGTCCACGATCATGCAGCCCGTGAAGGTCATGATGCAGTAGACGATGGCGACGCCGAGCGAGGCCAGCAGCGCGGAGGAGGAGCCGAAGCCTGCATCCCGCAGGAATGTCGGCGCGTAGTAGATCATCATCTCCAGTCCGCCGCACTGCGTGAAGAATGCCACGCCCAGCGCCGCCACGAGCGCGGGACGCACCCAGGGGCGGAACAGGCCGCGCCAGCCACGGTTGCGCGGGTCGACGTTCTCCGCGCTTTCGCGCATTTCCTGCACTTCCTTGCGGATGGCGCGCTTGGAGGTGCGGATGCGGCCCAGTTCGATGATGGCGCGCTTCATGCCTTCGTTTTCCGCCGTCCAGCGGGGGCTTTTCGGCAGGAAGAACATCGAGACGAACACGACGGCGGCGGGGATGGCGGCCAGCCCCACCATCGGTCGCCAGCCCCAGGCCTCACGTGCTGCGAAACCGACGATATTCGCGAGCAGGATGCCCAGACCGATGGCGACGTTGAACATCGTGACCAATCCGCCGCGGCGTTCCGCGGGGGCAAGTTCGGAGATGTACATCGGCACGACCTGCGTCGAGCCGCCGACGGCGAAGCCCAGGAAGATACGCGCGACGATCAGGGTCCAGACATCGGGCGCGAAGGCGCAGGCGGAGGCGCCGACGACGAACACGGCGCTGACGATCATGGTGCAGCGGCGGCGTCCGTATTTCTCCGACAGGCCGCCGGCGATGAAGGCGCCGATGATCGCGCCCAGCAGGATGGCGGAGGTCACCATTTCCTGCATGCTGCTGCTGAGATGGAAATCCTTGCTGATCAACAGCAGCGCGCCGGAGATGATGCCGGTATCGTAACCGTAGAGGCCGCCGCAGACGGCCGCCACGACGGCGGCGAGCATCAGGACGAGCTTGGCGTTCGGCGACACCTCGATGGCATGATCCGATGGGGGGGAAGGAGGCTGGCTTGAAGAAGCGTTACTGTATGACATGTTTCCCTTAACCGCTCGTGATCGAAATGGTTTTCCAGCGCATGACGAAGGTTTCCCGTTGGAACGATCGTTGCGGGAGCGCGCCGCTATCGAAACGATGGAAGCGGTGCGTGATGTGTCGCTGCTATTCGTGCATGCTGCATCGTAACACGGATTGTGCAGGAATAACGTTTATCGTGCCTTTTGTCACATTCCGGCGCGTGAACGATCGGTGATTCCTGCCGGATGCTTGCCGATGAGCATCAGGACTGTCATGATCCATTCGGAAGGAATGGACATGGGGATCGGTCCCACGTCCCTTCATCGCGTGCCGAAATCCGGAAGAGACGAAGACGATGCCAACGCCCAAAGTGACGTCCGACGTGCCGGTGATCGGCTATCGCGCCCTGCTGATCATGCACCTGATCCTCGCGGCCTTCATCGCGCTCGTCACCTATATCGACTGGCACCTGCCGCAGTAGAAACGCGCCGCGAAGTAGGTGAGCGCCGCCAGCGCGGCGATCCAGAACGAGACGGGCGCGTCCGTCCACCACGATAGCGCCAGACCGCTCCATGCCAGCCCCAGGGCGAGCAGTGCCGCGCCCAGCGCACCCGGCCATGGCGCCAGTCCCAGACGGAGCATGGTCGCCGCCGGGCCGACCAGCAGGCTGAAGGCGAGCAGGATGCCCGTTACTTCCGCGCAGACGGCGCTCGATAATGCGACAAGCACCATGAACGCGACCGAGACCAGACGCACGGGCGCGCCGCGCGCCGCCGCCATGTCCGGATCGAGGCTGACGAAAAGCAGCGGTCGGGCGATGACGGCCAGGGCAAGGATGCCTGTGGTGGTCAGGCCGCCCAGCAGGAGGAGTGTCAGCCTGTTCACGCCGAGCACGTTGCCGAAGAGGAGCGCCGTCGCGCTGCTGGACGGGGCGTTGCTCCATTGCAGGAACAGCGTTCCGACACCCAGGCTGGCGGCAAGCACCAACCCGGTCGCGCTGTCGCGGCCGGATGTGAAGCGCGAGGCGCGAGGCGTGCCGGCCGGTGCTTCCCAGCCCAGTGCGATGCCCGCCAGGCCGGCGGCAAGCGTCATGCCCAGCAACGGTGCGATGCCGATCAGCACCGCGCCCGTCGCGCCGGCGAAGGCGATGTGCGACAGTGCGTGCCCGGCGAAGCTCTGGCCGCGCAGGACCAGAAACCAGCCGACCGGACCGCAAAGCAGGGCGACCGCCGCCGCGGCCAGAAAGGCGTGGCGCATGAATTCAAATTCGAGCATCGCGCAATGCCGCGCTGGCACCCTCCAGAATGATCTCGTGGGTGGCGAAACGGTCCAGCGCCGTTTCGCCATGGACGGAGACCAGGATGGTCATATCCGACTCGCGATGCAGCCGCCCGAGCAGTGTGGCCGTCTCCACCTGCCGTTCGGTGTCCAGCCCTGCCAGCGGTTCGTCCAGCAGCAGGAGCGGTGGTTGGTTCAGCAGGGTCTGGGCGAGGGCGAGGCGCTGGCGTTCGCCGCCGGAAAGCTGGGCGACGGGCTGACGCGCCAGTTTTTCGGCATCCGCCAGCCTGAGCGCGCGATCGACAGCCGCGCGACCGGTGCGGCCGAGCACGGGCAGGCCCCAGCGTGTGCCGCGCCATGCGGCGGCCACCAGTGCCCGGCCTTCGAGCTGCGGTGCGGGTAGCTGACGCATCTGCGGCAGGTAGCCGATGCGCTGGCGCGCCTGCGCGGGGGGAGCGTTCAGGATGGTGATGTGGCCTTCGGCGACAGGATGCAGGCCCATGAGCGTGCGCAGCAGTGTCGTCTTGCCGGTGCCGTTCGCGCCACGGAGCAGGGCGAAGGCGCCGGCGGGCAGCGCCAGACTGACATGCCGGACGAGCACGCGCGCGCCCTGACGCAGGGTTACGTCATGAAAGACGACGGCATTCGTCACGAAGGTGCGCCGGTGACGTGGCCCAGAGCGTCCAGCCGGTCACCGATCCAGTCCTGCCAGTGACGACCGGGCGGGGGTATCTCCGTCATGCTGATGATGGGCACCCGCGCCTGCCGGGCCACGTCGGCCAGACGGTCCGCCGATGGGTTCGTCACGTTCGGATTGACGATCAATGCTCCGACCTGATGAGTCCGGAGAGCGGCTTCGACCATCGCCACATCGCGCGGCGCGGGATCGTTCCGGTGCATCATCGCAAGAGCAAGGCGATCGTCGATGACGCGAATGCCGAGCGCGGAGAGGAGCGCTCCGCCGATCGGTTCCGTCATGGCGACCGTGCGACCGCGGAGACGGTTCGCCATCGCCTGTTCGCGTGTCTGCAACCCGGCGACGATATGGGTGAACGAATCGGCGCGCCGGGCGAGAGCCTCCTGCGCGTCGGGGCGACGTTGTGTCAGCACGGCTGTGAGATGGGCGGCGAAGAGGCGCGTGGTCTCGAGATCGTCGAACAGGTGGGGGTTGTCACCTTCCCGCCAATGGCCGATCTGCCCGACATTCAGGACCATCGGCGCTTCCCCGCCGGATGCTTCGGCCAGCGCGCCGGCCCAGGGGTCGTATTCCGCCCCGTTCAGGACGAGGATATCCGCCTGCGCGACGGCACGCGCCATGGCGGGCGTGGTGGCGATGTCATGCGGGTCGGCCCGCGTCGAAACGACGAGCGCCTCGGTGCTGACAGCAGGGCCGCCGATCTGCGTTGCGATGTCGCACCAGACCGCTTCCGCGCAGACGATGCGCACGGGGGCGGCCTCAACCCTCGGCATTGTCGCAAGGATGATGCAGAGGGCTCCGGCGAGCCATGGCGGAAGGGTGGGACGACGCAACAAGGGGATAAGTCGGCTTTGGTTATGTTATAACAGCGTGAAGCCGGGGTATAAGGGCGATCGGCAGGAGACGGCAAGGTGGGAAGGACAAAAACGATGCTGGATACGACACTGGTCGCTGACGAAAAGGCCTTTTCCGGCGCTGTGACCCTGCGGCTCGATCAGGCGGACCGCTACTGCACGACGCATGGCGCGCGCCTTACGGAGACGCGGCGTCAGGTGCTGGGGTTGATCCTGTCTTCCGAAAAGCCGCTGGGTGCCTATGACCTGCTGGACCATCTGCGGGCCTATCATCGTAACGCCGCGCCGCCGACCGTTTATCGCGCGCTGGAATTTCTGGCCGAGCATGGCCTGATTCACAAGATCGAGCGACTGTCGGCTTTCGTCGGGTGCACGCACCGGCTGGAGTGCCATCATGGCGAGGGGTGCGGTCATCGCGCGCAGTTCCTGATCTGTCGCCACTGTGGCGTGGCGCGTGAACTGGAGGATAATGCGATCGGCGTCGCATTGACCCATGCGGCGAGCAGGGCGTCGTTCCGGATGGAGACGGCGACGATCGAAATCGAGGGCATCTGTGCCGCATGCCAGGACGCCGTCCCCTGACATCGGAGACAGGCGCGCCCGTATCGGCGCCAGGTCTGGCGCTGGAGGGGGGCAGGGGTGCGCGGCGCACGCGTCGCCGCGCCGCATCGGCGCCGACCCCCACACGGTCGGATGCGCAGGCCGACCTGTTCGCCGATCCGCAGCCGGGCGCGCCTCTGGATGTGGTGCCGGGCGACATTCCCGGCGTGGAACGGCAGATGGAGGAATCGCCGGCATTCGACGTTACGCCGCAGATGCGTTATCTGGTGCCGGCGGAAGCGCCGCTGGCCGGCGTGCCGCTGGCGTCGATCGGTCCGGCGTCGCGCCCGGATGGCTATCTTTACCTGATGGCCGATGCCGATACGGCGGCGGCGTGGCGGGAAAGCGGTCTGCCGGTGGATGCGCGCCAGCCGGTCGTGCTGGCGGAGCGTCCGGCGCTGCTGTCCTGGATCGCCATGGTCGCGGAGGCGGCCGAGGATGCAGCGCCGCCCGTGGTCCTGAAGCTGCGGCGCATGCTGGTCGATGGCATGCTGGAGCCCGATCCCGATCATACGGCGCGAATGGGCGCGCCGTGCTACCTGCTCACGGGTGCCGGGTCGCCGGTGGATGCGCTTTAGGCGTGTGACGAAAGGAATGGGGGAATTCTTCTGATGAGCGATGGCGTTCTCGCCGAAGTCCTGCGCGGCGACCGCGTCGAGTCGCGGCATGGCGGTCGAGCGGTCGTGGTGGATGCGGCGGGGCGTGTCGTCTGGTCCATGGGCGATGTCGCGGCGGCGGTCTATCCCCGTTCGACGGTGAAGGCGTTGCTGGCCCTGCCCCTGGTCGAGACGGGAACGGCATCGCGCCTGAACCTGTCGGATGACGAGCTTGCGCTGGCCTGCGCCTCCCATAACGGCGAAGCGGCGCATGCGGAGACGGCGGCGCGCATGTTGTCGCGCGTGGGGCGCGATGTCGGTTGCCTGGAATGCGGCACGCACTGGCCGACGCTGGATTCGGCGGCGCGCGAACTGGCGGCCGAGGGAAAGGCGGCCAGTCCGCTGCACAACAACTGTTCGGGCAAGCATGCCGGCATGATCTGCGTCGCCTGCGATCAGGGCATCGACCCAACCGGCTATATTTCGCCGGATCATCCCGTCCAGCAGGCGGCCACGGCGGTGCTGGCGGAGATGACCGGCGCGGCGCACGAGGATGCGATGCGCGGCATCGACGGTTGCTCCATGCCGACCTATGCCATTCCGTTAACGGCGCTGGCGCGGGGTTTCGCGCGGTTCGGCGGTGGCGTCGGCCTGCATCCGGATCGTGCCGCGGCGGCATCGCGATTGCGCGCGGCGGTGGCGGCCGCGCCGTTCATGGTTGCGGGGAGCGGGCGTTTCGATACGGTGCTGATGCGCCATTTCGGCGAGCGTCTGTTCTGCAAGATGGGTGCCGAGGGCGTGATGGTCGCGGCCCTGCCGCAGCTTGGCCTGGGCTTTGCACTCAAGGCGGATGACGGCGGCAACCGGGCGGTGGAGGTCGCGTTGGCGGCACTTCTCCGTCGTTTCGGTGGTGACGTCCTGCAGGAGGCCGATCATGCCGTGCTGGACGGACTGGCCCACCAGACGCTGCGCAACTGGAATGGTTTGACCGTCGGCGCCATCCGAGCCGCCGTGCCCGACCGATAATATTGGCCAATCGAACAACATAAGGAGACCTTGCCCCATCATGAATGCGCAAACGGATCAGTCCACGATCACCCAGGATGTCGATTCCACGGGTTTCGACGCAACGAATTTCAAGATGATCGTCATCGGTGTCGTCGCGGCGCTGGCGGGGCTCATGTCCGGTCTCGATATCGGCGTCGTGGCGGGGGCGCTCGATTTCTTCGCCAAGCGTTACCATGCCTCGATGCTGGCGCAGGAATGGGTGGTGAGCGCGATGATGGCCGGTGCCGCCGTCGGCGCGCTGGGTGCCGGGTGGCTGTCGCATTCGCTGGGACGCAAGCGTTCGCTCATTCTGGGGGCGGCGGTTTTCGTGGTCGGTTCCGTTGGCTGCGCGCTGTGCTGGTCGGTGCCGTCGATGATGTTCTTCCGCGTCATCATGGGGCTGGCGGTGGGGCTTTCCGCCTTCACGGCGCCGCTCTACCTGTCTGAGATCGCCAGCGAGGAAACGCGCGGGGCCATGGTCTCGACCTATCAGCTTATGGTGACGGTCGGGATTTTCATTGCCTTCCTGTCCAACACCTATTTCTCCTATAGCGGCGACTGGCGCTGGATGTTCGGCGTGGCCGCAATTCCGGCGGCGTTGTTTCTGGTGGGGGTGACGTTCCTGCCATACAGCCCGCGCTGGCTCATCATACAGGGGCGGCACAAGGAGGCACGCGAGGTTCTGCTGTCCCTGCGTGACGACCCGCTGGTGGCGGCGCAGGAGATCCGCGCCATTCGCGAGCAGCTGGAAGTCAAGCAGCACGGCATGCAGTTGTTGCGCGAAAACCCTAATTTCCGCCGTTCGCTGGCTCTCGGCGTCATGTTGCAGGCGATGCAGCAACTCGCGGGCATCAACATCATCATGTATTACGCGCCGCATATTCTGGAGAAAGCAGGCTTCGACGCCACCTCCCAGATGTGGTGCACGGCCATCATCGGTCTGGTGAACATGCTGGCGACGTTCATTGCCGTGGGGCTGGTCGATAAATGGGGTCGCAAACCTATCCTCTATATCGGCTTCACCGTCATGGCGCTCGGCATGGCGGCGCTGGCCACGCTGCTGGCACATGGCATGAACAGCCAGGCATCCCAGTTGCTGGCGGTCTTCCTGCTGCTGATCTTCTGCACGGGCTTCGCCATGTCCGCGGGGCCGCTGATGTGGGTGCTGTGTTCGGAGATCCAGCCGATGCAGGGGCGCGATCTCGGCATTGCCCTGTCGACGCTCACGAACTGGGTCACGAACATGATCGTCGGTGCGAGTTTCCTGACGTTGATGACGACGATCGGCACGGCGGGGACGTTCTGGCTTTTCGCGGCGTTCAATGCCGTCTTCGTCGTGCTGACCTATCTGTTCGTGCCGGAGACCAAGGGCATGTCGCTCGATGTCATGGAGAAGCGACTGCTCAGTGGCACGAAATTGCGTGAACTTGGTCGTTGATGCCTTCTTGGGCCGAGAGATAGGACGATTATACCGTTTGCGAATATGGCTGGTTATGCCCTCTTTTCGGACGCTCACACGCGCGAGCAGAAGACCGGAAAGCGGACGCGACGTCCCGTCGCGCAACATGGCACTCATGGCTTCACGTTGTCGTCTGAGCGACGGCCGCGATCCTATCGCGCATCCATCGGTGCAGCGGATGTGTGGTGGTGCGATCATGCCAGGCCATCGCGATGGTGAAGCCGGGCACGCGGATCGGCGGTGGAAGGATCTGCAACGGCAGGCCACGCCCCTGCACGATGCGTCGCGGAACGAGGGCGACCATGTCGGAGCGGGCGACCATCTCGGGCACCATCAGAAAGCCGGACGCCGAGAGCACGACGCGACGGGCCTGTCCCAGGGCCGCCAGCGCGACGTCGGTCGGTCCCGAGAACCCGCCGCCCTCGGGCGAGACGATGATGTGTTCCAGGCTGCAGAACGTCTCGAGGTCGAGCGAACCCCGCAAGACCGGATGATCGGCCCGGCCGATCGAAACGTAGTCCTCATCGAAGAGCGGCCTCATGCGCAGGCCGTCGGGAATGTCCTGCGGGATCGTGAGGTGCAGGTCCGCGAGGCCTTGTTCGAACGGACGGAGTCCGGCCTGAACGTCGGCATTGCGCCAGGCGATCCGTATCCCCGGTGCTTCCTCCCGGAGACGAAGGACCAGCGGCATCAGCACCGCATACTGAACATAATCGCTGGCGACGATCGCGACAGTGCCTTCCGCCGTCGAGGGGACGAACGGGTTTGCGGTGACCACCACCTCGCGCACGCCGTCCAGGGCCGCGCGCAACGGCTTCTGCAGGGCGGTCGCCCGCGCGGTCGGCACCATGCCGCGCGGCCCGGGCAGCAGGAGCTGATCACCCAGCACCGCCCGCAGCCGTGCCAGCCGCGCCGAGAGGGCGGGCTGGCTGAGGTTCAGCCGGCGCGCCGCACGGGTCACGTTCCGCTCGGTCAGCAGCATGTCGAGCGTTGCAAGCAGGTTAAGGTCGAGACGTTCGATATCCATCGAATGGATGGCAGCATATAAATCATTCGATTTCAAATATACTGCCCGTGGGTGCATCGTCCCGCCATCCCGATCATGAAGGACATCGCCGACATGAGCCGCATTCTGATCATCCACGCCCACCGCAATTCATATGAGGCTCACGACAAGATCGACGCCGTCCACGGACGCAAGGTGATCGACCGCTCCCTCCCACTCGCCAAACTCACCGGCACCTGCCGGCTGAAGGAGAGCAGCAGTTACTTTGGCAACATCGTCGTCGAATTCTGATTAACGCATCCAGTAGGAGCATCAGACCATGAACATACTGATCGTCTATGCGCACCCAGAACCCACTTCGCTGACACGGCAGATGGTCGACGTGACCACCGAGATGTTGTCGGCAGCGGGACACACCGTGGTTCACTCGGACCTTTACGGAATGAAGTGGAAGGCGGTGTATGACGCCGACGACTTTCCAGAGCGTGATAATCCCGAGCGGCTGTCTTTCATCGCGGAGTCGGGCCATGCGTACGCAAGCGGACAGCAGACGCCCGACGTGCTCGCCGAGCAGCAGAAGCTGCTAGCGGCCGATGCTGTGGTCCTTCAATTCCCGCTGTGGTGGTACGGCGTGCCCGCGATCCTGAAGGGCTGGATAGAACGGGTCTATGCCTTCGGTTTCGCCTACGGCTATCAGAACGGATCAAACCAGTTCCGCTTCGGCGAGGGCATACTCAAGGGCAAGCGGGCTCTGGTCAACGTGCTTGCAGGCGGCCCGGCGGCAGACTATGGCCCGCGTGGTATCAACGGGCCGATCGAGCAACTGCTCTTCCCGCTGACCCATGGCGCGCTGTTCTACCCCGGCATGGAAGTGCTTCCGACGCACGCGGTCTATAGCACGGTTCACGTTTCGACGGCGGAAGAAGTAGAGGCGATCAAGGCGGTTTGGCGTAAGCGCCTCGCCGGGCTGTTCACCGACGCGCCGATCCCCTTCCGGTTGCAAAACGGCGGCGACTTTCCCAATCACCACACCATGGCCGACCACGTTGCGCCGGGCCAAACCGGCCTCGCCGCGCATTTTGCCGATCCTGCTGACATGTGAAGAGCGAGGAGGCGTGGGCCGCGCTGCTGAACCGCCCGGGGGTTGCCGGAGACAGCCGCTTCTCAGTTCGTCTTGCCTAAACCGGACAGTCTGAACTCCCTCCTAAACAGACATGTTTGCATACAGTATAATCGCCAGGACGGGCTGGAATATGCCTCAGGAATGGCGGATTTCGCCATTTCGGGGGTTTGGCATTAAACTTGCAGCATGGAAGTCGACAACAAACCACGTCGATGGAGGTCGATTTCATCATGAGCCAGAGTTTTTACAGCGATCCGTTCTATGACCGCTACGACAGCCGCGCCTATCGCGGCCGCCCGGTCGATCGGGCAGGGCGCTTCTGGGCGTTTACGGCCTATATCCTTTATATCGTTGCGTTCTTCTCGGCTTTTCCTGCCGTGATCGGCGTCGCGGCTGCCTATTATCACCGTCGGCGGCACGGGCTGGCGATGCGTGAGACGTTCGACTGGCAGATCCGGATTTTCTGGCTTGGCGTGCTGGCGTGGATGGCCATCGGCTTGGCGCATGCGATTGTCTCGGGCCTTGCGGCGGTGACGTTCGGTGTCGGCGCGATCTTCATCGTCATACCGTGGGCGATGATCGCCGCCTGGGTGCTCTGGACCGTATGGGCGATCGCGCGCGGGCTGGGGGCGCTGCGCTGAGGCAGCGCCGGCTTTCCTAGCCGAAGGTGAAGGAGAAGGCCTGAACGCCCGGCTTGTCGAATCGGATGGTGAAGGTATGGTCGCCGATCTCGCCATTCTGGCGGACAAGCTGGTAAAGCTGCTGGCCGGTCACCGTGCCGTTGCCGTTTGCATCGATATCCGCGCCATGCGCCGCGCCGGGGGCGTGGCCGTCGATGGTGACGTGGAAGGGTACGGGCTGACCGTTCGGTCCCGGTCCCATGACTAGATGCAGGTCGCGGGCGTGGAAGCGATAGTCGATCGTGCCGCCGGGGGCGTGCAGCGTGGCATGTTCGGCGTTGACGGACCATTTGCCGCCCAGATCCCATTGATTGAGAGCCAGCGTGTTGCTGGCGGCGTAATCACTGGTCTCATCCTGGACGGCACCGCCGGCGGAGGCGAAATTCTGGGCGCGGGCGTAGCCGATATAGGTTTCGGGCGATTGCATGTCGGCCATGTCGCCTTCGGCCTGCGCGCCGGTTGCGTCGACGCTGACGAGCGTGGTCGGCACGTTCTTCGCGCCGGCATCGCGCAGGAGGGTCTGGATGATGCGTTCGGAATCCGCGTAGTCACCTTCGCCGAAATGATGATGGCGGATGTGGCCCTGCGCATCGACGAAATAGGCTGCCGGCCAATATTCGTTCTGGAAGGCGTTCCAGATGCCGCGGTCGTTATCCACGGCGACAGGGAAGTTGACGTGATAACGCGCGATGGCCTGCTTGATGTTGTCGATGTTCTTTTCGAAATCGAACTCGTAGGCATGCACGCCGATGACGACGAGGCCGTATGGCTTGTATTTCTCGGCCCAGGCGCTGAGATAGGGCATCTCGCGCAGGCAGTTGATGCAGGAATACGTCCAGAAATCCACCAGCACGACCTTGCCGCGCAACTGGTCGCGCGACAGCGGCGGGCTGTTGAGCCATTGCGTCGCACCGTCGAGCGACGGCAGGCGACCTTCGTTGTCGAGCGTCTGGGCCGAGGCCGCCGGAATGGGGGAGAGTGCCGGGGCAAGTGACAGGGCGCTCGTCGCCAGCAGGCCGAGACACAGGGCGCGCGCGGCGCGGCGGAACGGGAACGTGGATGTCATGATGGGTCGCTCGTCGAAAGAAGGTTGTCACATAAACTGGCCGTCGGCTGACGGAGTTGCATTGGGGGCGCCACTGTCCGGGCGACAGTGTGCCATGTCCTGTGATCTTCTTCGCGCGATGGCTCGGGAAAGTTACAGTGCGGTTCGGGGCGGCGGATCGTGACGCGACCTGTTCTGAAGCGGCGGCCTGTTCTGAGTGGCTTGATGGGCGGGTTGCTGGGCCGTCAGGCTCTTGCCGCTGAACCTCTGTTCTCATGGCCGGATTTTCCCGAGACGGTATCGCTTTGGTCGGGATCGTCACCGGCTGGCCCCGGTCCGGAAGGAAGGCCGATCGTGTCGGCGAGGGGTTCGGCGACCGATATCGCGCGTCCTGTGCTGGGCGTGTTCCGTCCCGCCCGGCCGAACGGGGCGGCGGTCCTGATTGCGGCGGGTGGCGGCTATCGTCATCTCAATCTTGGAAGCGAGGCGATGCCGGCGGCGCGCTGGCTGAATACGCTGGGGGTCACGGCGTTCGTGCTGGTCTATCGCCTGCCGCGAGAGGGTTGGACGAACACCGCCATGGCGCCGTTTCAGGACGTCCAGCGTGCGGTCAGGCTCGTTCGGGCGCGGGCTTCGACGTATGGCATCGATCCGGGGCGGATCGGCGGGTTGGGCTTTTCCGCCGGTGGGCATCTCATCGGGCTGCATGCGGTCAGGCAGGACTGGCCGGCAGGCCAGCCGGTGGACCCGATCGATCGTGTTCCGGACCGGCTGAATGCCGTCATGCTGCTTTATCCGGTGGTGACGCTCGAATCGCCGTTCGGTCACACGCAGACGCGGCGGCAGCTGCTCGGTGAGTGGCCCGATGCGGCAGCCTGTGCCGCGTGGTCGATCCAGACCTACATTCGTGCTGGCGACGCGCCATTTTTTCTGGCGCAGGCCGAAGACGACCCGATCGCGAATCCGGAGAACACGGCGATCCTGACCGATGCCTGCCGTGCACGTGGCGTGCCGGTCGAGCGGCACCTGTATCCCGATGGAGGACATGGCTTCGGTATGGGACGCCCCGGCACGCCGACGATGGCGTGGCCGGGGCAGGCGTATCGCTGGATGCGGTTGCGTCGTCTGATCTAGGGGCCTGTCACATGGCGCCGCCGGGGCCGCCCTGTGCATAGGCGCCGTGCATGCTCGGCCCCTGATTGGCGCTGCTGCCCGGCGCGGCATAGCGATCGCGGAAGGGCGATGTATCGCTACAGGCCGATACAGCCAGCAGCATGGTGAGAGCGGCGGCCAGCCTTGCGATGGGTGTCATGTGATTCTCCCTTGCCATGAAGGTCAACGCGGGAACGGGGCCGGCGCTTCCACGACGGGATGCGACCGGCACGATTTTCTCCTACATGACGTGCGAGGCGACGCGCAGGACTTCCTCAAGGACGGTGAGCGTGCCTTGCGCGGCGATGGCATGCGCGTAGATCGCGGTCATCTCCACGATCACGGAGCTTGGCGTCAGCCCCATGTCGCCGAACATCGGCAGCGTGGTCAGCGCCTTGACCGGGTCGCCGGTCAGGGCGCGGCGATCGTCGGTCAGGTGGGGTTCGAACGGCTCGAAGTCACGACCGAGGTCGTCCCGGCCGCCGCAATAGCGCAGGAAGCAGGCGACGACGAAGGCCATGCGTCGGATATCGCCGCCGCGCTCGGCGACGGTGGCGAGGGTCGGCAGCAGGAAGGTCGGCAGCTTGCTGCGGCCGTCGCCCGTGATGCGGGAAAGACGGTCGCCGACTTTCGGATTGCTGAAGCGGGCGATGATCTGATCGCGGTACGTCTCCAGATTCATGCCGTCGGGCGCATGCAGGATCGGGAGGACGTCATGTGTCATGAAATCGAAAACGAGGCGGTGGATCAACGGGTGGTCGATCGCGTCCTTAACGGTTTCCAGTCCGGCGAGCTGTCCCGGATAGGCCAGCATGGAGTGCGAGGCATTGAGCATGCGCACCTTGGCCAGTTCATAGGGATGCACGTCTGCGACGACCTGCGCGCCGACGCTTTCCAGCGGCGGGCGACCGTTGCAGAAGCGGTCCTCGATGACCCATTGCGCGAAATCCTCGGAGATCACCGGCAGGCGGTCATGGACGCCGCACTCGGCGTTCACGCGTTCGGCGTCTTCCTTGTGCACGACCGGGGTGATGCGATCGACCATGCTCGTGGGGAAGGTGACGTTCTGCTCGATCCAGTCCGCCAGATCGGCGTCCAGCGCCATGGCGTGGCTGATGACCGCACTGCGGCTGATGACGCCATTGTCGCGCAGGTTGTCGCAGGACATGACGGTGAAGGGCGGCGTGCCGCTGTCGCGGCGACGGCGGAGGGCTTCCACGATATAACCGAAAGCGGAGCGCGGTCTGGCAGGCTCGGCCAGTTCCGCCTGTGTCATGGGGGCGTGCAGGCGATAGGTGCCGGTCGCGGGGTCGTGGTTGTAGCCGCCCTCGGTGATGGTGAGGGAGACGATACGCGTGGCGGGGTCGGCCATACGGGCCAGGACGGCTTCCGGGTCGCCGGGTGCGAAAAGGTACTCGACCATGCTGCCGATCACCTGATGCGTGGATGAGCCGTCGGCGGCGTAGCGTGTGAGGGTATAGAGATTGTCCTGCGCCGGGAAGATGTCCTTCTTCAGGCGTTCGTTGGCATCGTCCATCAGGCCGACGCCGCAGATTCCCCAACCTTCGTTGCCGGGTTTCGCCAGCAGGCGATCGAGATACCAGGCCTGATGCGCGCGATGGAAATTGCCGACGCTCAGATGGACGATGCCGGGCCGAACGGCCTGGCGATCGTAGGCGAAGCGTTGGGTCTGGGCGGGGAGGTCGGCGAGCGTATCGCTGCGAAGGTCGATCATTGTCAGTCCTGTAGCACCCGTGCGCATGGTGGCTGAAGGGGTGGTGGGAAATGGCGGCCGTTCGGCCTGAACGTCATTACGCGCAGCTTCCTGCGACTCCCAAATCATGAAGTTGCGATCACGCAAGGCCGATCGGGCGTTGGCAAAGGACGCGGGACGCGCCAGATAGTTGCGCTGCATGTCCGATCCTCGTTCTCCCTTCATCGCCGTGATCGGCGCCGGTCCGGCGGGCCTGTTCGCCGCGGAGTATCTTGCCGCGGCGGGGCATCGGGTCGTCGTCCACGATCGCATGGCCCATCCGGCGCGGAAGTTCCTGATGGCAGGGGCCAGTGGCCTTAACCTGACGCATGCCGAGGGCCTGCCGGCATTTCTCGATCGCTATGGCGCGGCGCGGGACTGGCTGGAACCCGCCATCCGCGACTTCCCGCCCGAGGCCTTGCGTGCGTGGGCGGAAGGGTTGGGTCAGCCCTGTTTCGTCGGGAGCAGTGGCCGCGTGTTTCCCGAATCAATGAAAGCTTCGCCATTGCTGCGCGCCTGGCTGGCGCGCCTGCGGGCGTTGGGGGTGACGTTCGCGGGGCGGCATCGGTGGAGGGGCTGGCATGATGACGCGCTGGTTTTCGAGACGCCGGATGGCATGGTGCGGCAGGTGCCGGCGGCGACCGTCCTGGCGCTGGGCGGTGCGTCCTGGGCGCGGCTCGGGTCGGATGGCGCCTGGGCGGGCTTTCTGCCGACTGTCATGCCGGGGGCGGTCGTCGCACCGTTTCGTCCATCCAATTGCGGCTTTCTGCCCGGCTGGCCGCCGGAGCGCTGGGCGCGGGCGGAAGGGGCCGTGCTGCATGGCGTGACATTGCGCCATCGGGGGCGCGCCGCGCGGGGCGATCTGACGTTCACGGCGCATGGGATCGAGGGTGCGCCGATCTATGCGCTGTCCGGCCCGCTGCGCGATGCCATCGCGCGGGATGGCGCGGCGGAGATCGCGGTCGATCTGCGACCGGGCATGGACGCCGCCGCGCTGGCGGCGCGTCTGGGGCGATTGCGCCCGCGCGAAAGCCTGAGCAACCGGTTGCGCAAGGGCGCGTCCCTCTCGCCGGTGGCGCGTGTCGTGCTGGGCGCGGTTGCGGATCTGGATGCGCCCGCGCTGGCGGCGCGGATCAAGGCCGCGCCGTTGCGGCTGATCGCGACCGAGGCGATGGACCGGGCGATCTCGGTGGCGGGCGGCGTGCGGGCGTCGGCGCTGGATTCGCATTTCATGTTTCGCGACAGGCCGGGCGTGTTCGCGGCGGGCGAGATGCTGGACTGGGAAGCGCCAACGGGCGGCTATCTGTTGCAGGCCTGCTTCGCCACCGGGCTTGCGACCGCAAAAGGCGTGGATGCGTGGCTGACTTCGGCGGCTACATCCTGTAGGACGCGGGCATGACCGTCTCCGTCTCCCTGGGCCGCGGCCGTGACGGCGCGGATGTGCCGCTCGACCTGACCGAACTTCTGGCCACGCGTCTGCTGGTGCAGGGCAATTCCGGCTCCGGCAAGTCGCATCTGCTGCGGCGCCTGCTGGAGCAGACGGCCACGCTGGTGCAGCAGGCGATCATTGATCCGGAGGGCGATTTCGTCACGCTGGCCGAGAAATACGGGCATCTGGTGATCGATGCCGCCGCGCAGACCGAGGCCACGTTGCGGGCAGCCGGTGAGCGGGCGCGCATTCATCGGGCGTCCGTGGTTCTGAACCTCGAATCCGTCGATGCCGAGATGCAGTTGCGGGCGGCGGGGTCGTTCCTGAACGGGATGTTCGATGCCCCGCGCGACTATTGGTATCCGGTGCTGGTGGTGGTGGACGAGGCGCAGCTTTTCGCGCCTGTGGCGGGTGGCGATACGTCCGACGAGGCGCGCCGGCTTTCGCTCGGTGCGATGACCAACCTGATGTGTCGTGGCCGCAAGCGTGGACTGGCGGGCATCATCGCGACGCAGCGTCTGGCGAAGCTGGCGAAAAATGTGGCGGCCGAGGCCTCCAATTTCCTGATGGGGCGCACGTTTCTCGATATCGACATGGCGCGCGCCGCCGATCTGCTCGGCATGGAACGTCGGGCGGCGGAATCGTTCCGCGATCTGGGGCGCGGGCAGTTCATGGCGCTTGGTCCGGCGCTGAGCCGTCGGCCCCTGTCGGTTGCGATCGGCAGCGTGGAGACCGCGAGCCATGCCACGGGGCCGAAGCTGATGCCGTTCGAGGCCGGGGCGGCGGCGGACATGCGTGACCTGATTCTGGAGCCGGTGGTGGATGCCGCGCCGCGCCCGCGCGAGCGGCGCGTGCCGCCGCCGGACCTGCTGGCGCAGCTGGACGCTTTCGCCGCGGAGCGTGCGCCGGCCGTTGTTCTGGAGGATGCGCCGCGTATCGAGGCCGATCCGGACACGCTGTGGCGTCTGGTGTCCGCCGTGGCGGCGGAGCCGGAGGCCGATTACCGTCCGCTGGCGACGCTGTATCAGGATTTCCAGCTTCGGGCGCGGATCGAGGGTCTGGGCCGTGACGTGCTCGATATGAGCGGCTTTCGCATGCTTCTGGCGGCCGTCCGGTCCGGTATTGCGCCGGAGCGCCGACAGGACGACGAATGGCGGCAGGCGGAAACCATTGCGGCGGGGCTGCCGGAGGATGTGCAGGGCGTGACGCTGCTGCTGGCGCGCGCGGCGCTGGATGGTCTGCCATGCCCGGACGATGCGGCGCTGGCGCGGGCCTATGGCACGCATTCCCTGGGGCGTGCGCGGCGGCAGTTGAGCTATCTGGAGGAGCAGCATGTGATCGTGCTGCGCGAGGATGCGCAGGGACGGCGCGTGGCGTTCGTGGGGGTGGGATGGCAGACCGCCTGATCCGCCATGCTGTTGGGGTGCTGCTTTTCTGCGCCATGGCACAACCGGCACGCTCCGCGCCCGATCCGTTATGCGGCGCATTGCATCGGACCCTGCTGCCCGGGAAGGGCGCGGACTGGCGGCTGAAGGATATCCTGCCGGACGCGGTCGAGGCATCCGAGATGCCTGCGCCGCCGGATGCGGCGCATTTGATGCCCGATGATTCCAGTTTCACGTTGCGCTATTATCATCTCGTGGAGGGGAGACTGGGCGCGTTGCAGCGCGTCGCCGGGACGCTCCACTGCGCCGAGACGCGTTTCGTCAGCGGAAACGACGGTCATCTCCAGCCGATGCCTTACCCGGCCGGCATCAGGAAAAGTCCCTGCTGGGACGATACGCTGTGGCTGGGTCGCGTGCGCGGTGTGCCCTATGTGGTTGAGGACGAGCGTGGGGCGGGCGATCGTGCGCGTGCGCTACGGGCGTCCGGATGGCGGAACGGTCGGTGGACGCCGGTCTGCCATGTGAAAGAGAGTTACGCCGTGCGTCTTGAGGCCGAAACGAGTGGGTGCCGTGCGGGTGCGCCGTGCAATGAACTGGCGCGAACGGCTCTGGAACTGGCGCAGGCGGCGCAGCGGGACCGGGAGCATCGCATCGGGCCATGGCAGCAGGACCGAACCGATAATTTCGGCACGGACCATCCCACGCTGCCCGTTTTCGGTGTGCCGCCGATCAATGGCTATACGACGATGTATGCTCCGGTTTCCTCCGACCGTGCGATCGATGGCCAACGCTATCGGATGACTGTAGGCGGCGGGATGATCGGCTGGCGGATTTATCCCGGCTGGCTCGTGCGCGTGACGCAGCTTGACGCGGATGGACACGAGACGCCGGTGGCGGGATATCAGTTCGCGCGCCGTCCCGATACGATAACCTCCCTGACGATCGCACCATGACCCAGACTGCTCCATCCTTTCGCGTTGCCGCGCTGTATCGCTTCACGCCTTTCGCCGATCCGGCAGCGTTGCGGGGGCCGTTGCTGGATTGCTGCCTGACGGCTGGCGTGCGGGGCACGCTGCTGCTGGCGCGGGAGGGGATCAACGGCACCATCGCCGGTCCGGATGCCGGTATCGAGGCCGTGCTGGCGCATGTGCGTGGGCTGCCGGGCTGTGCGGCCATCGAGGTCAAGGAATCGTGGGCCGGGGAATGGCCGTTCCAGCGCATGAAGGTGCGCCTGAAACGCGAGATCGTGACGATGGGACAGCCGGACATCGATCCTTTGAAAGAGGTCGGTCATTACGTTGCGCCGGAGGACTGGAATGCGCTGATCGACGATCCGGAGACGATCCTGATCGACACGCGCAACGATTACGAGGTGGCGGTCGGCACCTTCCGGGGGGCGATCGACCCCGAGACAGCGCATTTTCGCGATTTCCCCGCATGGTTCCGCGCGCGCCGGGAGGCGCTGCTGGCGGAAAGGAAGACGCCGAAGATTGCGATGTTCTGCACCGGGGGCATTCGCTGCGAGAAGGCGACGGCCTTCGTCAAGGCGGAAGGCATCGAGGATGTGTTCCATCTTCAGGGCGGTATCCTGAAATATCTGGAGACGATCCCGCCGGAGGAAAGCCGGTGGGACGGCGATTGCTTTGTGTTCGATGAGCGCGTCACGGTACGCCACGGCCTGATGCCCGGCGATTACGACCTGTGTCGCGCGTGCCGCCGCCCGATCGACGCGGCGGACCGGGCTTCGCCACTGTATCACCCGGGTGTCAGCTGTCCGGCCTGCCACGACACACGCAGCGCGGCGCAGAAAGCGCGCTATGCGCAACGCGAGCACCAGACGCGTCTGGCGGCGCAGCGTGGCGAGACGCATATCGGGCAGGTCAAGGCGAAGAAGTCCTGAGTCCGGATCGGGTTCAGGGCATCAGCGCCGCGATAACCGATTCCCGCATGGCCTCTTCGGAGAAATGCGCGCGGGCAAAATCCGTCTGTGCGTGGGATCGCGCCAGCCAGACCCTGTCATCCCGCAGGAGCAGGAGCAGGTCGTCGGCGATCGACCGGGCGTCCGGGCAGATCGGCAGGATGGCGTCCAGTCCTTCGATTCCCTCCGCGCCGATTGGCGTGACCGTCAGCGGGAGCCCTTCATGCAGTGCCTCGACGGTCTTGCCCTTCACGCCGGCGCCGTAGCGCAGCGGCACGACGGCGGCGCGGCTTGTCTGGTAAAGATCGTGCAGGGTCTTGTCGTCGATCCAGCCTGTCACCGTGATATTCGGACTGGCCAGCGCCAGGATTTTCGTCGTCGGATGCGAGCCGGCAAGGACCAGTGTCGCTTCGGGGCATTGCTCATGGATCAGTGGCAGGACCTGCCGGGCCATGAACAAGGCCGCATCCTCGTTCGGCGGATGCGCGAACCCGGCCACCATCAGGATCGTGGTCGTTGCCGGGGCGTGATCGCGGCCTGTGAATGTCGGGAAGCAGTATGGCACGACCACGCGATAGTCTCCGCGCGGTTCGAGCTTGCTGGCGATGTCCGCTTCGGCCCGTGAGAGATAGATCGATGCATCGAAAATGCGCCAGAGGCGACATTCCTGCCTGTCCATGGTCTCGGCGCGCCGCAGGATATCGGGATCGCCGGTCAGTTCCGCCTGTCGATGGAGCCGCACGCCGTGGAGATCGTGTCCGTAGAGGCAGAGACGCGCTTCGGTGCAGGCCATCAGTGCGGGGAGATAGGCGCTTGCCACGGCCGGGCGGCTGACCAGAATACAATCCAGCGCATCGCCACGCGCCAGCAACCAGTCTTCCAGGTCGCCCTGCCATCGGCTGTCGATGACCTCGATGCCCATGTCTTGCAGAACGGGCGTATAGACCGGTGAATAGAGACGGTTCTGCGGCCAGAACTTCACGACCCAGTTCGCGGCGACGAGGCTGCGCAGAACGCCCATGATCGTTCGTGAACCGGCATCCCGGTCGGGTTCGGGCACGTAATGGTCGATGACGAGGATAATCCTGCGGTGCATCGCACGGTCGCGGGCGCGCGGCAGGTCGTCCGGCCCGGCGAAATAGTCCTGGTCCAGCACTTCGGCCCATTGTTCGCGCATGCGGCGCGCGTTGACGCGCTGGTGGGCCTTGCCACCGGTGGCCTCGTCTGTCCCGTGGGAAATGCCTTCGTAGTGGATGACGGCGGCGCGTGGTTCGTAGACGACGCGTAGACCGGCCTGGCGGATGCGAAATGCCAGATCCGTGTCCTCGTAATAGGCGGGTGCGAATGTCTCGTCGAAGCCGTGCAGGCTTTCGAACAGGGTGCGGCGCAGCATGATCGCGGCGCCGGAGATATAATCGACGTCGCGTCGGTAATTGTATTCGGGGCTTTCGGGATTCTGTCCACGCCCCCAGTTCCAGCCGCTGGCGTCCCGCCAGACAATGCCGCCCGCTTCCTGAAGCGTGCCGTTGGGATAGATCAGTTTCGCGCCGGTCATGCCGATCGTGGGCGTTTCGTCCAGCAGGGCCACGAGGGCGTCGATCGCGCCTGGCATCGGCTCGGTGTCGTTGTTGAGAAAGAACAGGTAGTCGCCGCGCGCCAGTTCGGCTGCTGCGTTGCACGTCCGCAGAAAGCCGAGATTGTGCGCGGCGCGTCGGAATTCGATGCCGCGGACGTGTTTTGCGAAGAAGGCTGGATCGGCGCGGTCGGGATAGGCATCGTCCATGACGATGATCTCGAAAGGTGTTTGTGGCGCGTGTAGCGCCAGCGAGGCCAGGCATCGCAGTGTGTAATCGTCCTGACCGTAGGTCGGGATGATGATGGACACGCGCGGTGATGAGACCGTCTGGAAGGTGATCGGCTCGACCGCGTCCTCGACGCGATGTGCGGTGCGTGCGTGCAGCCCGGCGATATGCTGGCGAAGCTCCCTCGGCGCGGCGATGACCTCGTCAGCATGCGGCGTTGCGCGACGTGTGCGTCGCCTTGCGATGGCCGCCATGCGCGCGAGCCAGGGCAGGCGCTCGATGAGCGCTCGCAGGGGCGCCGTTCCGCGCCAGATGGTGCTGTTCTCGATGGCCGCCAGCCGTGTCGAAAGTTCACGGCATTCACGCCGCAATTTCCAGAGATGTATGTCGTCCGGCGTTTCATCGGTGGCGATCGATGCCGCAGGGAGGTCGGACTCTCGCATGGAGGGCTGATGAAGGGTGATGGCAGGGGTATCAGCCATGTTTGCAGCGGCTGCTCATAGTGGAGGAGATCCGAAAAATACGGGAGATAGAAACGATGAGCGTGATCGATCCCAACATTCTTGGAAACTATGGCAAAATTGCGTTCGGATTTTCGCAAGTAATGGCGAGGCTGAGGGAATTTTTTCGTAATGTTTCGTGTGGGATAGGATGTGCACGGAATGCGACATGTTGAGGATGTTCTGGTATTCAGGTTCATGAATGTGTTGGTTTTTCATTCCGGGGTCGTCATGCATGATTGAGGGGAGCGCCGATCTTCTGCCGGTATGTCTTGAAGATTTGCTGGCTGCCCGACAGGAGGTTCGCGAACGGGATCGTCTGATCGCGGAACTGCGTGTGGCGCTGGCGGCGCAGCGCCATGAGACGCGGTTGTCACAACATCGCCTCTCGGAGATCGAGGAAAGCACGGCGTGGCGCGTGACATCGCCGGTGCGGCATATGGCGCGTTATGTGCCAAAGATCGTGCATCGCTCGCTCAGGCGCGGCTTCCAGCAGGTACGACGCTGGAGAAGCCGTGCGACGGACGAACAGGCAGCGCCTGTGCCCATCCCGGGCGCGGAATATACCTATCGACCGCCAGCGCGCCTGAACGATCGGGTGTTATCGACGGGGCGTGCCAGAACCGATGGTCCCATGTTCTCCATCGTCATGGGCCTGAGCGCGAGCGATTTCGGGACGATCATCCGGCTCGTCGCGTCCCTGCGTTGCCAATGGTACGAGAACTGGCAGTGGGTCCTGATTGCCGATCGGATCGATCCGCTGGTTCAGGCTCTTCTGGAGGCGTTGCAGGATACGCGGATCGTTTACCGGGCGATCGAAGGCACGATGGTCGAGCGCATGGCGTCCGGATGGCGGGAGAGCCGTGGCGAATACGTCATTTTCCTTCGCGAGGATGATGAGCTTACGGAAGACTGTTTGTACGAACTGGATATCGCGCTCACCAGCGTATCGGCGGATGTCGTTTACAGCGATGAGGATATTCTGGATGAAAACGGTGCGGTCGTGCCGTATTTCAAGCCGGACTGGTCCCCCGATACCCTGATGAGCCTGCCTTATATCGGGCATGCCTGCGCCATACGGCGGACATTGCTGGACGATGCGGGTGGCGTATCTTCAGCTTGTTCCGATGGACCGTTCTGGGACGTCCTGCTGCGGGTGACGGAGCGGGCGCAGCGTATCTTGCATGTGCCGAAGGTGCTTTATCATCGTCGCGGGCAGGCGGCGGTGGAGCCCGGGGTCATGGCCCGCACGGCGGCGCTGGCGCGGCGCGGCGCGGCAGGGCGGCTCGAACCCGTGCCGGAAGCGCCGGGATATTTCCGTGTCGTCTACGCGGCGACCGGTACGCCGTTGATATCGATCATTATTCCGACGCGCGATCATGGTGCGATGCTGTTGCGCAATATCGACTCCGTGAGAAACGTTGCCGCCTGGCAGGACGTGGAATTCGTGATCCTGGACAACGGATCGCGTGATGGGGAGACGCGGGATATTCTCGACAACCTGTCGACAAATTCCAGGGTGAGCGTCATCCGGCACGACAGACCGTTCAACTATGCTGAACTGAACAATATCGGCGCACGGAGGGCGCAAGGTGAATTGCTCCTGTTCATGAACGACGACATGACGCTTCTAACGGCGGATGCGCTGGAACGCATGGCCGGGCTAGCGCAGCGGAAACATATCGGTGCCGTTGGGGCGAAGCTGCTTTACCCGGAGGGCCAGGGCATCCAGCATGTCGGCGTCATGAACATCGGATATGGGCCTGTTCACGCCATGAAGGGATGCGCGGCGGAGGATTGTGGCGCGTTCATGCGGGCGGTTCTGGATTACGACTGGTCGAGCGTAACGGGGGCCTGCCTGATGATCGAACGGACGAAATTCGATGCCGTGGGGGGCTTCGATGAGGAACTGCCCATTGCCTATAACGATAGCGATCTCTGCTTTCGGCTGATTGAGCGCGGCCTGTTCAATGTGGTGTGTCCGGCGGCGCAATTCCTGCATTACGAATCGTTCTCGCGCGCGAAGGATGACGATACGCCACGCCGGCGATCGCGGCTGGATGCGGATCGGCAGCGGCTTGAGGCGAGGCACCGCGATATTCTTGCGCGCGACCCGTTTCACAACCCTAATTTCGATCCGAAAAGCGCGTATTTCATGACGGGCCGTCAATAATAAGGCGTCGCACAAGAGCGATTGCAGTTTGTGACATTACATGACGTTACCGGCGCTCGACGGGGCGTATGTTCGGGTTGACCCGGACATAATCTCAAGAGACCGCCATGTTTCAATTTTGGTCTGCGCGCGCTGTGCGTACTGAGCGCGACGCCGTCATTATTCACTATCATATCTTCAAGAATGCCGGATCCAGCGTGGACGCGGCCTTGCAGCGACAGTTCGGTGACGCATGGGATACATTCGAGGGGCAGCATGCGCATGATATCCTGTCGCACCGGCGTCTGGCGGACTATCTCAAGCGCCGCCCGTGTCTGCGGGCTTTATCGACGCATCTGGGGCGTCCACCGCTGCCGTCGCGGCGCTGCTATCCGATGGTTTTCTTGCGCCACCCGTTGCTGCGGGCCAAATCCGTCTATTCTTTTGTCCGGCGGGACCCGCAACAGCCCCAGCATGGCGTGGCGAAAAGGGAGTCGTTCGCCGGGTTCGTCGACCATTACATGAGGGATGACTCACAACTGGCGCAGGTTATTCGCAACTATCAGGTTTTTCATCTCTCTGGTGCGGCGTTCGGGCCGAACCATACGCGCCGTGCCGTTGTCGTGGCCGACTTTGAGAAAGCGCGTCGTCTGCTTGCGGGTTGGGGGTTCGCGGGCATCGTGGAGCGCTTCGATGAGTCCCTGAAAATATATAGCCTGCGTTATGCGCCGTTTTTCGTGGATTTCGATCTCGCGTCATTTCGTGAAAACGTGACGCAGAGTGTGGTCGGCGCGGAGCTGGACACGCGTATCGCGGCACTGGAGGACGAACTGGGTGGCACGCTTGCCGCAACGTTCCGGAATGCAAACAGACAGGATTTCCAGCTTTATGACTGGGCCAGTGCCCGGTTTTTCTCGACACCCCGGTAATTGGGAGCGCACATCACGACGGAAGGAGTCCGAATTCCTTCATGGCGGGGACGAAATTCTCGTTCTCGTGCTTCGAGCGGGCGAGTTTAATCAGGGCGAAGCGTTGCAGGGGGGAGAGGTTGGCCCATTGCGTGTCAGTGGGAGGCGATATGTCGTCGGCGCCCGCCTGTTGGGCGATGTCGTCCGGCATCTGGTCCGGCTGCTGCCAGGATTCATGGGATTCAGGCGGCAGGAAGCGGGCGGGTTCATCGCTGCGGCTCTGAACGAGTTCCAGCACATGTTGACGGTAGGCCGCCTGTTCCGTCGGTGTCTCGCCGGGTTTATCGACCAGGGCTGCGCGGTCCTCATGCGTGAAGCGGCTCCATTGCCGCAGGGTGAGCTTGATGCCGCAGAGATCAAGCTTCATGCGCACGATCATCGGGATGCAGCGCAGGGAGCCGGCAAAATCGCTTTCGAAGTCAAAGAGCATATCGATTACTTTTTACTGGAACAGGATACGTTCGGCGCCGCAGAAAACGGTCTGGTTATCGCTGCGCGCGATGGCCAGAACCGTTTGTCCGGCCGATTCCGCCACGCGCAGGGCGCGCGCGGTGGGTGCGGAGACGGCTGCGACGATCCGCATGCCGGCGATGGCGGTTTTCTCCGCCATCTCGAAGGAATAGCGACTCGTCAGCAGGCAGAAGCCGTCGGTGAAATCGAGGCTGGATGCGATACCGGCGCCAATGAGCTTGTCGAGCGCGTTATGTCGCCCGACATCCTCGCGCGTCAGGATGATATCGCCTTGCGGATCGGCCCAGGCGGCGGCATGGACCATGCGCGTTTCGGCGTTCAGCGGTTGATGGTCTCCCAGGTTGCCCAGCGCGCGCCGGATGGCGGCAATCGCGATCGGCTGACCCGCGGGGAGTATCGTTCGCGGGTGGTCCAGCGTCTCGATCCGGTCGATGCCGCAGATGCCGCAGCCCGTGCGACCGGTTATGGCGCGGCGGCCCCGTTGCAGCAGGCGGCTGAAATCCTGCCCGTCGATCTGGACATGGAGTTCCAGACCGTCCGCGACCGATTGCACGCGAGTGTCGCGCACGTTCTGCGGACGGGAGACAATGCGTTCGGTCAGGGCGAAACCGCGCGCGAAATCCTCTAGATCGGCTGGCGTGGCCATCATGACGGCATAGGGATGCAGTTCGTTGAAGACGAGGCTGATCGGCGTTTCCTCGGCCACCATGCGGGAAACCGGCTCCGCGTCCCGGCCGACCCGCAGGCCCGGGACGCGGAGGGCGACATCCGGATTCATGCCGTTCCGGCGGTTTCGATCGCAGCGATGCGCACCGGGATCGACTTGGCGGCGGGCGTGCCGCTGATTTCGTCGAAATGTCCCAGCGGCAGGAGCGGGTTGAGTTCCGGGTAATAGCCGGCGATCGCGCCGCGCGGCATGGGATAGTCCAGCACCGTCAGGCCATCGACGCGACGCGTGATGCCATCCTCCGCGATGGTTTCCAGCGCGACGCGCGCCTTTGGCGGCAGTCCGCGATCGGCCCGATCCTGCGCGTTCATGAATAGGATCATGCGATCGTTATAGACGCCGCGATAGCGATCGCTGTTGCTGTAGATCGTCGTGTTGAACTGGTCGTGCGAGCGGATGGTGGACAGGCGCAGCATGGCGGGGTCGTCGATCGGGTCGTCCACGTCCAGGCCGGG
Organism: Neoasaia chiangmaiensis; assembly: GCF_002005465.1. Lineage (NCBI taxonomy): Bacteria > Pseudomonadati > Pseudomonadota > Alphaproteobacteria > Acetobacterales > Acetobacteraceae > Neoasaia > Neoasaia chiangmaiensis. Next base: position 1,524,114 of record NZ_CP014691.1, on the reverse strand, counting down.
GAAGAGAAGGAAATTGGCCTTGCCGCTCGGTGTCAGCCAGACGCGGCGACGCGGCGCGATGTCGAGATGAAATCCCTTCGGGTCCTGAATCTTTTCGACAAAGCCTTCGTAGATGTTCGGATAGACCGCGGCGATCTTGTCGCGGATCAGGTCGTAGTCGTCGATATAGCTTTCCCAGGGGATGGCGCTGTCCGGCAACGTGGCGCGGGCGATGCGGCAGACGATCTCGATCTCCGATCGCAGGTTCGCGCTGGCGGGTTCGAGGATGCCTTTCGACGAGGTGACGTTCGACATCGCATCCTCGATCGTGATGAACTGCACGCCGCCCTTCTGCCGGTCGATTTCCGAACGCGCGATGACAGGCAGGATCAGCGCATCGCGCCCGTGCACGAGATGGCCGCGATTGAGCTTGGTGGCGATGCCGACTGTCAGGTTCAGCCGTCGCATGGCTTCATAGGCGACGGGCGTATCCGGCACGGCATGGATGAAGTTGCCGCCCAGCCCGATGAACACTTTCGCGGTGCCCGCGATCATTGCCTTGATCGATTCCACGACATGATGGCCGTGTTCGCGCGGCGGTTCGAACCCGAAAACATCGCGCACGCGGTCGAGATAGGCTGGGGTCGGTTTCTCGTCGATGCCGACGGTCCGGTCGCCCTGCACGTTCGAATGGCCGCGGATGGGCGCGATGCCCGCGCCCGGCTTGCCGAAATTGCCCCGCAGCATCAGGAAGCTGGCCAGTTGCTGGATCATCCGCGCGCCCTGCTGGTGCTGCGTGATGCCCATGCCGTAGCACACGATGGTTGCCCTGGAGCGCGCATAGATATCCGCGACGCGGCGGATCTGTTCCTCGCCGATGCCGGAGATGCGGGTGATGTCATCCCAGGACCGGGTCATGACCTCCTCGCGCATGGCGTCGAAGCCCGTTGTATGCTCGGCGATGAAGTCGCGGTCGAGGATGTTCTCGCCGGCGTTCTCGCGTTCGAACAGCGCCTTCATGACGCCCTTGATGAAGGCGAGGTCGCCGCCGATGCGGATATGGACGAATTCGCTGGCGATGGCGGTGGAGCCGAAGGTGGCCATCTGCACCGGGTCCTGCGGCTCGGTGAAGCGGATCAGCGCGCGTTCGGGCATCGGATTGACCACGACGATCGGCACGCCGTGCTTGCGGGCATGGACGAGGTTGCTCATCATGCGTGGCGAGTTGGTGCCGGTATTCTGGCCGATCACGAAGATCGCCTCCGCCTTGTCGAAATCCGACATGACGATCGTGCCCTTGCCCATGCCGATGGACATTGGCAGGCCACGACTGGTGGGCTCGTGGCACATATTCGAGCAATCGGGGAAATTGTTGGTGCCGTAGGCGCGCACGAAGATGGAATAGAGGAACGCGGCTTCGTTCGAGGTGCGGCCGGAGGTGTAGAATTCAGCCTGGTCGGGGTTGTCCAGCGCGCGCAGGTGATCGCCGATCATCGCGTAGGCATCGTCCCACGAAACGGGAACGTAGCGGTCGGTCGCGCTGTCGTAACGCATCGGCTCGGTCAGGCGGCCCTGCTCCTCCAGCCAGTAATCGCTCTGCGCCATGAGCTCGGTGACGGTATGCTGCTCGAAGAAGGCGCGGGTGACGCGCTTCTTCGTTGCTTCCACCGCTAATGCCTTGGCGCCGTTTTCACAGAATTCGAGGGATTTCTCGCGGTCGGGGTCCGGGAAGGCGCAGCTGGGGCATTTGAAGCCGCCTGGCTTGTTCATCGACAGGAGAGCGCGAGAGCCCTTGGCCACCACGCTTTGCTCGAGCAGTACCTTGGCCGTGGCCTTGGCCGCGCCCCAGCCGCCGGCGGGGTGGTTATAGGGCTCGAAACGCGGTTTCTGCTCGGCCATGGTTGGGCTCTCCTGCTGATCGTTTCAGGCGTCTGGGCGATATCGGATCAGACGGGGCGCGAGGCCGGGTCCTGGTTCGAGATCGGTGTATGCTGGTAGGTGATATAGAGTGCGCCACCGGTAAAGACGAGACCGCCGACAAGGTTGCCGAGCGTGACCGGAATCTCGTTCCACAGCCACCAGTCGGCGACGCTGACAGGCGCGCCGAGCATCATGCCGGCGGGAATGGCGAACATGTTCACGACGCTATGTTCGTAGCCTTGTGCGACGAAGATCATGATCGGCAGCCAGCAGCCGGCGATCTTGCCGATGGTCGATGTGGAGGCAAGGCCCACGACCGAGCCGAGGCTGACCATCCAGTTGCAGAGGATGGCCTTGACGAACACGGTCAGCATGCCGGCCGCGCCGAAGGCTTCGTAGGCGGTGGTCTTGCTGACGGCGAGGGCGCGCAGCTTGTCGGCCAGCGGGCCGCCCGCGACATGGCCGCAATCGGTGATGGCGATCCAGAACAGGCCGGCATAGATCAGGCTGCCGAGCAGGTTGCCCGCAAACACCAGGATCCAGTTGCGGAACACGGCGCTGAGCGGGATGCGCCCGGCGAAGAAGGCCAGCGGCATCATGCCGAAATTGCCGGTCAGCAGTTCCATGCCCAGCAGGATGATGAGGGCGAAGCCGGCGGGGAACAGGACCGCGCCGACGATGAACTGGCCCGTCTGCGCGGCGACGAGGAATGCCATGGTCGTGACGAAGGCGAGATAGGCCCCGGCCAGCATGGCGCGGATCATGACGTCGCGCAGCGGAAGGGCGGCTTTCAGGATGCCCGCCTCGATCATGTTGGCAATAATGAGCGCGGGTTTGACGTAATCCGACACGATGGGATGGGCTCCACGGGAGGGCGACGCGACATGGTCACCGGAAAGCTGCTTATGCAGTGACGCATGACGGCTGACGAGGGTGCCCACCCGATACCGCATGCGCCTCACGCCAAAGCGTTCGTGACATCAGGTGAAGCGAATATCCAGCGTGCGCAGGTAGGTTTGCAGACCGGCATCCTGGATCGGGATCAGGCGTGCGTTAGCGCCGGATTCGTTGAAATGCGCATGCCAGTAGCCAGGCGGCGTGACGAAGGCGCAGCCGGATTCCCAGTCCACGCGCGTGGCGTTGGCGATCGTGCCGTCCGCCGCCAGTTCCGGGCCGACGAGCGTATAGCAGCCCGGCGCGCAATCAACGATGAAGTCGAGGGCGATCGATTGGTGACGATGCGGCTTCTGTTCGGTATGTGCGCCGATGATGCCGTACATCGCCCATAGCGTGTGGGTGACGGTGCGCGTCAGTGGAAATTCATCGGCCGCCAGCAGGACGCTGATACGGCTGCGTTCGGCGGCGGCGGGGTCGTTCATCGCGGCGGCGAGTTCGCGGTTGGCGTCTTCCGCGCGGAACAGGGTCGGGCGGAAGCGTGCATGGTCCGCTGTCGCGCCGAGATAGGTCAGCAGTGGCGCGTCGTTCACGGCATAGAGCGCGGCATCATCGCCGGCGGTCAGATCAAGGCCTGTCGGGCCGGGAATGGCGAAGAAATCACCGGCTTTCCAGTCGAAGGCGACATCGCCGCAGCGCGCCTGCCCATGACCGCGATGGACGTAGAACACCATCGAGGTGGCGTTGGGCCGGAGCGTCAGTGCGTCACCCCGGATGATCCGCACGAAATTGGCGCACAGGCCGGGGCCGGTTGCGGGAGAGGGACATTTCAGCGCTTCGCTCAGATCGAGCGGCACGATCCGCGTTTCGCCCCCGGCATAAAGGGAGGGGGCGAAGAAATGGTAGGGGATGCGCGGCGTCAGGCTGGGGCGGATCGGGTTGGCGGCCTTGCTGTATTCATAGAAACGACCGTTGCCGGGGGTGGAAACGTCGGTTGTTGTGCGGTCGAGGACGGCGACATTCATGATCGATCTCCTGTCGGGCGGCGAAGCATTGCCGTGGGGTGGAGATAGACACGCGCGTGCGGCCCTATCGATATCCGCGGCGGCACAGGAATTTTGCGTCCGGCGCAACAATGGATCATCCCGGGTGGGAAATATGTCACTTTTTCTTGTCTTGTCAGTCACTTGGAATAAGGATGACAGTTTGTGCGGGTATGCTGTCATGCCTGTGCGCGCAAAAACGTGAGAGGCGGACATGGATTACCTGATGGCGATGCGCCATTTCGTGGCCGTCGCGGATCGGGGCAGTTTTTCACGCGCGGCGCTGGAGCACGGCGTGAAGGTCTCCACCGTTTCGCGCCATGTCGCGGCGTTGGAAGCGGATGTGCAGGCGGCGCTGTTCAACCGGTCCACGCGTCGTCTGCATCTGACGGAGGCGGGTGCGTTGTTCCTCGGGCGGGCCCGGGCGGTGCTGGCCGATCTCGATCAGGCGCGACAGACGACCCGCGACTGGAACGGGCGACCGCAGGGTGTGCTGAAGGTGGCGATGCCCGGCGCGTTCGGGCGGCTGGTCGTCATGCCCGCCATGGGCGCGTTCCTAAAGGCGTTTCCGGATGTGCGGCTGGAAGCGACATTGACCGAGACGCCCCCCGATCCGATCGCGGCGGGGCTGGATGCGGTCCTGCGCATCGGGGTGCTTGAGGATTCGACGCTGGTGGCGCGCCGGCTCGCGCATGCGCCCAGCCTGATCGTGGCGCGGCCGGATTTGGTTGGCGCTGGGGCGGATTTGCACCTGCCGGACATGTTGCATGATCTGCCTTGCCTTGGGGCGACGACGCAGGGCACGGAGCGGTGGTGGTGGCACTGTTCCGACGGGCGGCATGGACATGTGGCGATCGACAGTGTCCTGCGCACCAACGATGTCGAGGCCTTGCGCGCGGCAGCCTGTGCGGGGCTTGGCGTGGCACTGCTGCCATGCTGGCTGGTGACGTCGGATTTGGCGGCGGGGAGGCTTGTGCAGCTGTTCGATGATCGGCGATGGGGATTCTCGGTTGAGCCGGAGCCGGGTATCTGGTTGCTTTATCCGCCGAAGAAAACAGTTTCCCCGAAATTGCGGGCGTTCGTCTCCTTTTTATCGACGCGTTTCGGACATGCGTAGAATTGTTTCCCTGTCCGATGATCCCTGATCGGAGTCGTAACGTTGATAGCGCTTCGGATGCCGCAAGACAGGCGTCAGGGGCCGACTCTGAAGGCCCATACAGAACGATGAGAGCATGATGGCCGACGAACAGCAGCAGAAACTTCTCCCGAGCGCGCTGGCGGCCCTCGGCATCGTTTTCGGGGATATCGGCACCAGCCCGCTTTATACGTTTCAGACGGTCATCAACGACACCGGCATGACGGATCGGGAGACGCTTCTGGGCGGTTTCTCGCTGCTGGTCTGGACGATGCTGCTGGTCGTGGCGCTCAAATATGCTGTCGTGGTGATGCGCGCGGACAACCATGGCGAGGGCGGGATCCTCGCATTGCTGTCGCTGGTGGGGCCGCGTTTCGGCAGGCGATGGCATGACCGTTCGACCCTGCTCGCGGCGGCCGGGTTGTTCGGCGCGGCGCTGTTGTATGGCGATGGCGCCATTACGCCAGCGATTTCGGTCCTGAGCGCGGTCGAAGGGGTTGGTGTCGTCACCAACGACCTGCATCCGTATATCCTGCCGGTCACCGTGGCGATCCTGTGCGGCATCTTCATGATCCAGCCACTCGGCACGGCGCATATCGGCAAGGTATTCGGGCCGATCATGGCGCTGTGGTTCCTGTCGATGGGCGGGATCGGACTGTTCTCGCTGCTGCATAATCCGGCAGTGCTGGAAGGACTGAGTCCCTGGTTCGGCATGACCTTCCTCTGGTATCATGGCGCGAAGAGCTTCGTGATCTTGGGTGCCGTTTTCCTGTCCGTCACCGGGGCGGAGGCGCTGTATGCCGATATGAGCCATGTGGGACGGCCCGCCATCCGGTTGTCCCTGGGTGTGATCGTCCTGCCGATGCTGATTCTGAGTTATGCCGGCCAGACGGCCTTCCTGCTCCAGCATCCGCAGGTCCGGAACAATCCGTTCTTCGCCACGATGCCCCATGGGTTGATCCTGCCGATGGTCATCCTGGCGACGCTGGCCACGATCATCGCCAGCCAGGCGATCATCACGGGCGCTTTCACGCTCACGCGTCAGGCGATGCAGCTGGGATGGTTTCCGGGGCTGATGATTCACCAGACATCCGATACGGAATATGGCCAGATCTACGTGCCGGTCATCAACTGGCTGCTGATGGCGCTGACCCTGGGCATCGTGCTGATGTTCAAAAGCTCGGATAAACTCTCCGGCGCCTACGGGACGGCGGTTTCCACGACGATGTTGATGACGACGCTGCTGCTGTTCGACGTCATGCGCTCGCGCTGGAAGTGGCCTTTGTGGAAAGCGATCCCGGTGGCGCTTTTCTTCGGCGGGATCGATGTCGTGTTCTTTACGGCCAATCTCCTGAAGATTGCGGCGGGCGGTTATGTCCCGCTGCTGATCAGCTTCGCGGTCTATACGGTGATGACGACGTGGCGGCGCGGCATCGAACTTCTGCGCGCGGGGCTGGCGCCGTTGGGCGAGCGCGCCGACGCGGTGCGCGATGATCTTCGGCAGGGACGGATCGCACGGACACCGGGTGCGGGCGTGTTCCTGGCGCGTTCGGACAGTTCGTTTCCGCCGATCGTGACGCGGCATGTGGCCGTATTCCATGCGCTGCCGGAACAGACAGTCGTGTTGAACGTGCAGTTCGACGAGGTGCCGCGCATCGCGTCCGGCAAGCGCATCCAGTCCGAACGGGTGGAAGAGGGTATCTGGCAGATTGGCGTTCGGTTCGGCTTCATCGAGATCCCGAACCTGTTTGCGGCCCTCCACGATGCGAAGATGGAGGGGTGCCATATCGATCTGGGCAAGGTGCTGTTCTTCGCGGGTGACGACGACATTGTGGCCGATCCAAAAAATCCCAAAATGACGACGCCGCGGCGATGGCTGTTCGGCTTCCTGTATCGCAACGCCGTCCGGGCTTCCGATCGCTTTACCCTGCCGCGCGAGCGGATGATCGAGATCGGTCATCAGGTCGGAATCTGACCGGCGGTGTTTGCGGCGATTTAATGACTGTCGCTAAATGTTGCGGGCACATTTTTCAATGTGGCCAGCTTACAACAGGTGATTTGTGAATTTTTGGATATTGGATAATTGTAATGATCCTGTAATTCGATCCTCTTGCGGGTTATGATGTCGGTCCCATAACGTTACGCAACCGTCGCGCCTGTAATGACTGTATCGGCTGCGTTTTTTCGACACACATAAAAGAATGGATCGAAGATCGTTATGGCATCGTCCTGTCGTCAATCGACATCTCGAAACCGTTTGAATCTCGTGCTGGCCGGTACGGCGCTGTCGTGGTGCGTTGCGGCTGTCATGCCGGTTTCAGGGGCTTCCGCCGCCACGACCGATACGAAGCACCGTCGTCATGTGACGCATCGCAGTACGCGGCACACCACGGCTGCGACAACGCTGCCGGGTGCGGGGGCGCCTGCCGCGACGGCGCGCCGTCGTCCACGCGCCATGGAATCCCACTCGCCGGAATCGCTCGTCGTATCGGCGCATCGCATCGCATCGCATGGCGCGGTGGAGATGGTGACCCGCCAGACGATGGACCATTTCGTCTCCGGCACCAGCCCGATGCAGATCCTGGCGTTGACCACGCCGGGCGCCAACTTCGCGTCCGACGATGCTTTCGGTCTCGATACCGTCGCCAACACGCTCTATATCCGCGGCTTCAACCAGTCCCAGCTTGGTGTTTCGCTGGATGGCATTCCGATGGGCGGGCAGGGATTCCATAACTGGAACGGCCTCGGCGTGGACCAGATGGAAATTCAGGAAAACCTGTCGGGCCTGACCCTGTCACAGGGGGCCGGTGCGCTGGACACGCCTTCGGCCCAGACCCTTGGCGGTGCGATCACGTTTACCTCCGCCGATCCGGACGACAGGGCCGGTGGGCGCGTGAGCCAGACCTTCGGCAGCTATGACATGTTCCGCACCTTCGCGCGGGCGGATAGCGGTGTGCTCAACTCGAGCGGCACGAAGTTCTACGCATCCTATGCCCGTACGGCGCAGGATCTCTGGAAAGGCTATGGGGACCAGCAGGAGCATCAGGCGAATTTCAAGCTGGTGCAGCCGGTCGGCGAGCATGGAAAGATTACGGCGGTCTTCGATTATTCGAATTTCGACCAGTATAATTTCATGAGCCTGACGAAAAACCTCTGGCGGCGGCTCGGACGTAACACGACCTATCTGAAGCCGGATTATGCCAAGGCCAAGGAATACGCGTATTATGCGCAGAACGGCGGCATTCCGCCGGGCCTGCCGAACGGCATCACGAACGATGAAGTCGGCGATTTTGCTTATGATGGTACGCAGGAGCAGCGGAATTATCTCTCCGCAGTGACGGGCGAATTCCAGATCGCACCGAATGTGACCTCGAAGACCGTGGCTTATGGCCATGTCTCGAACGGTGTGTATCAGGGCACCAACCCGTTCCTGACGTCGCCGTCCTCCGGCGTGCTGATGGCGGATGAGGCCGGGCATCCGGATGTGCGTCGTCTGGGATTTACGCAGAGCTTCGATGTGAAGCTGCGCAACAACGATATCCAGACGGGTATCTGGTATGAGAACGATCGTTTCAATTATCCGATGCGGATTTATGAAGACGGTCAGGACGCCGCGCACAACTCGAAAAGCAACTATTACGCAAACCAGTCCACGACGTGGTACTCGGATGCGTTCAATACAAATACGTTCCAGTTCTATTTGCAGGACGTCTGGCACATCACGAAGGGCATGACCCTGACGGGCGGCTTCCGTTCCCTGACGCAGACGACGCATGGCGGAACAAGCTTTGACCAGACGGCTGCGCTCGCATCCAGCTTCGGCACGTATTACAGCCATCCGTCATCCGGCAGCCTGACGGCGGCCAGTGCGTTTCTGCCGCACTTCAACTGGGACTACCACTTCCTCAACCATCACGAGGTCTACTGGGACATCGCGGAGAACATGCGGGCCTATGATTTCGGCCAGCAGTCCAGCGCGGGCAATCCGTGGGGTGGTCTGGGGTCCGCGGCCAATCCGGCACAGAGCGTTTTCAACGCCAGCAAGCAGACGCTTCGTCCGGAGCGGACCTGGAACTACGTTGTCGGCTATCGCTACAACTCCGAGTTCTTCACGGGCAGCGCGGATTTCTACCACACGGATTACATCAACCGTCTGGCGGCGATCACGAGCGGTCCGACCAACAATGTGTATGCGGCTTTCGTGAATGTCGGGCACGAAACGATGAACGGCGCGGACGTGCTGGGCGCGATCCGTCCGGTTCATGGGCTGGAGATCACGAACAGCTTCAGCTGGAACAATGCGACCTATGAAGACACGGCGCTGCCCTATAACGGCACGACGATCAACATCAAGGGCAAGCATCAGGTCTACTATCCGAAGTTCATGTACAAGGCGAACCTGAGCTATACGTGGCACCAGGCGGCGTTCAACTTCAACACGACGTATACGAGCCGTCGCGCCATGACCTACATCAACGATCAGTACATTCCGGCTTACTGGTCGTCGAACCTCAATCTTTCCTATGATTTCGGGAAGATCGGGTTTGCACGCAACATGAAGGCATCGTTCGGTATCTCGAACCTGTTCAATCGCAACTATATCGGCGGCGTTTATGGCGCGGCGTCGGTGTCGGGCGACGACAACGCGAACCTGTTCGTCGCGGCGCCGCGTGAATTCTTCGGCACGGTTGCCGCACAGTTCTGAGAGGGTTTTCCGTTTCATGACATGGCGTCGCGCTTCTGCCCGGTGGTTTCTCATTCTGGCGGGAGGCGGCGCCTTTGCCATTCTCGGCCCACAGCATCGGGCCGAAGGAGCGCCTGCGCCGTCCGTCGTGTCGTTGTTTCAGGACTGGCGCCGCTTCGTCGTGCCGAAACAGGTGGATGGCGCGGCGGATTTCAGTGCGGCGGCGCTATCCGAAAAACGTGCCGGAATCGAACCTTATCGTCGTCGGATCGATGCGCTTGCCGCATCAGCGCATAACCGTGAATCCCAGGTTGATCTCGATCTCATCCGCGCCGAGGTTGACGGTCTGGATTTCGATTTGCGCGTGTTGCAGCCCTGGTCGCGCGATCCGTCTTTCTACCGCACGGTTTTCGGTGAGGAGAGCGATGTCCCGGCGCATGAGGGACAGTCGGCGGACGTCATCGACCTGTTCAAATATCGCTATCCGCTGAGTGCCGGGGACGCGGCATCGCTGGCGAACCGGCTGCGCGGTGTGCCTCGTCTGCTGGCGCGGGCGCGGGTCGATCTTCAGGGCAGCAATGCCGCCGATCTGTGGCGTTATGGCGACCGCACGTTCACGCATCAGGAAAAGATCCTGTCGCAGTTGCTGGACGGCTCGCTGACGATGCGGACCTTCAACGGTCATGAAAACGCGAGCCTGAAGGGGGCGCCGGAAGCGGTGCGCAAGGCAGCGCAGGACGCCATGGTCGCGACACGGGAATTTCGCGATTGGGTAAAGGCGCAGGCGCCGACGAAAAATGGGCCTTCGGGCGTCGGCATTGAAAATTACGACTGGTATATGCAGCACGTGCAATGCGTGCCGTATAGCTGGGCGGAGCAGGTCGTGTTGTTGAAGCGCGAGCTGGCCCGCGCCGATGCCGCCCTGGCGGAGGAGGAGTGGCATCATCGCGCGCTGCCGCCGCTGAAAGCGGATCGCACGCCCGCGGCATATCGAGCCTTCGACGATGCGCGAATGGCGACATACGTGAATTTCGTCATGGATAATCGTTTCGCGCCTGATGAGGCTCGGTATCGTGCGGCGCTGGCGGCGCAGAAGATCGGTTACGTGGCGCCGGGGGAGCGCGACTTCTTCAGCAACGTGACCAGTCTCGACCCGCTGCCGCTGTATTCGCACGATATCCATTGGGTCGAACTGGCGAAAATCCGTTTCGAGCCGAATGCCGATCCGGTGCGTGCCGGTGCCCCGCTTTTCAACATCTATGCCGCACGGTCGGAGGGTTTCGCGACCGGGTTCGAGGAACTCGTCATGCGCGCGGGTTTGTATGACAGCGAGCCGCGTGGGCGCGAACTGGTCTGGATCATGCTGGCCAATCGCGCGGCACGGGGGTTGGCGTCGCTTTACGTGCAGGCCAACCGTATGGATCTGGCGATGGCGGGCAAGTTCCATGCCGCGCATACGCCGCGTGGTTATTCCGATCCGGACACGCCGCTGGTCGGTTTCGAGCAGATGCTTTATCTGCGGCAGCCGGGTTACGGCACGAGCTATGTCACCGGCAAGATCCTGATGGATCGCACGATCGCCGAATACACGCAGCAGAAGGGGGTGCCAGGTTCGCCGGCCACGTTGCCGGATGCCCTGAATGCGATCTATGGCGTGGGCATCGTGCCATGGCCGCTGGTGGAGAAGGCGCTCGACCTCAAGCCATTGACGCCGTAAGCCTTTGGCCGGAGCCGAACCGGAGGGCAGAAATGGCGCAGGACGAACAGGACGCATGTTGCGACATGTCGGCGATGCCGGATGATCCTCGCCGGGTGACGCAGCCGAACAAGCGGGCGCTGGTCAATCGCCTGCGCCGGATCGAGGGGCAGGTGGCGGGTGTGCGCAGCATGGTCGAGAGCGACCGTTACTGCGTCGATATCCTCACGCAGATATCGGCCGCCAAATCGGCGCTCGACGGTGTCGCGATCGAAGTTCTCTCCAGTCATGCCAATGGTTGCGTCCGGCGCGCGCTGAGCGACGAAGGTGGCCAGGCGGCGATCGATGAACTGCTGGGTGTCATTCGCAAGATGATCCGATGACGGTCGGTTCGGTCAGGGTATCCGTATTCTGAATTACGACGCCGATATGTGAAAACCGCGTATAACTTTGCCGGAATGCGGCAATCACCTTATACTGGCGGCGCATAGCAATCCTGATATCTGAACGGAGAGAGCAGGCGGTGACGGGCGCAAGAAAAAAGACGACGAAAAGCGTGCAGCACTACGCCGCGCCGCGCGGCCGCGTTTATGAATCGATCACCGAGACGGTCGGCGGCACGCCACTGGTGGCGCTCCCGCGGCTGACGGAGCATGACGACATCAAGGCGCGGATCCTGCTGAAGCTGGAATTCTTCAATCCGCTTGGTTCCGTCAAGGATCGGATTGGCGTGGCCATGCTGCGCGATGCGGAAGCCCGGGGCGTAATCACGCCGGGGCGCACCGTGCTGGTCGAGCCGACATCCGGCAATACCGGCATTTCGCTGGCATTCGCGGCCGTGGCGATGGGGTATCGGCTGATCGTGACGATGCCTGAAAGTGCATCGATCGAGCGACGCCGCATGATGCGGCTGATGGATGCGCAGCTCGAACTGACGCCGACGGAACTGGGCATGGCGGGCGCCATCAAGCGGGCGCAGCAACTGGTCGAGACGTTGCCGGATGCCTGGATGCCGGGCCAGTTCGACAATGATGCGAACCCGCTGGTCCATGCGAAGACGACGGCGGAGGAGATCTGGGCCGATACTGACGGGGCTGTCGATGTGGTCGTGGCGGGCGTGGGAACCGGTGGTACGGCCTCCGGCATTGCCCATGCGCTGAAGCGGCGGAAAAAGAGCCTCAGGGTCTTCGGCGTCGAACCGGCGGAAAGCGCGGTTCTGAACGGCGATGGACCGGGCCCGCACGGCATTCAGGGAATTGGGCCGGGCTTCCGTCCGCAGACACTGGATGTCGATGCGCTGGATGGCGTGCTGGATGTTTCCGAGCGGGATGCCATCGCCACTGCGCGGCGCTGTGCGCGGGTGGAAGGCATTCCCATCGGCATTTCCTCTGGCGCGGCATTGCAGGCGGCGATACGGCTGGCGGCGCTGCCCGAGCATGAAGGCAAGACGATCGTGACGATCGCGCCGTCGTTCGCGGAGCGTTATCTCTCGACATCGCTTTTCAATGGGCTCGCATGATGCTGTCATCGGGTTCGGAACGGTAGATTCGCAAACATGCTGGATGGCGTTTCGCTGGATCAACTGCGCGGTTTCGTGGCGGCAGTGGACGAGGGTAGTTTCTCTGCCGCCGCGCGCAAGCTGCGGCGTTCCCAATCGGTGGTCAGCGAACTGGTAAGCGGGCTGGAGGCGCAGATCGGCGTGGCGCTTTTCGACCGCCGGGGACGCTATCCGGTCCTGACGACGGAAGGCGCGGCGCTGCTGGCGGATGCGCGCAATGTCATCGGTGGCGTGGACGGGATGAAGGCGCGCGCCAGGGGAATGGCGACGGGGCTGGAAGCCGAGCTGGCCGTGGTGGTGGATGTTTTCTTTCCACTGGAAGCCATTACGCGTGCGGCGCGGGAGTTTCGGGAGCATTTCCCCAGCGTGGGGCTTCGGCTGTATGTCGAGGCTTTGGGAGCGGCCTACCAGCCGGTGATCGACGGTCGTGCGGGGCTTGGTATTGTCGGTTCGCTGCCGGTCATGCCGACCCATATCAAGGCCGAACGTCTGACGGCCGTGCGTCTGGTGATGGTGGCGGCACGTGGACATCCGTTGGCGGGCTATGAGGGTGTGATCCCGCAGCAGGAACTTGCCCGCCACGTCCAGCTGGTCCTGACCGATCGTTCCGACCTTTCCAGGGGGCGGGAACTGGGCGTGTTTTCGCCGCAGACGTGGCGGCTGGCCGATCTGTTCGCCAAGCATGCGTTCCTGCTGGACGGTCTGGGCTGGGGTGGCATGCCGCTGCATCTGGTGGAGGACGATCTGGCGCAGGGGCGGCTTGTGCGGCTGGCGGTGGAAGACGCCCCGACCGACGGGCTGGTCCTGCCGATGCATGCGATCTATGCGGCCGCGACACCGCCGGGACCGGCGGGGCGGTGGTTGATCGAACGGCTGCGTGCCTGTCCCCGGGAGGTGGTGCCGTTATCGTCCGGTTCACTTCGGCGGGATGATGTGGCGAGCTTTCCGGGACATGGCTGGGTGCCGCCCAAGGCGTGGGGATAGTGACGGTCCATCGGTTATGCCGATGGATAATGTCGAGATATCATGGCTGTTCACATGGTTTCCGTCGTGGAACAGATAAGCCGTGTCAATCAATGCTTCCCTTGAGGAAACGGCTCTGATGAAAATTCTTCATATCGACTCAAGCATTCTGGGCGATCATTCGGTCAGCCGCAAACTGACGGCATCGATCGTCGCGCGTGAAAAGGCGCTTCATCCGGATGCGACGGTGGTCCATCACGATTTTGGCGCGAACCCGTTGCGATATCTGTCCGGCGGCCATCTGGCGGCTTTTCAGGGCGCCATTGTCGACGATGCATCGCTGACGGCCGATCTGGTGCAGGGAAGCGGTCATATCGACGAGGTTTTCGAAGCCGATGTGATCGTGATCGGCGCGCCGATGTACAACTTCGCCATTCCGGCGCAACTCAAGAGCTGGATCGACCGGATCGTGGTCGCCGGCAAGACGTTCCGCTATGGCGCGAATGGTCCCGAAGGCCTGGTGCCATCCGGCAAGAAGGTGTTCATCGGCTCCGCACGTGGCGGTATCTATTCGGCCGGAAGCCCGGCGGCGGGGCTGGATCATCAGGAGAGCTACCTGAAGGCCGTTCTGGGCTTCATCGGCCTGACGGACGTCACGTTCATCCGTGCCGAGGGGCTGTCGAAGGGCGAGGACGCCAGGGCGTCGGCCCTGGACCAGGCCGAGGCGGCGATTGGTGCGCTGAACGCCTGACCTGCCCACAAACAGGAAAAACCGGAGCACGCGGCGATCGTTCCCAACGGATCGGTCGTTGCCCTGAATGGACAAGAATATGATTATCTCCTCGCGCACCCTGCGTGCCGCATCTCTCGCCGCCGTATTCGCTGCTGCCACAGTCTCGACAGGTCACGCACAGGGCGTGGCGTCCACCAGCCCGACCGCGGTGAAGGCGGGCACCTACCATGTCGAGCCGGGTCATACGCAGGTCGAATTCTCGCTCTCGCATTTCGGCTTCACGAATTACACCGGGCTCTTCTCGAACGCGTCGGGCACGCTCGTGCTCGATCCGGCACATCCGGCGGCGTCGAAACTGACGGTGACCATTCCGGTCGATTCCGTCCAGACGACCGTGCCGAAGCTGACGGACGAACTGAAGGCCAAGGACTGGTTCGACGCGGCGCAATATCCGAACGCGACGTTCGAATCGACCTCCGTCACGTTGAATGGCAAATCCAGCGCGACGGTGATCGGCAATCTGACGCTGCATGGCGTGACGCGTCCGGTAACGCTCAAGGCGCATCTGATGGGATCGGGCGTCAATCCGATCGACAAGGCGTTCACCGTTGGCTTCGAGGTGACTGGCACGATCCGGCGCGGTGATTTCGGCATCAAGCAGTATCTCCCGGTCGTGGGCGACGATGTGCATCTGCGCATTGCCGGCGCTTTCGAGCGGCAGGATACCGGCACGCCGTAACCGGTTCGCGTGCGCGCTGCACGATGCCCGGGGCGGGTGTTTCGTGATCGTGCTGGCGCGCACAAAGACTTGTCCTGCCCGTCTCGGCCATCGCTGCTAAGCAGGAAAGCGTTAGTCGCAGATAACGGAGACGGTCTTGCAGGATTCCAAGTTATTTTCTCTCGCCGGGCGGCGTGCCCTCGTGACCGGGGCCTCAAGGGGCATTGGTCTGACGCTGGCACGCGGGCTGGCAGCCCATGGCGCGGAGGTCGTTCTCAACGGCCGCGATCCGGAGCGCCTGGACGAATCACGGCGTGCGCTACGGGATGAGGGCATCGACGCGCAGGTCCGGGCTTTCGACGTGACGGATCAGGCGGCCGTCATCGATGGCGTGGCGGCGATCGAGGATGAGATCGGCCCGATCGACATCCTCATCAACAATGCCGGCATCCAGCGTCGCGCGCCGCTCGACCAGTTTCCCCGCGCCGACTGGGATGCGTTGATCTCGACCAATCTCAACGCCGTGTTCTTTGTCGGCCAGGCCGTGGCGCGGCACATGATCCCGCGCGGACGCGGCAAGATCGTCAATATCTGTTCCGTGCAGAGCGAACTCGCCCGTCCCGGCATCGCGCCCTACACGGCGACGAAGGGTGCCGTGAAGAACCTGACGAAAGGCATGGCGACGGACTGGGCGCGGCACGGCTTGCAGATCAACGGTCTGGCGCCGGGATATTTCGCGACGGAGATGAACGCGGCGCTGGTGGCCGACGAGGCGTTCACGGACTGGCTCAGCAAGCGCACGCCGGCGGCGCGCTGGGGGCAGGTCGAGGAGTTGGTCGGCGCGGCGGTGTTTCTGTCTTCCGAGGCGTCGAGTTTCGTCAACGGTCATGTGCTGATGGTCGATGGCGGCATCACCGCATCGCTGTGATCGTCGTATGGCGCAGTGGTTTCTTGCGTTAGGCTGAAAAAATATCGATGCTGTCCGTCCCATCGCAGGCGGGGCGCATCGATAATGCCGATCCTTTCGGTCGAACATACGACGATCTACCGTTACCGCCGTTCCGTCGGCTTCGGGGAGCATCGCCTTCTGGGCCGTCCCCGCGACAGTGCCGACCAGATCCTGCAATCCTGGTCGGTGGAGATTTCGCCCGCGCCGGTGGCGATGCGGCATGTGCAGGATGTCTTCGGCAATGTCGTGACGTCATTCACGCCGGCGATGCGCGCGCAGGAGCTGCGGGTCGTCAATCGCCTGCGGCTTGACCATACGCCCGTGACGCCGCGTCAGTCGGACGTGGCGCGATACGCCGCGACATGGCCGTTCGGCTATGATGCGGCCGAAAGCCCCGATCTCGGCCGGTTGCGTGAACCTTCCATCGAGGACGCCGATCATGCGGTCGGGCGATGGGCGCGGCGCTTCCTGCGGGGTGCGGAGACGCCGACGCTGGATCTGCTGAGCGACATGACGCAGGCGATCGACAGCGAATTCTCCTACCGCGCGCGGTTCGAGGAAGGCACGCAGTCGCCGGCGCGGACGCTGGCGCTGTGTTCCGGCACATGTCGCGATTATGCGGTTCTGATGATCGAGGCGGTGCGCAGCCTGGGGTTCGCGGCGCGCTTCGTGACCGGATATCTCTATTCGCCGCGCGGGGAGCATCATCACGGCGGCGGCGCGACGCATGCCTGGCTGGAGGTGTTCGTACCGGGGCTGGGCTGGGTCGATTTCGACCCGACCAACGGCATCGTGGGATCGCGCGATCTCATTCGCGTGGCCAGCGTGCGCGACTGGCGGCAGGCCGTGCCGCTGGCCGGGACATGGAACGGCCTGCCGGCGGATTTCCTGGGCATGGATGTCACGGTTCGCGTCACCGACGCCAGCGCCGACACTGCGTTGCCGGTGCCACATCTTCAGGCTTTGTGAATGGTCCGGGGAACCGGGACCGGCGGAAAAACGCTAGAGACGGCGCATAAGACCGTATCGCGGAAATATGGTATCGTTTTGAATCGACAAGGACGACTCAATGCTCATTCGCACCGGCTACGATATCGCTTTCGCAACCGAGTTCTCGACGCCGTTGTTATTGATGCTGAGTGTGCATCCGAGCCGTGACCATGATCTGCGGACGCCGCAGCTCATGCATTTCGATCCGCCGGTGCCGCACCATGACTATCGCGATGGGTTCGGCAACGTCTGCACGCGGGTGACGGCGCCGCCGGGTGGTCTGCGCGTTCGGGCCGAGTTCACCGTCGAGGATTCCGGCGCGCTTGACGACGAGGCGCCCGGTGCGCGCCAGCATCCGGTCGAGGAATTGCCGGACGATGTGATCGTCTATCTGCTCGGCAGTCGGTATTGCGAGACCGACAGGCTCTCCGACATCGCGTGGTCCCTGTTCGGCGGGGTCGCGCCCGGCTGGACGCGGGTGCAGGCGATCGTCGATTACGTGCATGAGCGCATTCGATTCGACTATCAGCAGGCGCGATCCACGCGCACCGCGTTCGAAGGCTTCAACGAGCGGGTGGGCGTGTGCCGGGACTTCGCGCATCTGGCCGTAGCGTTCTGTCGCTGCATGAATATCCCGGCCCGGTATTGCACGGGTTATCTCGGGGATATCGGTGTGCCGCCCTGCGACGACCCGATGGACTTCTCGGCGTGGTTCGATGTGTATCTCGGTGGTCGCTGGTATACTTTCGATGCGCGCCACAACCGGCGACGCATCGGGCGCATCCTGATGGCGCGCGGGCGGGATGCAACCGATGTGGCGATCTCGACCGCTTTCGGATCGGCGGTTTTGTCCAAGTTCGATGTCATTACCTACGAAGAAGCCCAAAACGGTTGATTTCGTGGCAGGGTGGCGTTTGACTGGGCAGGATTGATCGGGAGAAGCAGTGTGACCTCGTATCCGGACGAAATCGATGCCGCCCTGGCGGATATCGTCGCGTCCGTAGCGGACCGGCTTGGCGACAGTCGCGTCATGATGGCGCTTTTCGACGATTCCGGCGTGCGCCTCTTTCCCGAGGCCGGGAGCGGGCATGCTGCCTGGCCGGTGGCGGCAGGCGAACGGGTGCGGATGCTTCTCGCGGAGCGGCCCGTGACGACGGCGGAGGAGGCGGGGCTTGCCTCCCTGTCCGGCTGGTCCCTGTTCGCGATGCGTCATCGGCGCGATCGCCGGTTGCATGGTGCGTTGTGCGTCGGGGCCTCGCTGGACGAGGCGGCCCGGCAGGCCGTCTTGCGCTTCGCCCGGATGGCGACGGAGGTTCTGGCGAGCGGGCATCGTCTGCTGGTGTTGAAAGATGAGGCGGATCATCGCCGCCGGATGCTGGATGGGGCGATCGACGATGCCATCATCACGTTCGATCTACAGGGTCACATCACCGGCTGGAATATGGGTGCCCAACATGTGCTGGGCTGGCCGGCGGCGGAAATTCTCGGACGTCGGATCGATACCATCTTCGTCTCGGAAGATGTCGCCTCGGGGCGACCGCACCACGAGATGAAGCAGGCCCGGGAAACCGGGCGTGCGTCGGATGAGCGCTGGCATCGGCGGAAGGATGGCAGCCGTTTCTGGGCATCGGGCGAGATGCTGCGCCTTGAGGACGACGATGGGCGGCAGATCGGTTACATCAAACTGCTGCGTGATCGCACCCAGCTACGAAAGACCCGACTGGAACTGGGCGAGAGCCGCCAGCAGGTGACGGATGCGTTGCGCACCGGGCTTCTGGGTTTCTTCTCCTGGGATGGTGAACGGCGGTTGCTGCATGGCGATGCGCATTGCGCGGGATTGCTCGGCATTTCCGCCGACATGCTGGAAGCGGGCGTGTCGTGGGAGATGATTGCGGCGCGCGTGCCGCCGGAAAGCACGTATGGCGGCAGGGAGATCGACGCGTGGCTGGGCGATACGCCGGAACGCGCCATCGCCTTGCGACAGCCGGACGACAGCGTGCGGTATCTGCTCTGGGAAGGCCATAAACGTGACGGCGGTTATGGCGGGCTGGTCGTGGACGTGACAGCGGCGCTGAAAGCACAGGAAGCGTTACGTGTCAGCGAAGCATTCATGCACCGGATGCTGGCGAGTTCGAACGACGTCATCCAGTTGCACGATCTGAAGGGGTATCTGACCTTCATCAGCGAGGGCGGCCTGCGCGCCATGGAGCTGGAGACACCGACGCCGTTGCTGAACCGCGACTGGACGTCGCTGTGGCGAGGCGAGGCGGGGCAGCGTGCTGCCGCACAGGCGCTGGCCGCCGCGCAGGCGGGGCAGGTCGGGCGTTTCAGCGCCTATGCCGAGACCGGCAAGGGCAACGCGCGCTTCTGGGAGGTGGTCGTCACGCCGATCCTGGGCAAGGATGGTCATCCGGAGCGGCTTCTGAGCGTGGCGCGCGACCAGACGCTGACCAATCAGGCGATCGAGCGCATGGATATCGCGCTCGACGCCGGCGCGATCCTCGGCACCTGGCGGTACGATCCGGTGCGGGACGAGATCACGGGCGACGCGCGCATGGCGCAGGTGTTGCGGATCAGTCCGGCGCGTCTGGAAACGGGTGTGCCGCTGGGCATGTTCTATGAGCGTATTGCCGCGTCGGACATCGACATGATCCATCGCGCGCTGATGCAGGCGCGCGAGCATAGCGAGGCGTTCCGGGTCGAGTTCCGCGTGCATGAGCCCGGCGGCGGCTGGCGCTGGATCGAGGCCAGTGGGCGGCGCAACCACGTGATGGGCGATCTCTCGCCGATGGTGTGTGGCATCCTGCTGGATATCGAGGCGCGCAAACGCGAGACGGCGCGGCAGGAGGCGCTTGTCAGCTTCGGTGACGGCCTGCGTGCGCTGGACGATATCGACGAGATGCTGCGGCTGTGCGGCGCGGTGCTGGGGCGTGTGCTGAAGGCCGATCAGGCGGGCTTCGGCGATGTGGACGATGTGCGTGAACTGGTGACGGTTCAGGCCGACTGGCGCGCGCATGCGATACAGCGGAGCGTCGTCGGGCTGCATGCTTTCTCCGCCTACGGTCAGTATGTGGATGCGTTGAAGCGCGGTGAGGTCGTGGCGGTCGACGACATCGAAAGCGATGCGCGCACCGTCGACACGGCGCCCCAGCTGCGTGCGCTGGGCATACGGGCCTTCATGAACGTGCCGTTGATCGATGCCGGGCGGCTTATCGCCATCGTGTTCGTGCATTTCCCGCGTGTCTATCACTGGACGGAGGGTGACAGTGCTTTCGCGCAGGCCGTTGCCGATCGCACCTGGGCCGCGATCCGGCAGACGCGCGCGCAGGTCGCGTTGCGGCGCATCAATGAAACGCTTGAGGAGCAGGTGGCGCGGCGCACGCGCGAGCGTGACAACATCTGGTCGATCACGGGTGATCTTCTCGCGGTGTTCGATCGTCTGGGCTGCCTGCGGCGGATCAATCCGTCGTGGCGCCATGCGCTGGGCTACACGCCGGAGGAGCTGTTGGGTCGGGCGTTCGAGACGCTGGTCCATCCCGACGACATCGAGGCCGCGGCGCAGGCGATGCGGCGCCTGCGGGCGGCGCAGCCGGTGCGGCAGCTTGACCTGCGTCTGCGGCACAGGGATGGCACGTGGCGGATGTATAACTGGTCCGGCGTGCCGCAGGGGGCGGAGATCTACTCCATCGGTCGTGACGTGACGGACCGGATCGAGCTTGAGGAGCAGTTGCGTCAGGCGCAGAAAATGGAGGCGGTCGGGCAACTCACGGGCGGTCTGGCGCACGACTTCAACAATCTGCTGAGCGGTATCGGCGGTGGGCTCGAACTGCTGTCACGGCGGATCGCCCAGGGCCGGACCGACGGGCTGATGCGTTATATCGCCTCGGCGCAGAATGCCGCGGGCCGGGCGGCGGCCCTGACGCATCGGTTGCTGGCGTTCTCGCGCCGGCAGATGCTCGATCCGCGCCCGACGGATGTGAACACGCAGATCGAGGGCATGATCGATCTCATTCGCGGCACGATCGGACCGTCCGTGACGCTGGATGTGCGATTGCAGCCTGGGCTGCGGCGGACGCTGGTCGATCCGAACCAGCTTGAGAACACGCTGCTGAATCTGTGCATCAATGCGCGCGATGCGATGCCGGATGGCGGTTGCCTGTCGATCACCACGACCAATTGCGACCTGCGCGGCACGGAAGCGCGCGACCGCGACCTGATGCCCGGCCCCTATCTCGTGCTGAGCGTGTCGGATACCGGGGTCGGCATGGCGCCGGAGATTCTGGCGCGTGCCTTCGATCCGTTCTTCACGACCAAGCCGCTGGGACAGGGAACCGGGCTGGGTCTCAGCATGATCTATGGCTTCGCGCGTCAGTCCGGCGGGCGGGTCGATATCGAATCGCGTATCGGGCAGGGGACGACGGTGCGCCTGATGTTGCCGAAATATCTGCCGGTCGAGGCGGTGTCGGAGACATTCCCGTCGCAGGAGGCGGTGGCCGACGATCTGGCGACGGTCGGGGCGCTGGATGTTCTGCTGGTGGACGACGAGCCGACCGTGCGCCTTGTGGCGCGGGAGACGTTGCAGGAAATGGGCTTTACCGTGCATGAGGCAGCGGATGGCCTCTCGGCGCTTGCGATCCTGCAGGACCGGGACCGGGCGCTGGATTTTCTCGTGACGGATGTGGGGTTGCCGGGTGGCATGAACGGTCGGCAACTGGCCGATGCGGCACGCGTGGTGCGACCGGGTCTGCGGACGCTGTTCATCACGGGCTATGCGGAGCAGGCGGTATTCGCGGACCGTGTGCTCGAGGATAATATGCGCGTCCTGGTGAAGCCTTTCACCATGGACGCGTTGCGCAGTCAGGTCCGGCTGCTGTTGCAGCCGGAGGCGTCGGATTGATCCTCGTCGTATCGGCCGTTCAGGACAGAACGTAGAACACCGTTGCGGCAACGGTGATCGTGACGGGCAGGGTGAAGACCCAGGCCAGTGCGATCTTGGCGAGCATCTTCATGTTGATGCCGGACCCTGCGGCGACCATCGTGCCGGCCACGCCGGAGGTGATGATATGCGTGGTCGAGACCGGTAGCCCGGTGTAACCGGCGGAGGCGATCAGGCCGGCGCCGACCAGTTCGGAAGCGGCACCCTGCGCGGGGGTGAGATGCTGCTTGCCGATGCCTTCACCCAGCGTGTGAACGATGCGGCGGTAGCCGACCATGGTGCCGATGCCGAGGCAGAGGGCGCTGAGGACTCGCACCCAGTAAGGCGCGTATTCCACGTCGGGACGCAGGTCGGCCGCCAGACGCGCGGCGTCGTGCTTCTCCTGGCCCGAGGCGGCCGGATTGGCGCTGACCGCGCGAAGGCCCGAGAGGATTTCATAGACGTCGCCACGCACTTCGGACGGGGTGGCCGGGTTGCTCGGCGTGCCCAGGCGATCGATCGAGGCGAGGGCATCGGGTTTGAAGGAATAGCGGTCGTATTGCGCGATCAGGGGGCGGGATGACAGGGCGATCTGCGCCAGATGGGCGCGATCGGTCGGGTGGGCGGGGTTCATCGCGAAAGTCGCGGGCATCAGTCCGATGATCGTCAGCATGATCAGGCCGATGCTCTTCTGTCCGTCGTTGCTGCCATGGGAGAAGCTGACCGAAGTGCAGGTCAGGATCAGCAGCGCGCGGACGATTGGATTGGGCGCCTCGTCCGGCTTGGGCGGCGTGTAGAGTGCCGGCATGCGCACGACGGCGCGGATGACCAGATAGAGCAGGCCCGCCAGGAAGAAGCCGAGCAGGGGTGAAATGGCCAGGGCGCGCAGGACTTTCCAGATCTGGCTCCAGTCCACGCTATGGCCGAGATCGCGCGCATGGATGAACGAATCGCCGATGGCGATGCCGATCAGCGCGCCGATCGTGCAGTGCGATGACGAATTCGGAATACCGAACCACCATGTGAACAGGTTCCAGGCCAGCGCCGTGCCGAACAGGGCGACGAGCATCGGCACGGCCGGATTACCGTTGGGCGGCGTCAGCACATCGGGTGGCAGAAGTTCGACGAGCGCGTAGGCGACGGCGATGCCGCCCAGGATGACGCCCAGCAGGTTCATCAGACCCGACCACACGACGGCCACGCGGGGCTTGAGCGAGTTCGTGTAGATGACGGTCGCCACGGCGTTCGCCGTATCGTGAAATCCATTGGCGAATTCGAAAATGCATACCAGAAGGAAACAAAGGCCAAGCGCGATGAGTGAGCCTGTGGACGACGGTGCGAAGTGAAGCATAGCGGGTTATCTTCCCTGTCTCTGACCATCGCCTTCTTCACGGTCCATATTCAGGAGAACAGAGGGGCGTTAACGGTTTCTTGAAATGTTCATAATCAGGTTCGTTCGGATGCCGGGCGGATCAGAGGGTTTCACGTGATGCCCGTGCGCGTTCGAGATGCAGCGGGCGACGGTCAACCGGCGATATGAAGCTGCATTGCGGGAATGGACCCGTCATTCAGGGCGGGATCAGTCTCTTCGGGGCGTGACGTGCGGTCACCGCCTGTCAGGATGTCGTGAGGCAGCACGATGGCGCATGGCGCCATCTGGCGACCGGGCGCGCCGCACAATCGGGCAGCGCGCGGGGTGCTGGATCAGGTCAACGCCCGACGCAGCCCGGAAAGCGGCCCGGATTCGCCGCCGACGGAGAACTGATATGCCGTATGGAAGCGATGCCGCTCGCGTTCCCAGGGGGATGGGTCGGCATCATCGGGCAACTCGACGCTGTCGATGCCGACGCGGCGGAGGTGGTTGGCCTGATCGGGCAGCAGGTGTCCCGTCGCGCGGATTTCGCCGGTGAACCCGCCATATTCGCGCAGGGCACGGG